>CAXGUG010000006.1:0-72089 GCA_964012715.1 uncultured Rhodospirillaceae bacterium | reverse complement strand
CCGTGGATTCGTAGACGACGATGTCGCCTTTCTTGAGCACCGCGCCCAGGGTTTCAGTCGCCGCAGTCAGCGGGCCCAGGTCGGGGCGGCGCATGTCGTCGATCGGCGTCGGCACCGTGACGATGTGGAAGTCCGCGGCAGACAAGGCCTCGGGATCGTTGGTGAAGGTCAGATTCGCGGCCTGCAGGTCCGCTGGGGCAACCTCGTTGGTGCGGTCATGCCCACGGCGCAGTTCTTCCAGGCGCTCGGCCGAAATATCGAACGCCACGACGGAAAAACCGGCGCGCCCGAAGGCGACGGCAACAGGAAGGCCGACGTATCCCAGCCCGATAACGGATATGCTGCGTTTACTCATATTCTGGCTCTTAACCTCTTCCCGTCATTGAAACAACTAGGTTCCGCATTGGCGCATCAGCGCCTAAGATCGGCCCGCCCGCCCGAGGACCATTTGCAACAACCGGATCTTGCCCATGACCACCGGCCCTAAGACCGCAATCATCGTTTCTTCCGACGCCAATTACTTCGATCTACTTATGGGCACGGTGCAGTCCTTGAAGGATCGCGCCGCGGGGTTGAGTTTCGATCTGTGTATTTTGGACGTCGGCCTGACGCCGGAGCAAGTGGCGACCTTGAAAGAGATCGCCGTGTCCGTGGTAACCGTGGGCTGGGAGTACGATTTCCCGGGCCGGGATCGCACGCCTGGCTATTTCAAGGCGATGACCTCGCGCCCCTATCTGCCGGATCATTTTCCCGGCTATGACTTGTATATGTGGATCGATTCCGATGCCTGGGTTCAGGATGCCTCGGTGCTGTCCCTGTTCCTGGATGCCGCCTGGGCGGGGCAGCTGGCCGTGGTGCCGGAAATCGACCGTGGCTACACCATGTATTACAAGCGGCCCAAGCCCTATTGGCGGCGTCTCAGCCACCGTATGTACCGCTGGGGATACGGCTGGAAAATCGCCGACCGTCTGGGCCGCAACCCGATCCTTAATTCAGGCGTGTTCGCCCTGCGTGGCGACGCCCCCCATTGGAAGCTGTGGCAGGCGGCGCATAAGGCGGCGATGCGGCGTTGGCGTTTCAGCCCCGGTATCCGCGACCTGTACGGGCGAATTTCGGAGCAAACGGCATTGAACTACGTCGTTTATCGGGACAAGGCCCCGGCGACGTTCCTGCCCGCCTATTGCAACTGGCTGTGCGGTCACGGTACGCCGATGTACGACCCGGCCCGCCGCCTGTTCGTCGAACCGCATGCGCCGTATCAGCCGCTTGGCGTGGTGCACATGGCGGGTGATCGCATTCAGGAAAAGACCTTCGACCTTGCCCAGGTCGGCGGCGGCACGCTTAGGACGGGGCTGACCTATCCTGCTGCTTCTCCGTTCGTCGCGCCAGCATCGCCAGTCCGATAACGACGATCGTGCCGGTGATCAGCCCGAACCCGGACTGAAGGGCGGCGTAGGGGTCGGCGTAGTACAGGCGAAACGGTAGGTAGAAAAGCCACGCCGTGCGCAACGCCTGTCCGAACCATCCGACACTTTCCGAAAGCCACCCGTCGAAAAGCGCCAACAGCACGCCGAAGGCGGCAAAGGTAATCAATACGCCGAGCGTGCCAAGGCTGAAATACCCGAACGAAAATAGGTCGACGGGTATCCAGGGCAAAATCTTGGCGTGAAGGCTCAGCACCATCGGGGGCAACGTTTCCACGCCCGTAAAGTTCGGCAACATGTAGAGGAGACCGAGCGGGATATCGATGAAATACCGCAGCGCGATGGGGTCCGGGGTTGCGGTCAGCGCATGCGCCGAGACGATGTGAGGAAAGGCGAATTCCGCCACCACGAAGACGATGCGATGAGCGAAATTTTCGACACCGTTGAGCAATGTTTCCAAGCCGAAGGCAAGGGGGTTCCGTCCGAACGCATGCGGTAGATTGGAGATCATCAATACCGCCATGATGATGCAGGCCGCCACGAGATATGCAACAGTCCGCGACCGCGTCAAAAACAGCAATGCGGCGACAGGCGTGAGGATGTACATGCCCAATTCGATGCGCCCGCCGACGTGGAGGATGCGGATAAAGCCAACGGCGAAGACGAGACATGCGGCAAGGCCGAGTACCGCGCGCCATTTGCCTTTAGCGCCTAAGGCCGCTGCGACAAGCATCAGATAAGACGGCAGGGCAAGTTGCGCCAAGACCTGCAGCGAACCCCACTTCGCCGTCGCGGTCCCGTTTCGAATATGCATCCCGGTTCCGATGAAATGACGGAAGCTTTCGAACTGTGAGGCATAGAGCGTCATGGCTGCGACCGAGACAAGCCCAAGGAAAATGCCAATGCCTGTTAAAGCCGGAACCGATAGACCACGGCTATTCAGGGAGCTTGGGCCTTTGTGGGAAACCGCAAAGTACGCAGCCGCCATGACCGCATAAGCCCCGAAAAGAATAATGCCCACCGAAATGAAGGTGTTGGCGGGCAAATTCAGATGGTCTGCGAGATCGAGGATGTACAGCCGCGCTCCCCAGGGGTTGGGGTCGGCGGCGGTGGTGACGCCACGTTCCCATGATGTGCCGGGAAGAAGTTGGATCAGGAACGGCGGTAGGCAATAGCCGATGGCGATCAGCACATGGACAGCGGTCAGAAACGTAATCCGGCGAAGGCGGAAGAAGGTGGCGAACTCGACCACAGCCATCACGGCCAACAATGCGCCACTGAGAAACAGAACCAAGGTCACGACGGCAGTCCTTCGGTTTTCGAAAGTCCCCAGGGCATCAGGCGCGTGCGCCGATACACCAGGATCGCGCCCGAAGCGGCGCGGAACACAATGGCGGCGGCGGTTGCGACAGCGGCGCCGTCGATGCCTAGATGGGGGATGAGGATCAGGTTCAGGACTAGGTTGACGCCCAGGGTCAGTGCGGCCAGCCAGGCGTTGGCCCGTTCGAATGGCCCGACCAGGAAGAACATCTCGACCGCGCCGAACAGGGAGTAGGCCAGATAACCCAGGCCTAAAATCATCACCGCGCCGCCGGCGGGGGTAAAGGCATCGCCGAACAAGCCCAGGATCAGATCACGCCCGGGCAGGATCACGACGATGACGCAAAGACAGGCCGCGACCGACAACCCCGTCGCGGTGTTGAGCCGCGATTGCAGGTCCGCCGTTCGCCCCTCGGCGAACATCCGCGCCGCCATTGGCCCGAACCGGGATCGGATCGCGACCACCGGGAACGTCGCCAGGATTGCGACCTTGGCCGCAGGCGCGTAGAGCCCGGCCTGTTCCGGCCCCAGCAGATGGCCGATCATCAAAACATCCATCTGGGTCAGCAAAATCGTCAGCCCGGTAACTGCGACATAAGGCAAGCTGATCCGAAGCCACGTCCGCCAGGTCGGGGCGTCGGTTGCGTCCGATGCGGGCTCGGCGTTCAGGCGCGCTTGTGTCTGCGCCATTAACAGGATCAGGACGACGGCGGTAATGATCAGGTTCGCGGCCATCAACATCGTCGCGTCCAGGGGTAACACTTGCATGGCGACGAAGACGACGGCCAGCAGCAGAACGGGGCGAATGATCTCTTGCGCGGCGGCGGCGCGAAAGACCTGCTCCAACCCTTGCAGGACGGCGGCCCGCTGCTGGAACAGGGCCATGACGATGGCCAGGGGTAACATGGCGTAGAACGCGCCGCGCAGGTCGGCTGCGTCGCTTGGGGTCGTCAGGTGCACGGCGACGATGCCGATACCGACGGCGAGCATGCCCAGGCCCAACACGATACGGTTGGAAAAACCGAGCACGCGGGCCATCGCCGCGGGATTTTTCTGTGCCCGATATTCGGCGATGACGCGGACCATCGACAGGTTCATGCCCATCTGCAGGGCGATGAACAGGATGTTCATCCAGCCGAGCGCGAAGACATAGATGCCGTAGGAACTAAGGCCGAGCCAACGGGCGAACAGCACGTGCGAGACAAAGGCCAAACCCGCGCCCGCGACGTTGACGGCGAAAATCTTCGCGCCGTCGATGACCAGCAGATCGCCCAGAAGGGGGCGCCGCCGCTTGGCCGGGTTCATTATCCGGCGGCTCCCGCCAAGCGGTCGAGCACGTCCTGCGTGGCGCCGGCGCGGATGTCCCAGGAATGGGCGGCGACGATGGCGTCGCGTCCGCGCACTCCCATGGCGGCGGCGCGGTCAGGATCGGCGGCAAGCTCGGCCACGGCGCGGGCCAGGGCGACGGGGTCTTCGGCCGGAACGGCCAGGCCCGCGTCGTTGTCGCGGATCAGGTCGGCCTGGCCCGGAAAGTCGGAAACGATCGCCGGCACGCCGCAGGCCAGGGTCTCGAATACCTTCAACGGATACAGCCCCGTGCCGGTGCGGTCGCCCAGGTTGTTCTTGGGCACCAGGCCGCAGATGCTGCCCGCGACGATCCCGGGAAGAACCGTATAGGGCTGGCGGCCCATGTCGCGGATCGCGGGGTCGGCCTGCGCGGCGGCTTCGACCGCCGGGCGTTCCGGGCCGTCGCCGACGATCACCAGGTCGACGTCCCGCGGCCAGTCCGCCGTGGCCTTGGCGGCCAGCAAAGTGGGAATGCCCTGCCACCGCGCCAGCCCGCCGAAGAACACGGCATAGCGCGCGGGCAGGTCCGGGCCGCGTTCGGCATCGGGCTTAAACAAATCCGTATTGGCGCCGTTGGGCACCACGTCGACCGGGGTGGTCACGCCTTGCGCGCGGACCCAATCGGCCAGCTGCGGGGTGACGACGATCAACCGTCCCGCCCATTGGAACTGTTTGCGCCACATCCATTTGATGATCCCGGCCAACGGCTTGGCCCAGGCATAGGCGATGGCGACGTCTTCATAGGGGCCGTTGATTTCGTGCACGATGGGCGCACCCCGCACCCGCGCCCATAGCGATGCCGGAAAAGCCAGGAAGTGGGAGCGCACGTAAATCTGCTGCCCCTCTTCGAAGGCCCGCATCAACCGCCATTGCAGGCGCAGGTATTCGACCATGCGGCGGGCCAGGCCGGGACGCTTCCATTGATTGGAATAGGACGGCGCGAACAGATCGACCGTCCAACCCCGGCGCTTCAATCCGCCGACAATCTCGTGGATATGGGCATAGGATGCCTGCCCCTCGCGGGGGGCTTCCAGGGCCAGGTAGAGAAGGTGGCGGGACGTGCTCACGCGTCGGTATCCAGATAGGCAGCGATTGCCTGGGTGATGCGCAGGGCGGCGTTGCCGTCGCCGTAGGCGTCGATGTCGCGGCGCGGGGCACCCGTCTCCGGCGACTGCCACAGGCGGTTCCATCCGGCATCGACCGTTTCGACCCATTCCGTTTCGTCGCGCAGGGTGATGCAGGGCACGCGGTGAAAATAGGCTTCTTTCTGCAATCCGCCGGAATCGGTCAGCACCCCGGCGCTGGCTTTGACCAAGTGGGTCATCTCCAGATAGCCGAGCGGTTCAGTCACGGTGATGCCGTCGAGCGTCAACCCGGCGCGGGCCAGCGCCCCCTTGGTCCGGGGGTGCAGCGGCAGCACGACCGTGCCCGGTCGCGCCTTCAGGAAATCGACCACGGATTTCAGCGTCGCGTCGTCGTCGGTGTTTTCCGCCCGGTGCACGGTCGCGACCTCGTACCCGCCCGGCGTCAGGCCCAGGCGCGCAACGATGTCGGCCCCGTCGGGGCGTTCGGCGGCCTGCACGGCGGCGTCGTACATCACGTCGCCGACCAGCATCACGCCGCGGGTAATGCCTTCGTTAGCCAGGTTGTGCGTCGCCGACGGCGTCGGACAGAACAACAGGGACGACATGTGATCGGCGACCCGGCGGTTGATTTCCTCGGGCTGGGACCGGCGGAACGACCGCAGGCCCGCCTCGACATGGAACACCGGAATGTCCAGCTTGGCCGCGACCAAAGCCCCGGCCAGGGTCGAATTGGTATCGCCGTAGATCAATAACCCGTCGGGCTTTTCAGCCTGCATCACCGGCTCCAGCGCAATCAGCATGCGCCCGGTCATGTCGCCATGGCCGCCGCCGCTGATGCACAGGTGGTGATCGGGCGTCTTCAATCCCAACTGTTCGAAGAACACGTCGGACATGCCTTCGTCGAAATGCTGGCCCGTATGGATCAGGATTTCATCGATCCCGGCGTCGGCGAAGGCGCGGGACACGGGCCCCGCCTTGATGAACTGGGGTCGCGCCCCGACGACGGTGGCGATCTTTATGGGAGTGCTGCGGGTCACGCCGCGACCGCTTCCTTGACCGCGGCCAGGATGCGGTCCTGCGTCGCTTCGTCCATATAGGGGTGCATCGGCAGGCTCAGAACCTCGTGGGTCAGGGCCGCCGAAACGGGCGCGCCCTTGGCCGTGCGCGGGTAGTGGGCATAGGCCGGTTGGTCAGACAGCGAGACCGGATAGTAAACGGCGGTCGGCACGCCCCGATCCTTCAACGCCGCCGCGACGGCGTCGCGATTGGCGACCTTGATCGTATATTGGGCCCAGGCGCTGACCGCCCCGTCGATCACCGCCGGAGGCGTGGCGAGGCCTGCCAACCCCGCCGCATAGCGGGCGGCGACGACCTGGCGCTTTTCGATTTCGTCGGCGAAGATGTCCAGCTTACACAAAAGGATCGCCGCCTGGAGGGTGTCCAGCCGCGCATTCAGGCCGATCACCACGTTGTCGTATTTGTTGGTGCCCTGGCCGTGGACGCGCAGGCTGCGCATCTTGGCGGCCAGGTCGGCGTCGTCGGTCAGCACCGCGCCGCCGTCGCCGTAACAGCCCAACGGCTTGGCCGGGAAGAAGCTGACCGAGGTCGCGTCGCCCCAGCTGCCGACCGGCTTTCCGGCCAGCGCGCCGCCGAAGCTTTGCGCGGAATCGGCCATGACCTTCAGCCCGTGGGCGTCGGCGATGGCCTGGATCGCGGGATAGTCGGCGGGCTGGCCGAACAGGTCGACCGGGATCACCGCCTTGAGGTTCAGGCCCTGGTCCTTGGCGACCTTGATCGCGGCCTCGACATCAGCCGGGTCCATGTTGAAGGTATCGGGCAGGACGTCGCAGAACACCGGCGTCGCCCCGGTCAGGGCCACGACCTCGGCGGTCGAGGCGAAGGTCATGGCGGGCACGATCACGCCGTCACCCGGGCCGATGCCCCAGGCCATCAGAACCAGCAGCAGCGAGTCCGTGCCGCTGGAACAGCTGACGCAATGTTCGGCGCCGCCCATTTCCGCCAGGCGCTTTTCCAGCTCCGGCACCTCGGGCCCCATGATGAACCGGCCATGGGCCAAAACCTTGGCGATGGCGTCGTCGATTTTGCCGCCCATGCGGGCGCGCTGGGCCTGAAGATCGATAAAGGCGATGGGATCGGATGCGCTCATGACGTGATTTCTTCCAATGTGCCGGAATGGGTGACTTGGTATTTGCGGCCTTCGCGCGGGCAGACCAGATCGTCGCCCAGGCGTTCGCCCGCGTGGCTGACCCAGCCGATGCGCCGCGCCGGAACGCCGGCCATCAGGGCATGGGCGGGGACGTCGGCGGTGACCACGGCCCCCGCCGCGATCATGCAGTATTCGCCCAGGCTATGGCCGCAGACGATGGTCGCGTTGGCGCCGATGGTGGCCCCCCGGCCGACCGGGGTCGGCAGGAAGTCGTCGCGGCGGTTGACCTCGGCGCGGGGCGTCAGAACGTTCGTGAACACGCAGCTCGGCCCGCAGAACACGCCCTGAGCCAGGGTCACGCCCTTATAGACGCTGACGTTGTTCTGAATCTTGCAGTTGTCGCCGATGGTCACGTCGGGCCCGATCGAGGCGTTCTGGCCGATGATCACATTGTCGCCGATCGTGGTGCCCGGCAGGACGTGCGAGAAATGCCAGATCTTCGACCCGGCCCCGATGGTCACGTCGTTATCGACGACCGCCAGTTCATGAACCTTGGCGCCGGGGAAACGATCCGTGCCCGAAGTGTTGCCCGCCGCGTTGCGTGTCGCGCTCATATCCGCCTCCGCCTGTTCCAATACGCTCAGCACCCGCATGCCTTCTTCGCCGTCGGTGCGCGGTGCGGTGCCTGCTGCCATGCTGTCCAGGAAGTGCTGGCATTCGGCGCGCAGGGGCTCGCTCTCTTCCAGGGGCACGGCCTGGGCATCGGCTTTTTCCGGCGTCGGCACGCCGTCGCGCCAATCGATCTTGTGCGGATAGATCAGCAGCTTGCGGTCCCAGGGCTCGCCGTCGTTGAACACGGCCATCGCCTTGTCGCCGACCACGACCAGCTTCTGTTCCTTGAACGGATGCAGCCAGGACACGAAGACATGGGCCTGAACCCCGCCGGGGAACGTCAGATGGGTGGTCGTGACGTCGGCGATGACTTCGTGCAGGTAGCTGCCGCCTTCGGCCCGGACCGCCGTCGGCATGTCGCCGACCAGGGCCAGGATCATGGAAATGTCGTGCGGCGCGAATGACCACAGGGCGTTTTCCTCGCGTCGGATTTTGCCCAGGTTCAGGCGGTTGGAATAAAGGTATTGCAGCTTTCCCAACTCGCCCGCGGCGACCATGTCCTTGAGCTTGAGAAAGGCCGAATGGTATTGCAACAGATGCCCGACCATGACGATCCGCCCGGCCTTTTGCGCGGCGGCGAGAACGCCCTGGGCTTCGGCCACGGTCAGGGCCAGCGGTTTTTCAACGAAGACGTGCTTGCCTGCTTCCAGGGCGCGGATCGCCAGCTCGGCATGGGCCTCGGCCGGAGCCGCGATGACCACCCCGGCGATCGCCGTATCGGCCAGAATTTCGCCCACCTCCCGCGCCGGCACGTCGTAGGTTTCCGACATCTTCCCGGCCAGATCGGCATTGGCGTCCGACACGGCGACCAACGCGCCCAGGGCGTGGAAGTTACGAACATGGTTCTTGCCCCAATGGCCGCAACCGATGACGGCGACGGCGGGCGATGTCGTGGTGTGGGATGAGGTCATTTAGCCAGGGTCACTTTGATTTGGGCGAAACAGGGGAATCGGGCGAAAGGGTCACGGCGGCGAACACGGCGTTCAGGCCGGGACATTGGGTGAATTCATGCACCGTGCCGACGCTTTCCAGCAAGGCTTTCAGCCGGTTTTCCGTGAAATAATGAAAATGCAGGCTGTCTAGCGGCTTTCCGGCCGTCAGCTTGCGTTCCCGTCGCGCCAGATGCCAGGCGACGCGCGGCCAGGTCAGCGCGGCGTAGAGCCAGAAAGCCAGGGTGCGGGTCAGGGTGGTGCGGTTGGTTCGGCACAGATCGATAATCCGGGTGGACAGTTCGGAACGTGCGATCAGGGGCGAATCGTGCAGGCCGCTCCAGACGATCACATGGCCGCCGCCGGTGAGCTTCGCCGCCAGGGCCAGGGCGTTCCTAGCATCCTCGAAGTGATCAAGCGAGGTCGCAAACGTTGCCAGCCCGAATTTTTCGTCCATCGGCTGTTCAGCCAGATCTTCCAGACGCCCGCAGATGAAGGCGTAATCCCGGTCCGGGTTCTCATCCAGCGGGTCCAGGCCCGCGTAATCGATGGTCCCCGCGATGTTGCGGGCATAGGGCGGCAGGTTGGTTCCGATCCCGCAGCCCAGGTCGATCATGCTGCGCACGCCCCAAATTCCCGCCCATTTGGCGACGAAGCCTTCGAACATCGACATCGTTTCCAGGATCGCGGACGGATAGTCCCCGGCCTGATGATGGTCGCGGTATTCCTCCAGCGAGGCCTCGGTAATGCGTCGCCATTCCGCGCTGCCCTGTTGATCCAGGCGCAGGGTGCCCTTGTCGCGGAGCAGGGCGCGGATGTTCAGCGGTTGGGGTGCTGTGTCGGTCATGGCGTCACCCGGCGAAGGAAACCTGGTTGATCTCGGCCCAGCGGATCAGATTGGCCGCCCGCCAAACATGTTGCGGCATGGCCCCGCCGGTCGCGATCAATCGTTCGACCTGGGTGTTCAGGGCCGGATGGTCGATGGCCGGGACGGCGCGCGCCGCGTCGCCGCCGATCAGCGATTGCAGCCAGCCGCCCGCTTCGCGCAGCCATTCGTCCTGCGGGGTGATGAAGCCGATCTTGTCCCGCCGGTCGAGGATCGGGTCGGGGACCAGCCCGCGCATGGCGGCGCGGAACACGCATTTACTTTCGCCGCCATCGGAAATCAGAAACTTTTCCGGTAACGCGTAGACGAAATCGACCAGCTCGGGGATCAGGAACGGCACCCGGCTTTCGATTGCGTAGGACATCGAATTGCGATCCTGATAGCGCAGCAACGCGGGCAGGACGCGGCTCGACAAACTTTCCGCCAGCTCGCCCATCAGGACCCGCCCGCCGCGCGGTTGTTGCGGGGCCTGGGCGGAAACGCCCTGTGCTTCCAGCCAGCCGCCGTTCATCCAATCGGGTACCAGGTCCTCACCGATCAGCCGCCGCGCCGCCGCCTGCATCCCGCCCGGCAGGATGAACCGCGCCGCCCGCGCCAGCATGCCGACGGGGCCGGCCTGTCCCCGGCTGGCATTGAGCAGCCGCATCGCGCTTAGGGCATCACCCCGGCGCAGCATGCTGGCCAAGCGCGCCGCCAGGAACGGGACGTATCCGGCCAGGATTTCATCGGCCCCCTGTCCGTCCAGGGTGACCTTGATGCCCTGGCTTTGGACCAGTGCGTAAACCCGGTTCTGGGCGAAGATGCTGGTCGATCCGAAGGGCTCGCCCTGGGTGCGGATCAGGCCGTCCAATCCGGCGGCGAGGGACGCGCCGTCCGAGGTGGTCTTGTGCATGGTCGCCCGCGCCGCCTGCCCGGCGATGTCGGCCCAGCGTTCTTCGTCGTGGCGGCTGCCGGGGGCGACGAAGGAAAAGGTGTGCAGGTCCAGATTGTCGCCCTCGATCTCGCGCATGGCGCAGACCACGGCGGAGGAATCGATCCCGCCCGACAGGGCCGCGCCGACCGGCACATCGGCCCGCAGGTGCAGCCCGACCGAGCGGCGGAACAAACGGCCCAATTCGGCCGCCGCCTCGTCGAAGCTCAGGTCCGACGTCTGCTCGGTGCGCGGTCGCCAATAGGTCTGGGGCGCGGGTGCTGCGACGCGGTCCAGGTGGATGGTCGCGAAGGACGCGGGCGGCAGATGGTGAATGTCGCGGAACAGGGTGCCGGTTCCCCGGTCGGTCAATCCGAACCGCAGATAGTCGTACAGCGCCTGCGGTTCGACGGCGCGGGATAGGCCGGTTAGTTCCAGCAAGGCCCCCGGCTCAGACGCGAAGGCCAGGTCGCCGCCGCGCAGCGACCAGACCAGCGGCTTGATGCCGAACGGATCGCGCCCCAGGGTCAGGGTCCGCGCCGCCGTATCGACAAAGGCGAAGGCGAACATGCCGATCAAGCGCGGCAGGGTTCGCGCCACGCCCCAGCGGGCCAGGGCGACCAACAGAACTTCCGTGTCCGACTGGGTGCGGAAGGTCGCGCCCTCGGCTTCCAACTCGCGCCGCAGTTCCAGGTAATTGTAGATCTCGCCGTTGGTGATCAGGACGAACTTGCCGTCTTCGGTCGCCATCGGCTGGTGGCCGCCAGGGCCGGTGTCGATGATCGACAGGCGGCGATGGGCCAAGCCGACCTTTGCCCCCATGGCCAAGGCCGCGCAATCGGACGCGGCGGCGATGCCGCCGTCGGCGGACCAAGCGCCGGCCCCTTGGTCGTCCGGGCCGCGATGGGCGATGGCGGCGGACAGGCGCGCCAACTCGCCCGCGTCGACGCTGCGGTTCGCTCCGGCGACGATGCCCGCGATACCGCACATGATCAGGCGCCTCCCCAGCGGCGGCGCCAGGCCTGGAACATCAGGACGCTCCACAGCTCGGTCGTGCGGTTGCGCGTTCCGGCCAGGTGCTCGCCCCAGGCATGACGGATCGGCGCAGGGTCCAGCAACCCGCCCTCGGCCAGGGCCTCCGTCGACAACAGGTCTTCGGCCCAGTCGCGCAGCGGGCCCTTGATCCAATGATCGACGGGAATGCCGAATCCCATCTTGGGCCGCTCGGTGATCGCAGGGGGGACATATCGGTCGAGCACCCGGCGCAACACCCATTTGCCCTGACCGTCGCGCACACGCAGGCGGCGCGGCAGGGACCAGGCGAACTCAACGACCCGATGGTCGAGCAGCGGCACCCGGGCTTCCAGGCTGACGGCCATCGAGGCGCGGTCGACCTTGGTCAGGATGTCGTCGGGCAGATAGGTAAGGGTGTCCAACATCTGCATGCATTCCATGAACGCAGGCACGTCATCGCGCGCCGTGTCGTCCCAGGCGACGGTCGGCGTTTCCACCGCACCGGGCACCAGCGCCGCCGGATCGCGCCAGGCCGTGATCAGCCTGCGGAACAGGGCCATGTCGTCGGGTTGGGCCAGGACGTCGGCCAGCTTGTGCATCTTCTGTCCGGGGTGGCTCGGCAGTTTCGAGGCGGGCAGGATCGACAACACCCGGTCCCAGCCTTCCTCGCCCAACAGATAAATCATCCGCGCGGCGGCGGCGCGCAGCGGCCGGGGGATGCGCCCGGTGCGACGGCGCAGCAGGTCGCCCCAGGAATAACGCGTATATCCGGCGAAGACCTCGTCGCCGCCGTCGCCGGACAATGCCACGGTGACATGTTGGCGGGTCAGGGCAGAGACCAGATAGGTCGGGATCTGTGATGAATCGGCGAATGGCTCGTCATAAAAATCCGGTAGTTGGGGAATGACGTCCAACGCTTGCTTGGGGTCGACGTAAAGCTCCGTGTGGTCGGTGCCCAGATGCTTGGCCACGGCGGCGGCATGGGGCGCTTCGTCGAAGCCGTCGACGTCGAAGCCGATGGAGAATGTTTTGACGGGCCGGTCGCTATGGGCCTGCATCAGGGCGGCGACGGTCGATGAATCGATCCCACCCGACAGGAATGCGCCCAACGGCACGTCGGACACCATGCGCCGCTTCACGGCATCGCCGATCAATTGGTCGGCTTCGTCGATGGCGGCGGCATCGGCAAGGTCGCGAGGGGCGGCCTGGCCCTCGCGGGCGATGCGGCGCAGGTCCCAGTAGCGCTCGACCCGTGCCGGGCCGTCGGCCTGCTTGGTCAGCAGGCATCCCGGTTCCAGCTTGAACACGCCTTTATATATAGAGGCCGGGGCGGGAACGTAGTTGTAGCGCATGAACGCGGCCAGCGCGCCGCGGTCGACCCGGGGCCGGAAGCCGGGATGGGCGTGGAACGACTTCAGCTCCGACGCGAACAGGAACAGGTCGCCGTCTTCGCCCCAATACAGCGGCTTGATGCCCAAGCGGTCGCGGGCCAAGGTCAGGCGGCGTTCTTCGCGGTCCCAAAGGGCGAAGGCGAACATGCCGATGAAACGCTCCAACGCCGGGCGCAGGCCCCAATGGGAAATCGCGGCGAGCATGACCTCGGTATCCGAATGGCCGCGATAGTCGGGCGTATATCCGGCGGCGGCGAGCTCGGCGCGGATGTCCTCGGCGTTATAGACCTCGCCGTTATAGGCGATGACGTAGCGTCCGCAAGGCGACGCCATCGGCTGCGCCCCGGCGGGGCTGAGATCGATGATCGACAGTCGCCGATGGCCCAGGGCGATGCCCGCCGCCTCGTCGCACCAATGGCCGTCGCCGTCCGGCCCGCGATGAGCCTGACGGTCGGTCATCGCGCGCAAGGTTTCGGCGAGGGGCGCCGATACGCGCGGGTCGAAAATGCCGGTCAGGCCGCACATGGTTTCAGCTTTGGGTCGGGTCTTGTGTGAATGGTCAGGCGGTGCCGGAAACGACGCCGCGCAGGATGCCTTCGACGCGTTCAAGTTCACGGGGCAGGTTGGCTTTTTCCGAAACCAACTGCTGTCCACCGGCAATGATCGCATTGCGCAAGGTCTCGTTCGATGCAATCTGGATCAGGCCATCGGCGATCGAGCCGGGCTCGTCCGTCGAGAAAAGGCAATTCTTGCGGTCCGTGAAAACATGGCGGATGTCGGGAATGTCCGCGATCAGAACGGGCGTATCGCAGGCCTGTGCTTCCAGCACTGTCTGCGGCGTCCCATCGGTATAGGCAAGGCTGACGATGGCATCCGCCGCCGACAACAGGCCCGGCATGTTTTCTTCGGTCTGCGGTGCGACGTAGCGGACATGGGCGCTGATCCCGAGCTCCCGGGCCAGTGCTTCCAGTTCCCGCCGATAGGTCATGTCTTGTTTGAACTCGGACAATGCCAGAATCGCATCGGGGTATTTCTCAAGAACCTTGGGAAGGGCCTGAATCGCCAGATGCTGCCGGTAAAGTTTCTCCAGCGGACGGGGGCTGAGAATAACCAATGCATCTTCACCGACGTCCCAATGCTTGCGCCATTCGCGGCGCTTCTCGGCATCGCGATGGTAATTCTTGGGATCGATCCCCCAGATGACTTCGGAAACGCGGGCGGGCTCAATCCCGAGATCAAGGACGGTTTGCGCCAGGTAGGGCGACTTCACAGTGACGGCCTTTGCCGACCGCAATGCGAAGCGGGTCAGCCAGGCGCGCAGTGGCCCGCGACGGCCCGTTGCCTCGATCAGCACGTCGGAGCCCATGGCGTTAATGGCGAAGGGCCGCCGCCGTAACAGGGCCGCGAGCCAGCATTCGTATTCGGCCGCGTAATGCGCGTAGAACACGTCTGCGCGCTGCCGCCAGATCATCCAGGCCAAGGGCAACACAACCAGTGCCTTGTTGACGAAGTTGAACGGCGTGGAGAAGCCCTTCGGGACCAGGATGGGAATCTCGTTCGTCGATCCAGGCACGCGCGAGATCATCGTTACCTTGTGGCCTTGGCGGGCGATGGCGCGGGCGCGGGTCACGACGTGGGTATCGCTGGCGGACCCCAGAATGCAGATATCGAGCTTGCCGTTGGGGGCGTTGGTTCTTGGTTTGGACGTCAGGCTGCGCCGCAGGGATTGCAGCGCCCTTTGCACGCGTCGCCAGGCACGACCCAAACGGGCATAGGACGGATATTCCGTGTGGTGATGCGTCGGCGCGGAGAGGATTTCCTCAAACTCGGTTTCGCTCAACTCCAGCTTCTTGCGCACGAACTCCATGTCTTCCGCCAACTCTTCGGGCGGGTACATGGGTTTGTCCAATTCGGCCAGCGCCTGATCCCGGCTGATCTGGCCGGACAGCACCAGCGACGACAGGTGCGCGCGGCGCTTGTCGTAGCCGAACCGCTTGGGCAGCCAGTAGGCCTGGAAGAATTTCGTGAACCGGGATTCGAAGTGCTTGGCGCCGTATTCCTGCCAGCCGATTTCCCGGGACAGTTCTTCCTTGGCCTTGTCCTTGGTGTAATCGACGAAGTTCAGCGGGTTGACGATCTTCATCCCCGGCAAAAACTTGATCGGCGCAAGGCGGGCGTAGAGGAAGCTTCGAAACACAGACATGATCGGCAGCGTCTTCAGGGGGCGCGTGCCGAAGCGGCGGTGGATGGCGCGGATGTGTTTGTCGTCGCGCGGCGTGTACTCCCAGGACTCGGGCAACACGCTCTCGGTCGCGATGTTGTGCCCCGACAGAACGTAGCGAATTTTGTTCTCGGCGGTGAAGCTGAACAGCTTGGCGAAGATTGCATGATCCTGGGGCGTATCCTGGTTGGCGACGCCGGATCTCAAAAAGGCGACCTGCAGGTCGCGCATCTCTTCCCAGTCGATGACGAAGGTGTAGAGATCGATGTTCAGTTTCTTGACCAGGTTTTCGATATTGCGGACGGCGAAGGGCGAATTCCATCCTGTGTCCACATGCACGGCCAGCGGACGCAGGCCCCATTCCTTGGCGGCGAGATAAGCCAGATAGGAAGAATCGGCGCCACCCGAAAGGCCGATCGTGCAATCGTATTCGCGGCCCTTGCCCCAGGCCTTGATCTCGGCGAGCAGCGAATCCAGATGCGGTTTTCCCGCCGGACCGGGCAGCCAGTCCGTGCCGACCATCTGGTCAAACGCATGACAGTGATTGCACACGCCCTGGGCATCGAAAGTGATTTCCGGGTCCGATGTGTCCATGACGCACCGGGTGCAAACTTGGTATTCAATGTCGGTCATTTATTATTCCGGTGTGAAGATCGTGTTCAGCTCATCCTCGCTGGGATAGCTGATCAGCACCGCGCGGTGCTTTCCTTGAAATACGAAATAGGCGCCCGCCGCCACGGCGGCGGCACCGCGGGCAATGGCCTGGCGAAAGTCTTCCGGCTTGCCGGCGCCGCCGCAGGCGACGACGGGAACGGACACCGCGTCGGCGACCTCGCCGATCAGGTCCAGATCGTAGCCTTGCATCGTGCCGTCACGGTCGATGGCGTTGATCAGGATTTCGCCGGCACCTCGGTCTTCGACTTCCTTGGCGAATTCGACCGGTTTGCGTTTGCGGCCGCGGCTGCCGTTGTGGGTGTAGACTTCCATGCCGCCGAGCATTTTTTTCTTCACGTCGATGGAGGCGACGATGCTCTGTGATCCGAACTGTTTCGCGGCCTCGTTGATCAGTTCGGGGCGGTCGAAGGCCGAAGCGTTGACGATTGCTTTTTCAGCACCCAGGAAAAACAGCTTCTTGATCTCGTCGACGGTGGTGATCCCACCGCCATAGGCGAACGGCATGAAGCACTCGGAGGCCAGGTCTTCCAGGAACTCGAAATTGGGCCCCCGGCCGTCGGCGGTCGCGCCGATGTCCAGGACGACGATCTCGTTGGCTTCCTTCTCGTTGAACAGGCGGACCGTGTTCAACGGGTCCCCGACGTAAATCGGGTCCTTGAACTTGACGGTCTTGTACAAGCCGCGTCCGCGGAGCAGTAGGACCGGTATGACGCGTGGTGGAATCATTCACGCATTTTCCGCGAAATTGCGCAGCAACGCCGCGCCGAAACGGTGGCTTTTTTCCGGGTGGAACTGCACACCCCAGATGTTGTCCCGGGCGACGGCGGCGGTGAACGGGCGGCCGTAGTCGCAGGTCGCCGCGATGTCGCCGTCCCGGTCGCAGGACATGTAATAAGAATGGACGAAATAGAACCGGGGCTCGCTGTCGTTACCCGCGAACAACGGATGGATCTCGTTTCCGACATTGGTCGGAGTGACGACGTTCCAACCCATATGCGGAACCTTCAGGCCGCTCTCGCGGGGGAAGCGAATGACATCCATGTCGATCCATCCCAGACCGGGGAGGCTTCCTTCCTCGCTTCGTCGGCCCAGCATCTGCGCGCCCAGGCAGATACCCAGGACGGGCTTGCGCCGCTCCAGGACCTGTTCGTTCAACGGATCGGCAAGGCCGCTGTCGGCCAGAGCCTGCATGCCGTGGTCGAAAGCACCGACGCCCGGCAGGATGAGCTTGTCGGCCGATTGGATATCGGCTGTGTCCGAGCTGATCTTGCTGTCGGCCCCGACCTTGCGCAGCATGTTGCGGATGGCGCCCAGGTTGCCGATGCCGATATCGACGATGACGATCATGGATTGCATCCGGTCATGAGTGTGGCATCGGCCCTTGGCCGGGCAAGTGACGGGGCTGGCCGGAGCCGGTTAATAGGCGCTTCGCGAATGCGAGTGTAATCGAAACCAGCGCGCGCGGACCGGATGCGAGCCCAAGCCAAATCCAACCTAAGGCAGGGCCGATCCGACCGACCCGGAGCGCCAACAAAGCGGCGCGAAAGCAGGATTTTGCCTGTTGCGTCCGTGCCGCGCGGGTTGTCGAGATTGCTTGATTCGGTAGAGCGGCAAATTCAATGGTCGCACGGGCCAATTCTACGGCGCGCGGCAATTGCCACGAAGGATCGACGGTAATCTGTTTGTCGTGGTTGCGCATTGCGACCGTTGCTTCGCCAAGAGCAGCCAACTGATGAGTTTCCGCCAATCGAAGGTAAAGAACGTAATCCATGCAATACGCATAGTCTTCTGGATATCCGCCCAAGTCCAGAACCGGCTTGCGCCGAAAGGTGATGGTCGAATGGGCCAGAATATTGTCCGCAGCCAGGGCAGTGATCAGTTCTGAATGCGATTGCGGCGGGATTGGCGATAGAACGCCGGGAAAGGCATAGCCATGCCCAAAATCGGTCCAAGCGCTGGCGACCAGGGCGACGTGCGGGTTGTTATCCAGAAAGGAAATTTGTTGGTCGAGTCGATCCGGCATGGCGAAATCGTCGGCGTCCAGGCGGGCGACATACTCGCCCCGCGCCGCGGCCAAGCCCTTGTTTAATGACTGGCTGAGGTTCAGGGTCTCCGGGTTGCGCAAATGGATGACCCGCGGATCGTCGTAGGACTGGATGATGTCGGGCGTGCGGTCGGTCGAGGCATTGTCGACGATGATGAATTCAAAATCGGCGAAGCTTTGCGCGAGGATGCTGTCGATCGCCTCGGCCAGGAATTCCTCGCCGTTCAGGACAGAGGTTAGGACGGTCACTTTGGGCGTCGTCATTGGGCGGCCTCCGCCGCGACCGCGAGCAGGTCTTCGCGTAAGGCGCGGGCCAGGTCACGGGGCCGCCATGCCAGTTGCGTCTTGGCTTTGGAGTTGTCGCCATAGGACACGGGAGCTTCGCCGGGGCGCATCCCGCGCGCCCCGAACCGCAACAGGTCCGGGTTCGCGGTCATCGCGGCGGCGATCTCCAATAACAATGAGCGAAGTTCCGTGGCGTCGCCCGAGCAGATATTGAACAGATCGAACCCGCCCCGGCGCAGGTCGTCCGCCATCTTCAACCAGGCATCGCAGACATCGGCGACGCCGATGAAATCGCGACGCTGGGTGCAGGCCGACAGGTCGATCGGCTGGCCCGCCGACAGACCTTCGATCACCTGGGCCAGCAACTTGGCCGGATGGTCGAGCCGCCCGAAGGGAATGTACAGCCGCCCGACCCGCACAGGCACGCCGGTTTGTTTGGACAGCACGCGGGCGCGTTCCGTCTCGGCCTTTTTCGATTGGCCATAGGGCATCTCTGGCTCGCCGGTTTCGTCCTCGTGATTGGCTTGGTCACTGGCGGCGTATTCCGCCGAAGATCCGGTAATGATCACGCCGCCGTCGGTGTCGGCCATGGCGGTGAAGATCGCGTCCAGCGGTGCGACGTTAATGGCGTCGCCCAGCGCGTGGTCGTAATCGGGCGCGGCGTAGTTGGTGGCATACCCGGCATGATGCACCCAAACAGCAGGGTGGACCCGCGCTGCCAGCTCATGCACCGCTCGGCCGTCGGTGATATCAAGCTGCGTCAACGCGGCGCCCGCCTGTTCGGCAAAGCGCAGACGGTCGGCCCGGATGCCGTCGTACCCGGCCCGGTCGCCGCCATGGGTGGCGGTTACGGTCCAACCGGCGTGGGCGAAACTTGCCGCCAGATGCGCGCCGACGAAGCTCGACGTGCCGGTGAGGATGACTGAGCGAGGGGTGGTCATGACCAGGTGTAGGGAATCTCGTCGCTGTCGGCGGGAAGGTTATCGGCCTCCGCCGGGTCGTGCTGGATGCTGGCGCAATTGGCCAGGGTTGCGGGCGCATCGCCGGTGCAGGTAAAGCCTGTCCACAATCCGGGCGGAACGGTGACCAAGCGATAGGTCTCGGCCGAGCCGGGGCCCAGGTCGATTTCGCGCAGCGCCTTGCTGATCGGATCGACGACGACCAACCGGATCGCCCCGGCGACGCAGCATAGGTTCAGGGTCATTTCGCGGTGACGTTTCCAGGCTTTGACCACGCCCGGATTGATGACCGAGAAATAAATTTCGCCGAAGCCCGCGAAATGCGGCGCATCGCTGCGCAGCATATGCATCACGGCGCCCCGGTCGTCGGCGATGATCTTGAGCGGCGTGACGACCACGCGGTCGATGGCGGCGGCTTCGGTCAAGAGGCCGCGCTTTCGTATTCGGCGATCTGCGCGCGGCATAGCTCGATCGGATCGGCCCCGTCGTCCACCGCTTTGTACCAGCTAATGGTTCGGGTCACGCCGGTCTCGAAATCCCATCGCGGATGCCAGCCCAGTTCCTGTTTGGCCTTGGTGCTGTCGAGCATCAACAGGGTCGCCTCGTGCGGCGCATTCGGATCGCGGCGCACATCGACGCGGCCGCTGCCCCAAACCTTGACCGCTGTTTCCGCCAGCTCCAGAACCGGGCGAACGTTCTCTTCGTCGGGGCCGAAGTTCCAGGCGCCGCCGGCGGCTTCATCGCCGGCCAGCTGGCGTTGCGCCACCGTCAGGTATCCTGACAAGGGTTCCAGCACGTGCTGCCACGGCCGGGTCGCGACCGGGTTGCGTACGACGACCGGTTCGCCCGCGCGCAGGGCGCGGATGCAATCAGGCACGATCCGGTCGAGCGACATATCGCCGCCGCCGATCACGTTCCCGGCGCGAGTCGTCGCCGCGATCAGACCAGCGCGGGCGCGATAGAACGATTCCTGATAGCCGGTGAAGACCAGTTCGACCGCGCCCTTCGACGCGGAATAGGGATCGGGCCCGCCTAGGACGTCGTCCTCGTGATAGCCGCGTTCCCACTCCATGTTGCGGTAGCATTTGTCGGAGGTGATGAAGACCAGTGAACGGACCGATGGGGTTTCGCGCACCGCTTCCAACAGATTGATGCCGCCCGAGACGTTGGTGTGAAAGGTTGTGAGCGGGTCGGCATAGCTGCGCCGTACCAAAGCCTGCGCCGCCAGATGGATGATGACCTCGGGCCGCCGTTCGGCCATCAGCTCGCGCACCGCTTCGAAGTTCCGAACATCGACGAAGCGCTGATCGATGCGATCGCGCAGGCGCAGCTGATCGAACAGGGGGGCGTCGTCTTCCGGCGGCAGCGCCAGGCCGGTAACCTTTGCGCCGAGATCGGCCAGCCAGGTGCAGAGCCAACTGCCCTTGAAGCCGGTCGACCCGGTCACCAGAACGTGGCGGTCCTTGAAGATGGAAAAATCAGGTGCGGTCATGATCTCGTTCGTCGGATGCGGTCAGGAGCGGGCCAGCCAGGGGGCCTTGCCGCTGTCGTACAGATCGTTCAGCAAGGCATAGTCGCGGAAGGTGTCCATGCATTGCCAGAAGCCATCGTGCTTATACATCATCATCTCGCCGTCCGCGGCCAAGCGGCGCATGGGATCGGTCTCCAGCGTTTCATCGTCGCGGCTGCCATCCAGGTAGTCGAACAAGCGGCGGTTACAGACGAAGAAGCCGCCCGAAATGCGCCCGCCCGTGGCTTGAGGCTTTTCGTTGAATTCGGTGATCGCGCCATCCGCGGCGTGTTCCAGTTCGCCGAACCGGCCTGGGGGCCGCACGCCGCTGACGGTCATGATCTTGCCGTGGGATTTGTGGAAATCGATCAGGGCCCCGATATCCACATCAGCGACGCCGTCGCCGTAGGTCAGCATGAAGGTCTCGTCATCGCCGATGTATTGTTCGACCCGCTTGATGCGGGAGCCGGTCAATGTTTCCTCGCCGGTTTCGGCCATGGTCACGCGCCAATCGATGGCATCGTCCGCGCCATGGAATTCGACCGCCCGGTCGGCGGCGAAATCGATGGTGAAGTCCGCGACGCGGGAGCGATAGTTCAGGAAGAAATCCTTGATCGCGCCGCTTTTGTAGCCAAGGCACAACACGAAGTTCTTGTGACCGGCGGCGGCGTAGCGCTGCATGATATGCCACAGGATCGGATAGGGTCCGACCGGGATCATCGGCTTCGGCAGGTCGTCGGCCACGCCGCGAATGCGGGTGCCTTTGCCGCCGCAGAGGATTACGGTTTTCATAGTTCTTTTCCTTGCGCGTCGGAACCTGCGCCGCCGAAGACGGCGCGAACGAAGACTTCCGGCTCCACCGGCCCCAATAGGTCGGCCAAGCCAGACTTTATATCCGCTGGCGACAGCGGTTGCAGCTGTCCATCACGCATTGCCCGAAGACATTCCGCGATTTCTTCTGATGTGCGGCAACGATGGGTGAGTTTCTCTGGCAGACAATCGAAATCGATATCCGAGTCGCGATGGACAAAGATCGTCATACGACCAGCGGCCAATGCTTCAATACAGGAGGCGGAGTTATTGTAGACAACCACGTCGGATTTTTCGACGAGCGCCGAAATGCGCTCTGTCGAAAATTGGATATCCACATCCGTTGAGGAAAGGGCGCTCAGACTGCTTTTGATGGCGGCCCTGAAGTTGCGGTCCGCGGTCGGGTGAAAATTGACGATCATCCGCCCGTTGCCGAGCAGCATTAACGCCTGGGCCGTCTTCAGAACCAGCTCCGTGCTGGCGAAATGTTCGATGGTCGTCGCACAGAGCACCGTCGGGCCGCGGTCTGGCGGGTTGGAAATTTCATGCGTTTTGATCGCGGCGGTGACTTTGTCGTAACGGACCGCGCCACCGATCGACAATCGCTCTTTCGGAAAGCCGCCTTTGGTGAAGAACGCGGCTGCCGTTTTCCCTAAGACGACAAGTTCGTCGGGGATTTCATTGGTCTCAACGTCACGCGAACTTGGCAGGAAACTCAAATACATTTCGCGCGATGGCGGGTGAAAATAAGAAACCCAGCGCAGGCTGGGCAATGATGCGCGCAGTCCGCTGCGCAGGACTTTTTCCCAGGGCTGATTCTCGTATGGCGACATGACGGCTTGCAATCGCGGCTGTGTTTTCGCTAGTCCGGTGGCAACTCTTGCAAAGCGCGCCGCGCTGGATGCGGCCATCGTCGTCAGTTCGGCCTGGATTTCCAAGGCGAGTATGTCGCTTAGATCGAAGCCGTTGAGCATCAACCGGCGCTGGAGTCCACGGACGATGTTGAACGGCACGACTAGGCTTTGGAAGATGTCGAAATACGAAAAGAAGTCTTCCGGAAAAACGATGCAATCGGGTGAGGCGGCCGTTGATTCAAGAATCTCTTCGAATGGCTCGACCCACGAAATCGGCAAGACAAGATAAGCAAGGCGCTTTTCCGTGCGGGACAGAATGCCGGGGATGCCGCCGAGATATCTTTCGTGATCGTGCGATTGGTCGGACGCGAAGGTGGCGGTGTCCGTCCAGCTACAGAGCATGACATCAGCCTTCCTGATCGCATCGCGGGGAAAGGGGCGGCGCTTGCGAAACCGCCGAAGCGCGGTAACGCGGGCCAAGCCTTGGCTGAGCTCGGACAGAATTGCGCGGCAGACCGACGCTGTCTTTCTTACGCGGTCAAGGCCGGCTTGAAACCGTTTTCCACCGATCCGTGGATCGACATGACGAAGGCGCATTCCGTTTCGTTGCGCCGTTGTTGCCAGGGCGCGGGCGAATGCGTCGGTATCGACAATGACCGCCAGAATTTGCCCCCGCTTTAACCTTTCCAGGACAAGAACCGCCTTGGCCAACCTTGGCAAAAGTTGGGTGGCGTAGGGACCGCGGTCGCCGAGATTGCTGGCCCGCCACCATTGAGGGAACGAGCCTTTTGGTAAAACGCTGGCATCCAGATTGACGATGTCCGATGCAATCTGACGCGCGGTCCTGGCCAATTCCTGACCAACGGTTTGCAGGCGAAGCGCGGACGGGAGTTGGGTCGCGACGGCCTTAAACAAGGTGCTATCGTTGGCAAGGTAGAGCACGTCGCCCGAACGGGCGTCATCGCCAAAGGCGTGGCGCGCCGCGCCGGATGCAACGGCCTCCGCGGTCAGAACGAATGGAATCATTTTATTTAGTTGGCGACTGGGGCTGATTGGTGACTTGGGGGTATGAGATCTTAAGTCGGTTTTATTGTCTCGGATTGTCAGGCGCGGTCCATATCCATCAAATCCAGAGGGGCAATCGTTCAGGGCGCGCGGCTCTTCTCGATAGAGGACGAGCGATCAGACGACCGCGCATCCGGCGCAAGGGGTCAAGGCGCCTCTTTTTCCGGCAATATGGCGTCGACGCAGGTCTTCATAAGCGTCGCTCCGCCACAGGCTGGAAACATCGAGCTCGCCCGCATTCCCGACGGCCAGCTCTGATTTGTAGTCGACGTCGCAGGGATTTGCGCGACCGTCCCACCATATGAACATCCGGCGCCACAAATCGGAACAGGGTGCTTCGATCCCGCGCGGGGCCGTTTCATAGGCGTTTTCCCATGGGTTGTAGTCGACGAAGGCGACCTGATCGACGAATTCGGACCAGAATTCCTGCATCTTGTCGAAATCCTGCTCGTCGGAAAAATGTACGCCCGACGTCCGCGTGATCAATCGGCTGTCAGGGTAATGTTTGCGCCGGACTTCGCTGAACATTTTGATGTTTTCCAACACCCGTTCCAGCTTCCCGTTGACGCGAAGCCGCGCATAAAGCTCCGGCTCCGCTGCATCGACCGAAAACACCAGGGTGTTAAGTCCGGTCTGCAGGATCGTATGGGCCAATTCTTCGGTCAGGAACCAGGCGTTGGTGTTCATTTTCAGGCCGAGGAACTTGCCCCGAAGGTATTCAAGCATTTCCTTGATATTGCGGCACATCAGGGGCTCGCCGCGCGACGCCAGCGTTACGGCCTCGACCTCGCCCTCGATCTGGTCGACCACGTTCTTGAACATCTCGAGATCCATCATGCCCATATGGCCTTGGCGGCCTTGGGTGAAGGATCGGTCGGTCTGGTAACAGAAAACGCAGCGGTAATTGCAGATCGACGTCGGCTCGATCTGCACGCAAGGCGGAAACGCGTCGAGCTGGCGTGTCGTCGGATAAACGTCATAGCGATACCGATAGAAAAGGTATCGGGGCAATTCGTCGTCGCTCAGGCGCCGAACTTCCTCGACGATATGACGCTTCAAAGCGAACTCGGGTTCACCGTTCAGGGCGCCGCCCGTCAATGCGCGACAAGCCTTGGCAAGGACGTCGCGGCGCTCGTCGGGAAGGTTCATGCCATCAAGCCGAGCGCCGAGTGCGGCCAGACGTTCCAAGGCTTCGGTTCCACCCGGCATTTTTCCTGCCAGGGCTTCGAAGCTGTCGGATTTCACGTAGATATCTCTGTTCGGGCGTTCCATGGTTCTTTGCTGTCTCGGAGGGGCTTACAGCCAGTCGCCACCGGCCAGGGAAATCATCTGTCCGGTAATGAAGGCTCCGTATTCGGATAGAAGATATACGATTAAGGCTGCGGCTTCATCCACGGTTCCCGCTCGGCGGAGCGGAATCTTCGCGACGCGGTTCGATTGTTGTTGTTCGCTTTGATTTTGCCAGCGTCCGTGAAAACCGCTGTCGATGTAACCCAGCCGCACGCCGTTGACGGTGATCGCGCGCGGTGCGACTTCACGGGCCAACCCTTTGACCAGGCATTCGACGCCGTGTTTGGCCACGCCATAGGCAAGCGATGTCGAACCGCCGCCGTGCAGCGAAGACTCAGTTCCGTTCATGATGACCCGTCCGCCGTCCGCCATGTGGGTTAATGCGGCCCGGGCCAGGAAGAATTGCTGGGATAGGTTGACGTCGATATCCTGTCGCCAGCTGTCGGCGCCCATGTCCTGCCAATGCGTTGGTTCGGATAGGCCGCCGCTCAAAACGACAATGCCGTCGATCCCGCCGGCGGCCTCTACAAAAGCTTCGACGACCCAGGACGCATCCTGTTCGCTCTGAATGTCTCGGATGATCTGGTGCACGTCCGGCCCACTCGAGAGGCGGCTCGAATCGCGGCCATGGGCACCGATCACGATACCCGGGCCGTCTTGCAACATGTCCACGACGGCCCTTCCTATTCCGCCGCTGGCTCCGGTAATGAGAATACGTGAGCCTGCGGGCGCTTGGGGGGCCCATCCGGGCTTTGTCCATTCGGTCATCGGTAACTCTCGTTCATGACGGCAGCGCTGCGGGTGATCGGGCCAATCGGATCGTTGGGATCGACCATCCGCTGCTCAAGCGAAACAAATCCCGAATACCCGATATCCCGAAGGAGGGTGCCGATCCGGTCGTGATCGATCGGGTCATCGGGCAGCAATTCGCCAAGATCCGTCGCGTTGGCATGTACGTGGACAAGATCGGGAGCCGCGTCGTTGAACACGGCATCGTCGATTTCGTCGTGGGCGGTCAGGGCGCGGGCATCGATCTGAAGTCCAAGACCGTTCTGATGAAACTCGTCACGAAATTGCATGATTTCCCGCAGGGGGCCGCAAAAATCGGTATCCTTGGGCCCCAAGGGTTCGAGGCAAAGGACCGTGCCGTGATCGCGGGTCGCGGCGACGAATTCGTCGAAAAATTCGGCTGCGACTTTATGCGCGTCCCAGGATTCCATTGCGCCGCGCCGCCGTGCATTTGGCGACCCGAAAATCAAAACCTTGCCTCCCAGGTCCCGGCACAATCCGGAAAGGTGAGACAGAAAATCCAGGGTCTTTCGGCGTGTTTCGCGGCCTCCGAAAATGGTCATTTCCGGTTGATCGAAGAACAGCGAATGAAGCCCGGTCACGGTCAGGCCGGCCTTTTCCACCGCCTGCCGATAGGCCTGAACCTGAGACGGACGTAGGCCGTGCCACGTATCTTCCCAAACGCGGCTGGGCGCCACTTCCAAACCCTGAAACCCAAGGTCGGCGAGCACGGGCAACAGACCGCAATGGTCCCCGGCAGGCAGAGCGATGTTTGAAACGGCGCGTTTCACGAGCTGTAAAGTGGGTCCGGTTGAGCGGCGTTACAACAGGTCATTGCGCAGGAAGCGCCAGAAATGAACCGGCAGGCGAATTGCATGGTGCATGACGAAGCGCAGCTGCCGCATGACATATTCGAACGACAATCGGCGGTATGTCCGCCGGATGCGTTTATAGATTTCCTGCGCCGAGGCGACGGGCGGGCGGGCGTTGGCTGCTGCTCCAGGGTCCGCCTTGCACAGGGCGTAAATGTTCTGTTGAGGGTTGGACCAGGGTTCGTCTTCCAGCAGGGGATAGTTGCCGATCCAAATATCGGCGACGGCGAAGCCGCTTTTTTCCAATAGGAAGCGCAACGAATCGGTGGTGTAGGTGAAATAGTGCGTCGGATCGGCCAAGGAAAATCCGAAGGCGTTGGGGACTTCGATGTAGAGCCAGCCGCCGGGCTCCAGCACCTTTTCATGAAGGTGCGCCAAGAAGCGGTCCGGGAACTGCAGATGCTCGAATGCGTGGATCAAAACCGCGAAGCGGCCCTTGCGCGCGAAGGTGTCGCTGTAGATGTCTTTCGCGACCTGGGATTCCGTCATGCCCAGGGCGTTCTTGGCAAAGGATATTCCCGTCTCGTTGAAGTCGTAGGCGACGCCGGAGCATCCCCAAGCCTGGACCGCGGCGTGCAGGAACATTCCTTGATAAGCGCCGAAATCGATCATGGCGTCCGTGGCCTGGGGAACGATGTCCGGATGGCGTGCCTTGTTTCGTTCGACGGCGTCGAAGAACGATTTGAAGCGCAGAAAACTGACGCCGCTCCAGGGAATTTGGATAGGCAGCCGCAACAGGCCGTTCGGCGTTTCGATGTCGTAGGCGTCTTTGCGATAGGCCGAATTGTAATGTTCCGACAGAACCGTCATGTCGGGTGCAGGATAGGGCGCGATGACACCGCAGCCGTCGCAGATGTGATTGACGAAATCGTTGATGGCCGGATTGGCCGATTCCGTCGGCATCACATAGGACGAGAAGTCGATGGGCAGGAAATCCGTTCCGCCGCAAACGCCGCACCGGTAGTCGCCCAGTTTTGTCAAACGCGCCATGTCTCAATCGGGTGATTTGTCGGCTTGCTGCCGCAGGTAGAATTCCGCTTGCGGCATTTGATAGTCATAGTCGACGTCCAGGCCGCCGACCTGTTTGAGCGGATAAATCCGCTGTCCCATCCATTGTTGCGGTTTGAGGCCGTCTTCCAGGTTGTCCAGGTTCTGCGGGCGGATGATCGAAACGCCCATGTCCGCGAACCATACGTCGCCCTGGGAATCGCGGTCGCAATTCAGAGTCTTGGGGTCGCCGAAGGTTTCGAACGGAACGAACGGATGAAGCAAGCCGTCGTCGCCGATGCGGCGTGCGCGCAGCGGGCTCCACATGTTGTAGCAGGATACCGAGACCGCGGAATCGTATTCAGGATTGTCGCGCAGCACTTGAATGCCGTCTTCGATCATGGCTGCGGTAATGGTCGGCGCGTTCGCCATGAGCAGGACATATAGCTCCGGTGTCTTGCCTTCGGCCGCGAGCTCTGCCGAGATCACTTCGTGGGCATGCTGATAAGCATGTTCGCCGAGGGCGGCCTTGGTGCAAAGGTGGGCCGGCCGGTCGATAATTCGGGCGCCGTATTCCTGTCCGATCTCTTTCAATTTCTGGGAATCGGTCGACAGGTAGACGCGCTCTATGCTCTGTGCGTCCTGTGCCGCCAACAGCGGGTAGGCGACAAGGGGTTTCCCCATAATGGGATAGACGTTTTTTCCGGGAAAACCGGTGGACCCCTCACGTCCAATGAGAATCGCGCAAATCATTCTTCCGTTGCTCCAAATTCGCCGTTCAGTTCCTGGCTGATGGTATTCATGCATTCGAGCAGACCAAGGCCGAGATCGATATAGGTTCCCCGGGACAGCTTCTTCCCAAGCCGCGGGACGAAGCTGTAGGGGGTTTGGACGTAATGCCCTGCCACCGATCCGTTGCCTGTATCGAAGTTCACCTTCCCGCCGGAAATTTCACGGATCATCTCGAGCATCTCGCCTGTCCGGATTCTCTCTTGGCCGGTCAGGTGAATGATCTCTCCCTCGAACTCCGGCGCCAGAATATCGGCTGACCCGGCCGCGGCATCGAGGACATGGATGTATTCACGAACTTCTTCCCCCGTGCCGCGATACTCCATGTGACCCTTGGTGAGCGCCTCGGAGATCAGCCTGTGCACCGTATTGGTGTCGTTCGCGCGCGGGCCGTAAAGGGAGCCGAAGCGCAGGATCGTATAAGGCAGGCCGAACCGTTCGTTGTAGTCCTGAAGCAACAGTTCGCTGGCTTGCTTCGAGGTTCGATAGAACGAGCCCTGGCTGCTGTAGACATAAATCGAACTGGCCAGAACGACGCGGGTCAATTCAGCCGCGCGGGCCGCCTCCAGAACGTTCAGGGTGCCCAGGATGTTGACGCGGACCGTGTCGGACGGCTTATCCATGGCTTCGTTGATGTCGGCCAATGCCGCCATGTGATAGACGACGTCGCATCCGCTGATCGCCTGAGACACCGCCGCCTCGTCGGTGATATCTCCGATGACCATTTTTTGGTCCGCCCGGATATAGGGAGAGGGCGACAGATCGAAGATCGACACGTCATGGCCCGCGTCGGTTAACGCGTCGGCGACATGGCTGCCGAGAAACCCCGATCCGCCGGTTACCAGAACTTTCATTTTGCCTCCATCGACATCAGCGCAAGCCGGTATTCTTCTTCGGGCACCGGCGAGCGAAAGGCTTCGCCGCGCGCAAACCTGATCGCTTCATCCGTTGCTTCGATCTCCATCCGGGCGCGACAATCTTCGGTCATGGAGCCCATATGACAGGTCAGGACGACGTTCTCAACTTTTGTCAGGGGCCCGTTATAAGGCTCATGTTCAAAAACATCGACCGCCGCGGCGCGAAGCTTTCCGGCGGTCAACGCATCGGCCAGATCGTCTTCGTTTACGATCCCGCCACGAGCCGTATTGATCAGCACCGCGCTCTCTTTGACGGCCTCGAAGGTTTCCGCCGAAATCAAGTTTCGGGTGGTCGGCGTCAAGGGCAGGTGCAAGCTGATGACGTCGCTTTCCCGGAACAGCGTGGGTTTGTCGGTCCATTCAACCAACCCATCCAAAGCCGGATCGGGTTGAACGTCATTGGCCAGAATTCTGACGCCTGGAAAACCGGCGCTCAAATGCCGGATGACCCGGCTGCCGATCCGTCCGACACCTAAAATGCCGATGGTCGAACAGGCGATGCGCTTCCCGGCGAACCGGCTCCAGATACCTTGGCGCATGTCTCGGTCTGTCCTGGTGGCGCCGCGCAACAGGTCCAAAATCAGGCCGACGGCGAGCTCGGCAACCGCCGGCGACGGGCCGTCGGGTGTGTAAGAAACGGCAATTCCCTGGCGCCGCGCCGCAGTCAGGTCGACGCTGTCCAGTCCGATCCCGACACGGCAGATCGCTTTTAGGTTCGGGCACTGGGCCATGACGTCCGCCGTGATCGGCTCGGTTCCGGCGATGACGATCTCGCTATCACCGATTGCCGAGGCAACCTCGTCCGGATGTAGGCGGCGCCCGAAGGAGTTGATTCGAAAATCCAGTCCGGCGTCTTTCAAGGCATTGATCGGGTATGGGTCGATCGCGCCAAAAGGAATGGTCGAGATGAATGTTTTCACGGTGCTTCCGTTTCCCGGTCGGCTTGCGCGCTAAAGGCCCATGGCATCGGCGATGCGATGCGCGCCTTGGCCGTCGACCAGCGCGGCTGCTGCCTGAGACAGCGTATGACGCGCCGTATCGTCGGATACAAGCCTTGTTATTGAGTCTTTGAAAACCGTTTGCGCATGCGCGAGGTCGTCTCCCCGAAGAACGACAGCGGCTTTGGCGTCGGCCAATGTTCTGGTGACGACCCGCTGATTGTCCGCCGTTTCGATGGCGACCATCGGTATGGCCGCCGCGCAGGCTTGCCAACAGGAACTGCCTGCCGCAGTAACGATCAAGTCGGCGGAAAGCATGAATGGGGTCAATGTCTCGGGCGCGTCATGGATGTGAAGCCGATGACGCGGGGATTCGAATGGCCCCTTGTCTTCAAAGTAAGGTCCGATGATGACGTCGATGTCGCAGGCCGGTATCAATGTCTGGTCGAGCAGGCGTAGAATGGGACGCGTCAGATTCTTGGGATCGGCGCCGCCGAGCGAAACGAGAATTCGACCCTGCCATGAAGTAGCCGGTCGGTTGCGTCCGGCAAGCAGATTTGCGGAAACCAGGGCATATCGTGTGTCGTTCAACAGTCCGCTTTGTTCGTTCCCGCCGGAGCCGTTCTGATTGACCACGATATCTGCGAGCCCCTTCAGGCGGTTTGGATCCAAATCATCGAAGACGAGAACCCGGTAGCCGCGGGCTTTCAGCGCCCGAATGAATTTGTCGTTGGCGAAGCCGTATCCGTCGATGCAGATCCATTGCGGGTTTGTCTCGCTGGCGAGATCCAGGACCTTGGCTTCCGTCGGCTCGCCTGTTTCGGCTTGTAGTTGGCGTGCGTGCGATAGCGCTTGCCAGCCCCGGTCGGGGAGGACGTCGCGGGGCCCTTGGACGGCAGCCAAAACTGAATGCCCGCGTCGTTGAAGTTCTCTTGCGAGGACCCCGCTACGATCGACATGGCCCAGACCTATGCCGGGGCCGGCTTCCAATATGAAGGCGACTGTTTGGGGCTTCTGATCCACGATCGTTTCCGCGATCTGCTCTCGTCAGCGTCCTGTTTCAAGCATGGGTGCAATGTTCGGCAACTGGGTGGCGAAAGTCGGCATCGTGCCCTGGATGGGGGCATGCGCTTCGTTTCGGTTTTCGTGCCCAATCCGGTAACAAAAGTGAAGCAGGTCTGGATGCGCTGCCAGACAGGCGCCGACGGTCGGAAAATCAGCCGACAACCCGGGCAGCAGCGGAAGGAAAGATGACAGGAACCTGTGATCGTCCGGCGTGTCCAAGGTCCATCGTAGTTGTTCCCAGGCGCCGCCAGGACCGGGCAGTGATGCCTGACGAAACGCGGCGCCGGTTCGAAGGAACGGCGTGACGTGTTCTCGGGCGTCGTGCGCCGTTGCGGTATCGTCCGCAACGCGCAAGACGTCGGCGGAAAATGCTTCGCAGTCCAAGCCGTGGGGCCAGGATGAGGGCATGTTGTTACAGGCATAGTCCGCGCCGCTGCTGCGTAATAAATCAATAACCGCTCCGCAGGTTTGCGGATCGATCAACGGACAATCGCTGGTCACGCGCATGACCGTGTCGGCGCCGACCGCGTCTGCGGCGCCGCGATATCGGTTGAGAACATCCGTTTCCGAACCGCGAAATACATGAGCACCCTGTCGTTCCGCCTCGGCGGCAATCGGGTCGCAATCCGGTTCGGAGGATGTCGCGCAACACACGACATCAACGCCGGGGATCAGAAGGCACCGCTGCAAAACCCAGGAGAGGAACGTTCGTCCCCCGGCGTCCAACAGGATCTTTCCCGGCAACCGGGTGGATGCCATGCGCGCTTGAACGATGACGGCAATGGTCACTGACCTGCGCATTCCTTAACGGCGACGACGACGCGCTCAACCTCTTCATCGGTCAAACCTTGATGGAACGGAAGAGTCAGACAGCTTTTATAATACTGGGCGGTTTCCGGAAAATCCTGCTCGCCTCGCCCACGCAAGTCGTGGTGGACTGGTTGCTCATAGACAGGAATGTAGTGAACCTGGCTGCCGATGCTCCGTTCGGCCAGAGCCGCCATGAACGATTTTCGGGTGTGCCCGATAGCCCGCCAGTCGGCTTGAATCACATAAATATGGTGGGCGGAGCGGCAGCGTTGCGCCGGGTCGGCCTGGGCGGGGATTATGGCGTTCAGGTTGGCGAAGGCTTGATCGTAATAGCTTGCGATCTCTCGTCGGCGGGCGATGAAGGCATCCAGGCGTTTCATCTGAGATGCGCCCAACGCGGCGTGCAGGTCGCTGAGCCGATAGTTGAAACCCAACTCGTGTTGTTCGTACCACCAGGGCGCATCGGCATCGTCACCGGTGGGGGCGGCGACGAATCTGGATCGGTCCCGTTCGATCCCGTGGCTGCGAAGCCGCCGCAGGCGATCGGCCAATTCGGGGTCGTTGGTCACGACGGCGCCGCCCTCCGCCGTCGTGATCGGCTTGACCGGATGGAACGAAAACACCGACATGTCCGCGAACTTGCCGCAGCCGACAGGGCTGCCGTCTTCATACGTTCCGCCAAGGGCGTGGCAGGCGTCTTCGATGATGCAACGCTCGCCCGCAGCTTTTCTGATCAAGGCGACGTCTCCAGCCAATCCGCCGAAGTGCACGGGCATGATTACCGATGCATCGGAATGGGTCGCCAACGCGGATGTCAACCCGGTGCCGGAGAACCCCAGGGTCTTCGGGTCGATATCGACCAAGGCCGCATCGGCCCCGGTATAACGAATGCCGTTGGCCGAGGCGACGAAGGTCAAGGCGGAGGTCAGGCCCTTGTCGCCAGGTTTCAAGCCGGCGGCCAGACAGGCGATATGCAGGCCCGCAGTGCCGCTGCTGACGGCGACGGCGAACCGGGCTCCTGTTCTTTCCGTCAACGTGGCTTCAAATCGTTCGACGGCGGGGCCCTGCGTTAGGAAATCTCCCTCCAATACCTCGCGCACCGCAGCGAAGTCGGCTTCGTCGATCTGTTGCGATCCGTACTGGAGGAAGCGCTGCGTCATACGGAGACCATCGACCGGATGGCGTCGATGTCCAACACGGTATCGTTGCCGTCGCTCGAGTACTCGAAGGTGGGATCGACCGGCGTCCCGGCGCTTCCCTCGTACAGAACCTTGTCGTCCTCGGCCCACATATGATGGCTGGGTCGGATGACGTAGAAATCTTCGAACTCCCAAGTGTGGCGGGCTTCGTCTTTGGGGACGAGGACCTCGTGAATTTTTTCGCCCGGGCGGATGCCGACGACTTCTTGTTCGCACTCAGGTGCAATGGCATCGGCCAAGTCGGTAACCTTGGTCGACGGAATTTTCGGCACGAAGACTTCGCCGCCTTTCATCATCGCCAGCGAGCGAATGACGAACCGCACGCCCTGTTCCAAGGTAATCCAGAAGCGGGTCATGCGCGGGTCGGTGATGGGAAGTTTTCCTGTATCGCGCATCTTCATGAAGAACGGGATGACGCTTCCCCGCGATCCCATGACGTTGCCGTAGCGGACCACAGAGAACCGCGTCGGTCCCTTGCTGCCAAGATGGTTGGCGGCGATAAACAGCTTGTCGGAGCAAAGCTTGGTCGCGCCGTAAAGATTGATGGGGTTGACCGCTTTGTCCGTCGATAGGGCGATCACGTTCTTCACGCCGCAATCGATCGCGGCGTTGATGATGTTCTCGGCACCCAGGACGTTGGTCTTGATGCATTCGATCGGATTGTATTCGGCGGCGACCACTTGCTTCATCGCAGCCGCATGCACGATCGTGTCGACGCCGACCAAGGCCCGCTTCAAGCGGTCTTCGTCGCGGATGTCGCCAATGAAATAGCGGAGACGCGGTGTTTTGATCTCCTGCGCCATTTCGAACTGCTTCAATTCGTCGCGGGAATAGACGACCAAGCGGTTGAGCTCTTTGTGCTTCAAGGCTTCTTGAACAAAAGCCCGTCCAAACGAGCCCGTGCCGCCGGTCACCAGAATTGATCGGCCATTCAGTTCGTCCATATCGTATCGCCTTCGGTTTTCGCGGAATGTGATGAAGATAGGGTCGGCGTCGCAGCGGAAAAGCCGCGGCCGTCCGGTTTGAAATTCATGATGGTTTGTCGGACTGCTTCGTATCCGTCATTGCCGGCACGCACCTGCGGCTGCTTGGCCGCCGCATATGATTGCGGATTTTGTATCATCTCGAACAACTTATTTCGGTCAGCGGCGATCACCGCATCCGGGTCTTCGACGAAGTCCACGCCCCGGACATACCCTTCCGGATCATAATAGAATGCGGGTTTGCCTGCGGCGCGGGCTTCTTCGATGATCATGCTCAACTTACCGAATACGATGTCTGCAAGGGCAAGCAGTTCATAAGAGCCTGTGGCCCTGAGATTCAAGTCAAGAAACACATTGTCGGTCGCGCGCAACCGGGCCACCAGGGCCGGCTCGAAGCCTTGGGCGATGAAATCGGTATCCTTGAGGCGCAGATAGTAAAAGAACCCGGGGTCGCGTCCTGCAAGATCAAGAACGGTTTCCAGGAATTCCTTGTTGCTCTCGGCCGACGTTCCGTCTTCGCCGTAAATGCCGACGTCATCGTCTGATATCGGAAACAAGCCAAAACAAACGACAACCCGGCGGCCATCCGCCAACCGCATGATTCGATCCCGCACATGTTGGCGATCGCAACGGACATGATCGATTCGGGGAACGCCGATGGGAATGAACTTCTGCGCCAGATAACCTGCATCACGGCACATTTTGGCCGCCGTCGTTTCATTTTCCACGAAATAGGTTCGATAGAACAGGTGCGGGTAGTACCGGTATTGAAAAACGCGATCTTGAAGGGCCGCCACATGAATGCCGTTCAGTTCCATGGCCAGGGTCAGATGAGGCGGGAACAGGGCGTCATAATGAACATGCGCGACCTTAGCGTCTTGGAACTGAGCGAAGAATTGCTTCGCGACGGAAACGCGGACGATAAAGCGAACCAAGGCCACGGTCGCGAATAGGTTCCCCAGGGTGCGGAGGCCGCCGGTGCGAACGGTTTCGCGTATCAAGTGCAAAGCCTGGCTGATGGACGTTCGCTCGGGGATCGCGATATAGGCTATGCCGTATCGTTCCATGTACCGTTCGGACAGGCGGTCGCGTCCGGCCTGGGTCCAAACTACGCAAGTGTCACCTCGACCGTATCCAGGACCTTCATATTGAAATAGGTAGGTTTTCTTGAAGAAAGAGGAATACCGAAGGCTGACGTGGGGGAAAAATAAAACCTCCTTGCCGGCGAAAGGGGGGGTCGCCTCGACCGGTCGGCGCCGTTGCTTCTGATCCGATGATGCTTGATCAGTTGTTGGCTTGCGCCCCAGGCGCAGCTTGGCGGCGAGCCGTTGGAACAGCCGTTTGGTGATCGCCCAGGCCCCTTGGACATAGACATGGCAGGATGAAACACGAACCTCGGCGCGCGCACTGAAATGGCTTTCGAGCAAAAGACATCCGGCGGCCGTATAGGGGTAGACCACGATGCGCGTGGAACCGTCGTTCGAACCCGGCAGCGAAAGCAGTAAGGGGACGCTGGAACAGCCGTAGGCAAGATGGTTGTCGTTGAACAACGACGCCATCATCGCGTGATCGATAACATCAGGTGACGTCTCGGGCCACATGGCGCGGGTGCGTTCATACAGAGGATGGCGCTTCAGCGTATTCTGCAGACAGCTATTAGAGGCCGCGACATGGGCGTCCAGGTAGTCCGTATACAATGACCCAGGTCGACCGAGATAATTATGCGGGCAAAGCCCGTATCGCCGTAGCCGGTCAACGAAATCGTGCTTTCTAAAGGTTGGGGTTAGCTCCTTATAGTACACAGAGCGACCGAGCAGCCGGTGCACGAAGGCAACCAGCAGGGTTATGCGGTCCAACCTTTCGATAAATACGATCCGGTTCACCGGACTGGGATGCCCTTATCCCGGAGGAAATCCTTGATATCCCGATAGCCATACTGCGAGTACTGGAACAAACTGCTCATGCAGCATCCGGCATAGTCGGGCGCCACCTCGGCAATATGCTCCGGTGTGCCGCAGCCGCCGTTGATCAGGATCGGCGACGTGACGGAGCCCACGAAATCTTTCAATCGGCTATCGTACCCGTTCATCATCCCGTCGTGATCGACGCTGGTCAGCAGCAGCTCGCCAATGCCGACGTTCTGCAGATCTTCAAGATGGGTTTCCAGGCTTTTCGCAATCGGTTCGTTCTCGACATGGCTGAACACCATGGGGACGCCATCGACATAGCTGTAGTCGACCGAACCGACGATGCATTGAGAGCCGAAGACCGCGACGGCCTTGGCGACCATATCCAGGCTGCTCAATGTGATGTTGTTGAGTGCAATGCGGTCGCATCCATTGGCGAGGCAGTTTTCGATATCGGTCAGATCGGTGACGCCGCCGCCATAGGTCAGCGGAATATCCAGATCGCGCGATAGGAATTTCAGAATGCGCGTGTCCGGCTTTGCCTCTGTTTTTGACGCATCGATATCGACGATGACAAGCTCATCGACGCGCCGTCCGTTATAGACGGCGACGGTCTGTTCGAAGTTGCCGAAAACCCGATAGTCGCCGAACCGGCGGCTTTTGACGATCTGGTAATTCCGGACTTGGACGATCGGAATGATGCGTTTGGTGAGCATTCGGTTACGACCGCAGGAAGGCCTGCATCAGGTTGAAGCCGTTCTGGTAGCTTTTCTCAGGATGGAACTGCACCCCGAAAACGGTTCCCGACTGCACGGCGCAGGGGAAGCGTTCGCTATGGACGCTTTCGGCAATGATGACGTTCGGATCTTCTGGGCGCACGGCAAAGGAATGTTGAAAATAAAAATGCCCACCGGACGGGACGTCATTGAAGATCTTGGACGGCGTTGTTTGGATCACTTCGTTCCAGCCGATATGAGGAAGTCGGCAGGCATCGGTTTCCGCCAGCCGGGTCACCCGACCCGGGATCAAGCCCAGCCCAGATACGTCCTGGCCGCCTTCGATGCTTGTCGAAAACAACAGCTGCATTCCAAGACAGATACCGAACAGGCTGCCGCCTTGGTCGACGAAATCCTTGATACGCGTATCGAGCCGTTGCTCCCGGATATTGTCCATGGCGGCGGTAAAAGCACCGACCCCCGGCAACACCAGCTTGTCATAGGCGCTCAGGTCGTCCCGCAGCTTGGTCTCATAGGCAACGCCGACGCTGCGGAGCACGCGCTCCACAGAGTACAGGTTGTTGATCCCCAGATTGATGAGGCCGATCATTCGCGCCTGCTTAGGCTTTCAGGCTTTCGAACCAGATGTCTTTGAGAACCAGGTTGTTGTCCCAGGCTCGGACGAAGTCGTTCTTATTGTCGACCTCGAACAACAGGGGGTTGGCGAACCGATCCACGGTTTTGAAGAAATAGTCTTCGTCGATGCTCAAGAACTCAAGGAACTCTTCGAAATAGCGGGTCGGCAGGGGCCAATCGTATTCCATGATGTATTCGATGGCCTGGCGCTTGCTGAGGCGTCCATGGCGAAGTTCATAGGACGCATGGTCGGTGGCGCGAGAGTATCCGTATTTGATGAACTTGAAATACTGGTGCATCGGCATGAAACCGCAATCGATGCTTTCCCAGTTGCCGAAATCCATTTCGGTGCGTTCCGGCGCGGTCTGCCAGCCGAACTTTTTGATCAACCGAATATTGCGCTGCGTATCCCAATGGAAGAAATGGCCGAGGTTGTAGGCCGTGATCTCATGTTGGCCGAGTTCCTCTTCCGAAGGGTAGACGTAGGGAATGACGTCTTTCTTACTGATTGTAGGATCGATGTCGAGGATGTCGCTCAACCGCAGGCCGTTCATGCCGACGTATTGCTCGATGTGTTCGCGGGTGACCGTTTTTTCCGATTCGATCTTCTCCCACCGGCCCAATCCGATATAGCCGCCCGGCTCGCCATAGAAGATGGTCGGAATCCGCAGTTTCACCGCCATCTGCACCGGCCAGCAGAAAATCCCGACATGGTTCGGCCATTCGTGATCGCCGACCAGATCGAATCCGGCCCGGGCCAGCTTTCTGTAGGTGCTCGATTTCTTCAACTGCAGCAGGTCCGCATTGAAGGCATCGGTCATGACGGAGAGGTTCTGGCGTCCGACTTCGGTCGGATAAGACGGCTCGAACGAAACCAGCAACGGCTTCAGGCCGGCGACCTGCGTGGTCAGATAGGCCTGATAGACGCTGTCCTTGCCGCCGCTGACTGCTACCAGGCAGTCGTATTCACTGTCGGAACGTTTGAGCGAACCGAGCAGTTCGTCGAACTCCTTGCGCCGTGCATCCCAATCGACGGTGTGATCCTGATGGCGCTGGAACTTACAGGCCAGGCAGGTATCGCCTTCGAAATGCAGGTCGGGTTTGGTGTTCGGGAGAAGGCATGAAGAACAGCGGTAGAACGGTTTCGTCATTTGACCAGGTGCGTCCTATGTTTACGTTCGGAAAAGGGCGGGATCGGTGAAAATTCAGGGGGCCATCAGTTCGATACAGGGAACGCCCCGGGGATTCAAGGTTCCGTCGTCGTAGCGGTCGGGCTTAGTCGGTTCCTACAATCAGGTTGCGGTTCAGCGGTGTGCCGCGTGCGATTGCGGTTTGGGCTCGGCGCCCGATGACGGTGTCGATTTCGGACGGCGGCAAGCCGTATCCCGGTCGGATCGAGCGGACGTTTTCAGCGCTGAACAATTCGCCTTCGGCGATGTCGCGCACGGCATACAACGAGCGACGAAAGCGCACGTTGCCTTTCTCGGCTTCGGTCGGGTCTTGGCGGATGCCGCCCAGGGCCTGCCAGGCGGTTTTGCAGTCCTCGATCAGACGGGCCAGCTCGTCGGGTTCCAGCGAAAAGCCGCTGTCTGGGCCACCGTCGGCGCGGGCCAGGGTGACGTGCTTTTCGATGATCGAAGCCCCCAGGGCGCAGGCGGCGACGGCAGTCGCAGTTCCAAGGGTATGATCGGATAGGCCGACGACTACGCGATGCCTCTGGCGCAGGGCCGGGATGGTATGAAGATTATATTCTTCAGCGGGCGCCGGATAAGCGCTTACGCAGTGCAGCAACGCAACGCCGCTCGCACCGCCCTCGCGTGCGGCGGCAACCGCTGCGTCGATCTCCGCTTGGTCCGCTAATCCGGTTGAAATGATCAACGGCTTCCCTGTCGCGGCGGCGGTGCGGATAAGGGGGGTGTCGATGCATTCGAACGACGCGATTTTATAGGCCGGGCAATCAAGGCTTTCGAGGAAACGAACGGCCGAGGCATCGAACGGGGAACTGAACGGCAATAGTCCTTTCGCGCGCGCGTGGGCGAGAAGGTCGGCATGCCATTCCCAGGGGGTATGCGCTTCCTGGTACAGCTCATGTAGGCGACGACCCTTCCAGGGGCCGTCGTCGATCAGAAAATCGGGGCCGTCGTGATCGATGGTGATCGTATCGGCCGTATAGGTCTGAAACTTCACGGCTTCCGCGCCTGCGGCGGCAATAGCGTCGATCAATGCGATCGCCCGCGCTTTGTCGCCGTTGTGATTGCCGGAAAGCTCGGCGATGATCAACGGCGGATACGACGGACCGATGGGCCGATTGCCGAACATGAAGGTCGTTTCCAGGCGTTGTTCAGTCGTCATCTCGGATCGGACCTGTACCATTCGTCTTGGCATTGGATGTATCCCGCCGCACGAAACAAGGCGTGAGACGGTTCGTTGCCTGATAGCACGCAGGCGTGAAAAACGGCTTTGGGTAAGGCTTTCCGAGCTTCTTCCAAGGCCCGCCGGCCATACCCCCGGCCATGATGCGCCGGGGCGATACCGATCGAAACCTCATAGGCGGATTCAGCCTCGTCAGGCCTCCGGTCGAGGCGCAGGAACCCCACGTCGTCATTGCCAGCTTGAACAATGAAGAACAGACAGGTCGGATCGGCTAGTTTTCGATCGAACCATTCCCGATGTTCGGTCGGTGTGGGAATCGACGGATTGCGGGCGAAACGGCGGGTCGCGGGGTCTTGCTGCCAGTCATAAAGCCGCATGCAGTCATCAGCGCCGACCGGGCGCAAGGCAACCACGGGTTGCCTGTCGTTCACAGATCGGTCGGTCGCCCCCGGATGCACGCTACGCAGCGCCTTCCTGAAGCAAGCCGATTTCGGTCAATCTTTCAGCCCAATCGGAGAGCATCAGAATATCGCTACCGGATTTCTCGGCCATCTCCAGCAGGCTATGGCGACCGTCGGCCAGATTCAGCAGCCACATCAGCGCGCCTCGCGATTGCCGCTCGGCGTCCATATCCGTGTTCCGGCGCAGATTCTGGCGGTGGTACAGATCGTACTTCGACAGCATCGGTTCACCCCGGGGGTCGGTCCGGCGATAGATTTGAGCATTGGCTTCCAAGGCGGCGACGATACGCATGGCCATTTCCAGGCTTCCCCCTAGGTTGTCCGGGGTGACCCGTTCCGCCGTGTCGCCAGAGGTATGGTAGTAAGGCCACTTTCCTGGATAGGTCCGCGACAGCATGCCTACCGGAAGGTCGAATCCGGGCGAACAAAATTGCCGTTCGTCGCTGCCGGAGTTTGGGAAGAAATCCACGGCCGCGCCTTTGTCGCCCAGTACGCAGGCGGCGATACGATCGATTTCCGTGCTGCCGCTGCGCGACTTTTTGAAAGTGAAGGGGCCACCGTCTCCGACACAGCTGAGAACAAGGCCGGCATGGATGCGCTTAACCGCGCCGTCTTCATTGTTCATCAGCCAACATAGCGAGCCGATCGTTTCCGGCACGAACACGAAACGATAGGTGTAACGCCGTTTCGGGAGCTGCGCGAGCAAGCCGTATAGAGCGGTAGCGACGACCACGCTGGAGAGGTTGTCGTTGGCCATCGAAGGGTGGCAGATGTAGGTGTCGATCAGGATTTCCTGTTCCGACGCACCGGGCAGGACGGCCTCGCCATAAACTAGATGTCCAGGGCGGCTTTCAACATCGATCCGCGCTCTGTATTTTCCCGGCGGCAGCGCCTGCTTCTCGTCGTCGCGCATGCAGAACCCCCAATGCGGGTGGTAGTAGCTGGTGACGTAGGGAATCAGGTCCGGCGATTGGGGCAGGCTATAAATGCGTTCCAGCAATTCGTCGCGATCAAGTTCGACGTCAATCGACTGGGCGCCGTTGACGAGATGAAGATTGTTGTCGGCGAACCGAGCATGGACCTGGCCGTCCGGCCCCGTGATTTCGGCCGACTTCGGAATCCACTCGTTGGGAACGGTCCAGCTGAACACCTCGGTTCCCGTCGGCACCTCGACGACGTTCAAGCCGTCGATATGCTCCTTCAGGATCGCCAGGGTTTCGCGGTTGCCGGGGCCGGTCAGGCTGCGGCAGATCGGAAACAGGCGGCGAAGCAGCTCATGCATCCATTGGCCCTGATCAGGGGCGGCGTCGATGGCTGCGGTGGGGTTCAAGGTCTTGTCTTGGTTCTGGGTCATTCTGCCGTCACGTTGTTCATTGCATCCATAGCTCGATCGCTTCTTGGATATCGGTCTTTGAAAAGGCGTGTTGTTCCAGGGCATGCACACGCCCGTCGAATTCTTGTTGCAGTCGTGTCATCAAGGCGTCGCGGCGCTGGGTGAAGCCGGGCTTCGGTGGGACGTAGGTGACCGGCATGGCGTGAACCATGCGGGTTTCGGGACAGGGACCCTCGACCACGCCTAAATCCGCGGCTTCCTGCCAGACACGTTCCGCAAAGGCATCCGGGTCGTTCCATTCGGCGCTGTCGCGATCGGTTACGACTTCCAGGCACACGTATGTCATGCCGTCCTCGCGGATCTGGCCGCCATATCGTCCGATCGCGCTTGGCCGGAACAGCAAGTGCTGTTCCGAGAAATCATGCATGTAGGCGTAAGGCCCGACGCGGTCCTGAGGAACTAGATAATAGTACATCAGCATCGGGACCGGCGTCGCCCATCCCATCAAGGGGTTCTCGCCCCAAAGCAGTCCGGCCAAGCCGCCCACCGGGGAGGCCCAGAGCAGGCGGTCGCATGCCAAAGCTTCGCCGCCGAAATCGAGGGTGAGTTTGCCATCGTGTTTGGCAATGCCGGACAGTCCGGTTTCGATCCGAAGGTCGACGCCGATTTTTCGGAGATAGTCAGCGGCCTGTTCGCAGAATTGCCGCATGCCCTTTTTCAACGGGTAATAGTTTCGGTGGGGGTAAAGACTGACCGAATTCTTGTAATGGCGTAGCGGGTCGTTCTTGACCGGCAGGGCGATAACGTCGTCCAGATCCGGTGATTTCTTGAGAATTTCGGTCACGGAATCGTCGAGAAACCGCAGCCGTTGGAAGGGGGTGGAAATGAAGGATTCCGGCGCTAAGTCCCGGGGTTCGGCGCGCAGCATCTTTCGCGTGGGCCCGTCCAATAGATCCGACAGGGTTTTTCCGAACCGCTGGTCGTATACGTCTTTCAAGGTTACCGCCGCAGGCCCTTCGGGGGCGGCGACGGCATTCATTAGTTCAAACAGGGCGCGGCGTTTGGTTTCCTCGGACAACGACGTGAAGTCGGGGACGGCAAGACCGTCGACTTTGCGGTCGGCCATGACGGCGGCGTATCGGACGTCGACGGGCACGATTTCCTGACCCAGAATATCGTGCATCATTTGGGTGATATGGTCGTCGACGTTGTCGAACAAGTGGGCGCCGCGGTCGATGTACAGACCTTCCCAGTCCCCGCTGTATAACAGCCCGCCGAGATGGGCCGCTTTTTCGATCAGGGTCACGGCGCAGCCGCGTTGGCGTAATAATATCGCGGTGACGATCCCGCGAAATCCGCCGCCGACGACAGCCCAATGCATCATGGATTGCTTTTGCACGAGGGTTGCTCGGTTGTGGGGTGGATGTCGAAAATTGTGCTAGGGTCAGCGCTCAATTGAGCCAGCAGGGATACCAATCTATGGGCCGAAGCGATCGTGGGTTTGCCGGTGAAGTCCTGAACGAAAAAGCCTGGACCGTATTGCCTGCGTTCGATGGACATAGCGACCTTTTGTCCCGCCTTCAACGAGGCGTCGTCGATGCAATTCGAAGGTGTTGTGGCGACGCGGTTGCTGATGCTGTCGAGGTGGAAGGTTTGGCCCTGTGCCACCGTCATGTCCCGCCCGACGCCGCCCGGGACGTCGCAGGGGCATTCGTTGCGGATAACCGCATGTGGTTGATCGAGACGATCCGCGAATTCGCCGTTCAGCGCCTGGGCCTTGAGGGCGATATCGTTCTGCATTCCTCGCCGACGATGCGGCTGGTCTTTCCGTTTTCCGCGGCGTGCCAGGGCAAGATCGGTTTGACCGAATTCCTGCGGGGCGTGAAGGGACCGGTTCAAAACCCGGATCCGGAAGCGACGATTGCCTACCATGGTGGATTGCCCATGTCGGCCTGGACGCATGGTCCCCATGTCGACAGTTGGTGGGGTCAACCGTTCGACGGGGTCAATTTGTGGTTGGCGATCGCCGGCATCAACAAAGACAATGGCCTGTTTTTCTTCGACCGCGCCGGATGTGCATCGTCCATGGACCATCGGTTCGAACCTCCGTACGCATCGCAGGGTATCCCCCTGCCCTTGCCGACGCGGCCGGAGATGCGGGACGGGGATATGCTGATCTTTGATCCGGAAATTCTTCATGCGACACAGGTCAACGTTTCGGCTTTTACGCGTATCAGTCTAGCCATCCGCCTGAACCGCCTGCCATTGCGCTTTGCGCCGGATGCCTGGCGCCGACACACGGGGTGGATTTCCCTGATGGACGGAGGCCCCGCCGGTGTTTCAGAAATCGATCTTCCCGAAATGCCGAGCAAGCCGCGCGAAACTTTGAGCCAGGCTTCCGAGCGAGAAGAAGATATTCGCTCTGAACATCTTCGCGAAGGAGAGGTTTATCAGGCCGTCGTCGGTGGTCGAGCCGTATTGCTGACCCGCCGAGACGGTCGTTGCCAAGCCTTCGTCAATGAATGTCCGCACCTGGCGCGCCGCTTGGGCGATGTGCCGTTGGACGGTGCGTGGATCACGTGCGCAGATCACGGCTTGCGGTTCTCGCTCGACAGCGGTCGGGCAGAATGCGGCGAATTTGGACTAACGCGTCTTCAGGTCGCCGAGCGGGATGGCATCATCACGGTCGGTACGGTCGAAGATTAAGCCGGCTTTTCAGCGACCATATTCCAAAACGCAAGAACGAAACCCGTATCCGGGGTGACGGGGTCGTAGCGTTTGTGCATTAGGGTCTCGATGTTCCAATCCGCGAAAATATCGAGCAGGTTTTCCTTGTCGGCAAAATGGACACGTCCGGTTCCGGCCAAGGCGCCTTCGGTGAAGTCTTTGCGGGTATAGGTATCGTCGCAGGGGGTCCCGCTGGTTGCGCCATAATGTTGGTCTGAGCACAAATCGACGGAAATAAGTTTGCCGCCGGGGCGCAAGGCATCGTACGCCAGGGAAACGGTCTTGCGGATGCCGGCATCCGAATTGTGCGGCAAGCTGCCGCGATCGATCGCGACGTCGAAAGGGCCGTCAAAATGCAGGGTTTCCGTAAAATCGCAGGCGACGAACCGGTCGGCGATTTCCGGATACTGAGCCTGCAATTGGGCGACGATCGAAGGGCTGCCCTCGACGGCGCAGTAATCTACGCCCAAGCTTTGAAAGAACGGAACGTTGGCGCCGGCGCCGCATCCGATTTCCAACACACGGGTGCCGGGGCCGATTGACGGGACATGGCGTTTGACCAAGCTGACAAGGTCGGACCACGGCCATACGCTCAGATGAGCGCTCGCTTTGTAGATATCATCCCATTCTTTTGAAAAACTCACGGAATCCTCATCGTTCTATGGCCGCGGCCAAAAGGGCGCGCGGCGGGTCTCGAGGCGGCTTTGATCGAGGCGCCGCCGAAAAAGGTCAATGCTCGGGAAGCCCTGAAATCAGGCAGGCGCTTGATGCGGGCTGCGGGGGCGTTTGGAAATATTCTGGGTGCCGTCCGTGCTGTCGGGTGCTTCGCCGTCGCGGACTTTCTTGGCTTTGACTTGCGAGGACAGGAATTCGTCCGACAAGGCCTCGTCGGCGAGAAATTCTTCCGACTCGTGTTCAAGTTCCGTCTCGTCTTCGTGGACGGTTTCGGCGTCGATATCGAACTCGATGTCGGGAATCAGGTCGGCGTACTTGCGGTACATCCGTCGTGCCCGGGCGTCGTGTTGAAGCAGATTGTAAATACGCGCACGGGTATCGCGGGCTGCGTCTTCATCGCCCAGTGCTTCATGGCACTTCATGATGCAGTACCAGCCGACAATGTGGAACGGGTAGCTGTAGACAATGTCCCGGTAGATCCACAGGGCTTTTTCGAAGTTGCCTTCCAACAAGTTGGGGTTGTGCAGGAAGTTAACGTCAAGGTTGGCGCGATAGAACAATTCCTTCAGTTCTTCAGCGCCGATCTCGGGCGTGTCGAAAGACCGCTCTTGGAAGAACGCCGTCGACCAAGTCGCCACGTCGTCCTTAATGTATCCGGCATCGACGAACTGCTGGTACATTTCCGTGCCGCGCAAAGGTGCCGCGATATGAAACGTGCACCAATCGGATCGCAGATTTCGCGCGTACTCGATGGTTTCCAGCATTTGTTCGCGGGTTTCCCCGGGGAAGCCGCCGATGAAGTAACAGCGGGTCGTGACGCCGCGTTCGCGGAAATAGCGCACGACCTCGACGGCGCGATCCAAATTGACGCGCTTCTTGATCACATCGCGTTGGACTTCGGGGGAGCCCGACTCGATGGCCACGTTCGTGACCTTCATACCAGCTTCGATCAAGGCATCCATGACGTCGTCGAACAGGGTGTTGACCGACAATGCATTCGGGAACTGCAATTCGAAGTTCGGAATCGTTTCGCGGAAGTCCTTGATTGCATTCAGCAACGGAACGACCTTTCGCCGATTGGCGGTGAATAGGTCGTCTTCGGGGACGATGAGGTTAATGCCGTAGTGGTCGTAGAGGTGTTGGATCTCTTTCACGACGTTTTCGACCGACCGGAACCGGACCTTGCGCCCGTTTACGGTGTGGCTGGCGCAGAAGGTGCAGGAAAACGGGCAGCCCCGGGTTGTCATGATCGAGCATTCACGCCGATCGGCGCCATCGACGTTTCGGCGCGCCCGCGCGGTCGTCGATCGGGTATAGGCAGCCATATCGATCAATTCCCAATCCGGGAACGGAATGTCGTCCAAGTTGTCGACATACTGGGAAATCGTCAGCGGGACACCGGCGTCGATATCCGCTTTGGTATAGATGCCCTGGATCTTGTGGTTAGGCAGATCATCGAAATTTTCGACGAACTGACGGAACGATTCTTCGCATTCGCCCCGTGCCACATAGTCCACATCGGGATTTTCCAGCAGCATCTTGGTCGTATTGGTGGCGTGGTTGCCACCGACGATGACGGTCGCCTCCGGCCAAAAAGCGGAGAGCAGTTCTACCGCTTTCAGCAAAAATGGATGCGATACCGAGAACATTGCCGAAAAAGCCAGAATGTCCGGCTTCATCGTGATCTGTTCCGCGGTCCGGATGATCAACTCATCGATGTTTCGGGCCTGATGAGATTGGTTGAATACCTCATAGGCGTAATCGATCACGTCCGTCCTGACTTGAGGAACGTGCTGCTTCAGATACGAAGACAGGTATAGGACCCCAAGCGGAATGACGACCGTGTTGAAAATCTCATTCTGCTTGTCGAAGCTCAGCTCGATCTCCGACATGGGGTTCGACGGCTGATTGACAAACAATACGTTAATGGGGCGGGTCATGTGTCGCGCTCTCTATCCAAATCTTCGCCTGTCGTTGCCGGGGCATCCGAAGTCCTGGGAGGGAAGCCCATCGGGTTCAACCTCCAAAGCCATATATAGAAATTGGCGGTCGAAATGTCCATGAATCTAAGGAATTTCGGGGTTTCTCGGGGTGTTCTGGCGTTCTTTATCCCGCCGCCGAGTAGCGGACGCGATAATACGGGGTCAGGGTCCCGCCGAAGCTTAGTTTGAAGTAGCCGCGTTGCGGGCTGTTAACGCCTTCAAGATCGATTTCCATGTCGCCGTCTTCGGCTAGCGCCGCCATGGCGTCCCAAAGCATCAACGAGCCGGCGTGTCCGTCGCGTAAATCGGGGTTTCCTGCGCCGAATTGGTAGTACCACCGTTTTGCGTCTCGGGCGAAAATGCCGATCGAGGCCGGCGTGCCGTCGGACGTGCGGGTGACGAACATTCGCGTTTGTCCGGCAGCATGCATCGCATCCAGCATCGCCGGCAGTTCCTCGATGCCCGTTCCGTCCATGCTCAGATTCTGCCGGGCGAAGGTGCTGCGGTACATGTCGATGAACATTTGCGGGTCGAACGTTTCTTCCGTCCGGTAGTCCTTCTTAATCGCGTAGCGAAGCTCCTGCCGCCGGGATTTGTTGGCTTCCATGTAGCCTGGCGCGTCCTCCATCCCGGTTTCAGAGCGGTATTTCGCCAGGAGCAGGACGTTGGTATAGCGGATGTCGATCACGTATCTGGGGCCTTCGTTGTGGTAATTGTGCCACTGGAAGGGCCGCATGTCGGTGATCGAGGGGTGGAACGTCATTGAGATCGAATCATAAATCTCGGTCAGTTCACCCGACAAAAACGCCAGGATACGGAACTGCTCGGAAATGACCTGCGCATGGTTTTGCTTGGCCGGCGGCGGCGCGAACATGATCCCATTGTAAATGACATTGGGGTATGACACGGCCTCGCGTCCGTCGTTGCTCTCCATTACGCACACGGCGGCGGCTTTTTCCTCGCCGCGCAGGCAGTACCAAAGCCCGGCCTTGGCGTTCAAAGAACTAAGGAAAGGCGTTTCGGAAAACACCGTCCCTTCCGGCGATGCCGCGACGAAAGCATCCCAAGTCGTTTGCCAGTCGGCCGTCTCGTCCGCTCGGACCAGGCTATAATTGCCCAGATCCATCAAGCGGCGGTCGTAAAATTTTTTATTCTCGGTGGAAATTGTCTTCTCGATCTTTGCCGGTATGCGCGTTGGCGATGTTCTGCTGTCGCCTAGTGGGGCAGCTTGTAGCCGAAGTTCTGGTACATTTCAGAAACTTCGTTCCGGCCCAACACGTCGATGATTTCCTGGAACGCCTTTTGGAATCCAGGAGACCACTTGTTGTAAATGTCGATGCTGGCGCGCTCCTCGAGTGCATGAACATTGGTTTTACCCGAGGCCATCACCCTGTCCAGATAGGTGTCGTTGCATTCCAGGTGCGGCGCGACGTTAGGCCAGACAGTCTGTTGAAAGTACTCTCGGCTCGCGACCATTTCTTCCATCTGGATCATTGAGCGAGTTTTTTTGCAGACGCGCCAACAATCCAGGTCATACGCGACGATCTCCCCCGCCAGATGCGAAAATTCCTGCGCCAACAACCGCGCAATGGCGCGCGGACTCTGGTCGTTCGGAGGCGGGGTCGGCGTCAGCATGCCTTTGATGTTCTGTTTCGAACGATAAAGAAACTGTCTTAGCGGATCGACCGCCGATTTCACGCCGACGGCGGAGTCGTTCGTCCGTTCGTAGGCATACTGAATACAGTGCACTTCCGAAATCGGGGGGCAGGCCAGATCGTCTGCCGGCAGACCTTCGAGCGCGTTGAAGATATTAATCTTTCGGTCCGTAATATTCCCGCCTAGGTGCCTTTGGGCGTAATCCCAATAAAGCGAGTTTATCCGACGGATCGGATCGCGAATAACGGCCGAGAAAAGACCGTTTTCGGCGATCGTTGCGTCATAGGCTTTATCCCCATAGTACAGATGGATCGCGCCGAAATACTTTTCGCCCGACGTGATGGTTCCCATGGTTTTCAAGTATCGGAAGAAATCCGCGGGTTTGACATCGTGATATCCGCCACATTCGTTGAATGCGGGAACAGCCTCCGAGCCGTGGAACGCGACAACTGAGGGGTGCATCGACAGGGCCCTGCCGAGCCAAGTCGTCGCACTTCCGCCGCGTGAAGAGATATAGAAAAAGGCTGGATCGGTGTCGTTGGAAGGTACGTCGTACATTACTCAGGCAATTGTCTATTCGAAAAGCGTGATGGGCCCCTAAATTATCCCGGTTGCGTAGCTTTGCGCTTCTGCAACAGGAAGGGCCCCAAAATCAGAGCATCGAGGCCGGTTGCCGAAAACGTCGCGATCGCATTCAGGGGCGTCTCGACGATCGGTTCCCCCTTGATGTTGAAGCTGGTGTTTAACACCGCCGGCCGACCGGTCAACTCGTGGAACCGCGTGATCAAACGGTGAAACTTTTCGTTCGAGGTCTTGGAAACCGTCTGGACGCGCGCTGTGTTGTTGACATGGGTGATCGCGGGCAGGCGTTTCTGCCATGCTTCGCGCACCGGGTAGGTCACGGTCATATAGGGAGACTCGCCTTCCATGTCGAACACTTCTTCGGCATGCTCAGCCAACACCGCCGGAGCGAACGGACGGAATTCTTCGCGGTATTTGATCCGTTTGTTCACTTCATCCTTCATTTCTGGCAAGCCGGGGTCCGCCAGGATCGACCGGTTGCCCAGCGCGCGTGGCCCGAATTCAGCGCGGCCTTGAACCCAGCCGATAATTTTTCCGTCCGCGATCAATTCCGCGGCGGTCCGGGAAACATCGTCCGGGCGGGTGTACTCCATCCCGGTGAGTTGCAAAGCACTGAGATAGTCTTCTTCCGTGTAGTCCGGCCCAAGGTAATAGGAATCAAGCGGCGTGATTTTGTCGCCAAGAGACACGGCGCCCATAATCGCGCCACCGAGGGCCGTCCCCTGGTCGGTCGAAGCCGGCTGCACGAACAGTTCATCGATGAACGGCAATTTTCGGATCTTCATGTTCGCCAAGCAGTTGAGGGCGCACCCGCCCGCCAAGCATAGCTTACGCAGGCCAGTCCGCTCGTGCAGTTTGGTTACCAGATGCAACACGACCTTTTCGAATGATGCCTGAATGGCGTAGGCGAGGTCGCGATGCCGTTGCTCCATGGGTTCATGCGAATGGCGGGGAGCGCCGAGCAGTTCGATCAACTTGGGCCCGTACCGCGGTTCGAAGTGCGAACGGGATGGCGGGTCTCGATCCCAGATTTCACTATCAACGAAATAACCGTCACCTTTGATGTCGATGATGGCCGATAGGTCGATCCCAGGATTTCCGTAAGGCGACAGACCCATAACTTTGTATTCATCGCCGGATGCCGCAAAGCCGAGGAACGAGGTTAGGGTCTGATAGAAAATGCCAAGGGAGTGTTCGTGGCCGAACCGTTCCAAGACCTCGAACCCGTCGGCATCGGCGCGGCCCATTGCTAGGCTTTCGAAATCGCCGAAACCGTCCCAGGAAATCACCATCGCTTCGTCGAAACCGGACATATAGAACGAAGACGCGATGTGCGTGTCCTGATGGTTGTACATCTGCACTTTCGGGCAATAGCCGAAAAAGTGGTTGAAGTAATGTTCGATCCGTTTCGCCAGATCGGGGTGCTTAATTCCGGAATGACATACGAGATCGATGTCTTTGATATCCAAACCACCGATCTTCAAGGCTTGTTGGATAGCCAGCACCGGAATCTGTCCATAGGCGTGCTTGATGCGGGAGAAGCGCTCTTCCTCGACGCAGGCAACGACTTTCCCGTCGCAGATTAGAGATGCCGCAGCGTCGTGCTGGAACGTGGTAACTCCACCGTGAAGGCCGATGACGTTCATTTGAGATATGCCTTTCTTAACTTTCGTCGGGCTGGCGCCGGTCGTGTTGGTGTGATGTTCGAAAGCCGGTTAAACACGGCCCAAGGCGCGGCGGCGAAACTCGCCGGCGGTCGGGTTGCCTTCGAGCTGCGCAAATTCGTCGGCGCAACGTTGTTCGTAATCTTCGGTCAGGCGGTCGTTGAGCTTCCAATATTTCGCCCAACTGACATTGCGCATCAGCCATTTATCGTCGAGCACTGCATAGGGATCTTCGCGACGCAGGCGGAAATCGATGCTGATGCGGATCTCTCCGCCCGAACGATGCGTGGCATGGGGTGAAAAGGCGTCGAAAAGAATGAAAGTGCCCGGCCCGGCGTCGTATTCGACCTTTGTAAGGTCGGTCAGAAGGGGGCGGGCATCCAGATATCCCCCGTCGTGTTCAGCCATCCGACGAAGGCCGTCATCATCGACGCGGTAAAGATCCATCGGGCTGCTGGTCTCGCCGAAATCGATATACAGCAGGCAGTTGACGATGTCGCTGGGGCCTTGGGTCCAGGGGTCGCAATGAATGAAATCTGTGGCGTATCCGCCGTCCAGATACCCGGGCGGGGGTGCGCCGTGCGCGACCCGAAGATTGACCGGGAACTCGATCCCTTTCGCGCCGGCCAGCAATCCGTAGTGGCTCAGGGCGCGGTGCAATGCCACATCCAGGCGGGTCATCAGGGCCATGTCATAGTCGACGCTAATCGACGTGGTGGCGTTCAACGCATCGCGAATTTCGGCGCGGACCGATGGATCGGCGGCGTCGCCATCAAGACCGACTGCCGGGCCGAGAGCTTGGAACACAAGATTGCGGATCGGCGTGAACAGGGCGTCACGCATTTTGAAGACGCGGAAATAGGGGCCGACGACGGCTCCGTCAGCTTCTTCAGGGTCAAGGGGCGGCAGGGCGTCCCAATACAGATGATGATCTGTGTACTTCATGGCGCGGACTATTCCTTGATGAAGAACGCGTGTTTGGTCGCGAACGGAAATCTCTGAATCCGGACGTTTGAAATGCCGACCGTGTCTTGAATCATTTCAGTCACGCCCGGGCTGTCCGGATAAGCAAGGCTGCCCATATGGACAACGGCGCCTTTGGGCATGCGCGGCCACATCAGTTCCAGGGTCTGCCGCTCGACCTCATAGACGCTCGTATGAAGATTCAACAGAGAGCACATCGTCTCGGGGTGTTGTTCCAAAAACGCGGGGAGCGTTTCAACGGCGTCCCCTTTGATGAGTTGAACCTTGGGGAACTGCCGGAAAATCTGCGCGTCGTTGAACAGCTTCGCGGCGGAGCGGACGAAGTCTTCCGAATAGGTTGCGGCCTTGGAGGCGAACTTGTCTTTGTCTTCTCTATCCGACAGCGCTTCGTAGGCGCCGAAGGTATCGAAGCCGAATATCTGCCGGGTATAGTTCCGGTGCTCGAAGATTTCTGAAAATAGCGCGTAGCTGAACAGCGTGTTGCCGTTGAGGACGCCCAACTGAACGATCGATCCATGGACGTTTTGGATCATTTTGAAGATTTCGTAATAGACCAGAAAGCGGGTGATTTCCTGGCTGCGAACGAAACACGGCCAATTGTAGAGGATGAATTCCGGAACGTCGGCATGTTGCCGAACTTGATCGACGTATCGTTCGAGAATTTCCATCTCTTCGTTGCGGTACTTCGAAAAGTCGCTGTTCAGAATATCTGTCTTTACGGTCATCGGGGGTCCTGCCAGCTAGCCGGTTTCAAGGCGGGAGAAGACGCGGCGTGTTACTTGTCTTGCGCGCGTGGTGCGCCGGGTTTGCGAACCATGTAATGGCCCATGATAACCGCGTCCATGCCGGTGCCGGCAAAGGTGGACAAGGCGTCCAGGGGCGTCTCTACAATCGGTTGGCCTTTGATGTTGAAACTGGTGTTCAACACTACGGGCGCGCCGCTGTGGTTCTCCAACTCAGTAATCAGGCGGTGATACATCGGGTCGGTATCCGCCGAGACGGATTGCACGCGTGCGGTGTTGTTGACATGGGTCGTCGCCGGCAGCTTCTCGCCCCAACCGTCCTGAACATCGAACGCGACGGTCATGAATGGCGAAGGTTCATCCATAACGAAAACGTCCCGACATTTTTCTTCCAGAACCGAAGGCGCGAAGGGCCGGAACTCTTCGCGGTACTTAACCCGTGCGTTGATTTGATCTTTCATATCCGCCACGCAGGGATTTGCGAGGATCGAGCGATGCCCAAGGGCCCGAGGGCCGAATTCCGAGCGCCCTTGGAACCAGCCGACGATCTTGCCTTCGGCAAGCAGCGATGCTGCGGCGGCGGATGGATCGTCGACGCGTTCTGCCGTGAAGCCGGTCACGCCCAGTGCGCGTTCGATTTCGGCGTCCGTGCGCGTCGGCCCATAAAACACATGCGTGATCGGGGCGATGGTTTCGCCTTCTTCCCAGGCTGCCTGCAGGCCGCACCCGAGAGCCAGCCCACGGTCCGAGGCCGCAGGCTGCACGAACATTCGATCGACGCATTCCATTTGGCGAAGGACGTTATTGGCCGAACAGTTCAGGGCGACGCCGCCTGCGAGGCAAAGGTTCCGTTCGCCGGTCATGCCGTGCAGGTAGTTCACCAGCGAGATCGCGCATTCTTCCAAAGTGCGCTGCGTCGAAGCCGCTACGTCACGGTGATGTTGTTCGATCGGCTCGCCCTTCAATCGCGCGGGACCGAGCTTATTGACGATCGCGTCACCGTAGAACGGCTCGAAGTTGGACTTGGGGCCCGGGTCGCTTCGCATCGCGCCAGGGGAATCAACGAAGTATCCGTCTTTCGACGGGCGGGCGAAAAACGACAGGTCGTATTTCGCCTCGCCATAGGGGGCCAGCCCCATGACTTTGTATTCGTCTTCGCCCGGCAGAAATCCAAGGTAGGACGTCATGGTGGCATAGAACAGGCCAAGCGAATTCACATTGTCCCGGGTTTCGAGTACGCGAATGCCGTCGGTCCGGCTGGCCGTCGCTAGGGCGGCGCTCAGGCGATCGCCATAGGCGTCGTACGACATGACCATGGCGCTGTCGTAGCCTGATTGAAAGAAGGCCGAAGCCAGATGCGCCGTTTGGTGATTGATCAGGCGAAGTTTCGGCGCATGTCCGAAATAGTGCTTCAGGTAAGCCGGGATGCGCGCCGGTGCGTCCTGGTAGGTCTCGCCGGGGTGCGCCACCAGATCCACCTCATGCATGGTGATCCCTGCTTCGCGCAGAACGGCCTGAATCGCTTCGATCGGCAACATGCCGCGCGGCGACTTGATGCGGAACAGACGTTCCTCTTCCACACAGGCGATCAACTCGCCGTCGCGAAACAGTGCAGCGGCCGGGTCGTGCTGGCCGAGCGTAACGCCCCCGTGAATACCAAGAATGATCACGTCAATAAGGTCCTTTGAATTCGTCTTGTACGGTCAGATGGGCAAAGCTACCGGCGCTTGCATCGGCGCCGACCATGGCGGATACGGCGGCGGCGATCGTATCGGCCTTCGGGTAGAAGGCTTCCTCCAGCGGCATCGACACGGGTGCCGGGCAATTCGCCAGGCACAATCGGCGCGCCGGCGCCTTCATATGCTCGAACGCCTTCTCCGCAGCCAAGGCGACCACTTCGCTGGCGAACCCGCAGGATTCCCATGTAACGTCGGCCGCCAGCAATCTGCCGGTCTTGCGAACCGAGTCGAGGATCGTTTTTTCATCCAACGGACGAATTGTCCGAGGGTCGATCACCTCGACCGAAATCCCCCGGGATGCCAATTCGTCGGCGGCGCGAATGCTTTCCTGCACCATGGCCGATGTCGCGACAATCGTCACGTCGTTGCCTTCCCGCAAAATTTCCGCCTGTCCGAAAGGGACGACCTCGGGCGTTTCCGAGGCTTCGCCTTCCAGCCCGAACAGGGAACGATGCTCGAGAATGATTGTCGGCGACGAGCCTTTAAGCGCGGAATAGGTCAATTGTTGCGCCGCTTTTACGGTCGCGGGCATGGCAACGACCAGACCCGGGAAATGGGCCAATATGGTGTGCAGGCTTTGTGAGTGGGTTGCGCCCTGGCCCCAGCCTTTACCGATGACGGCCCGAACCACGATCGGCATGGCACCGGCCGCGCCGGCATACATATAGCGCCACTTTGCGGCGAGGTTGATCAACTGGTCGAGAGCCAGAAACATGAAATCGCACCGCGGGTGAACGATCACCGGGCGTTTGCCCGACGCAGCCGCCCCAATGGCGATCCCGGTCAGGGCGTTCTCCATGGCCGGGGCATCGAACACACGAGACGGGCCGAAACGATCCAGGGCTTCGGTCGTCGAGCCGAACAGCCCCGAAGAATAATCCGCGGCGATGCCTGTGACGAAAATATTGGGGTCTTCGGCCATCGCGGTGACAAGGCCGTGGGATAGCGCCTCAACGTACTTCATGTTTCGCGTGCTCAAATTGCGGCTCCCAAGGTCGAGTAAATTTCTAAAGTTGAGCGCACTGCGTATATGGGGTCAGTACACATTGGCGAAAAGAGTAGAGACTTCGGGCCATGGCGCCTGCCGGGCTTTATCGATGGCTCGGTCGATCTCGTCGATGACCTGTGTCATCCAACTTTCGATTTCGTCGATCGTCGCGTCGCCGTTTTCAATCAACTTGGCTTGGCTGGCCGCCAATGGGTCGCGGGTCATCCATGATTCGACCTCTTCCTGCGAGCGGTACGAGCGGCCGAGTTCGTGGTCGAAATACGGCCCAACGTGTTCCAACCAGCGATAAGTTGCGCATTCCAGGAAAAACGGTCCTTTGCCCGAGCGGCAATATTCTGCGGCGTCGGCGGCGGCGGCGTAGACCTTTTCGATGTCATTACCGTCGACCTGCGCCGTCGTCACGCCGAACCCGGCGACACGCCCGGATAGGGTCGTGCCCGCGGGTTCGCGGACATGGGGCGGGCTTTCCGTTGAATAGCCGTTGTTTTCGCACACGAACAACACGGGCAGCCCGTGAATCGCGGCATAGTTCAAGCTTTCCCAGAAGCCGCCCTCTTCAAGCGTCGCATCGCCCAGGAACGGCACGGCGACGTTCTTGGCGCCGTCCATCTTGAATGCCAATGCGCTGCCGGTCGCAACGGCGACCGTTTGCCCCAGGATGGCGCTGGAAATCACGAAGCCCTTGGAACGATCTGTCAGGTGTACGGACCCGCCGCGTCCTTGGGAGCATCCGTCCGCCTTTCCCATCAATTCGGCGATCAGACCATAAAGATCGCCACCCTGTGCCAGATAGTGGTTGTGGCAGCGGTGGTGGGAATACACGACATCCCCCTCGGCGAGGGCCTTGCATACACCTGCGGCCACGGCTTCCTGGCCGACGCCGAAGTGAACGGGCGTGCGGATGATCTGCTCTTTATAGACTTCGGCCAGACGTTGTTCCGTCAGCCGGAGTTGCATCATGGTCTTGTGCAGCTCAATTCGGAGGTTTCGATCCATGTTCATGCCCTGTTTTTCGAAAACGTGGGTTCGGTAAGTTTCTTATCGAAGAAGGTCGGCGTGTTGAGCCAGAACACTCAAGCCGACTTCGTTGTGATCAAAACAGGTCACGGCCGACGGTCGCCGAATTCTGGAACAAAGACGGATGTTGATTACGCCTTGTGGAAGATTTTACGGGCAAGAACGGAGGTTGTGCCCACGGTCGTGTTCATTGAGATGATCTCTAGTCCGTTTTCTTCGCAGGCCGTCACGAAGTTTTCCGTGGAAAGGGTATGGTAATAACTAGGTCCGAACCAGTCGAGGTTCTCAAGGTTACAATTGTCGAAGGTTCTAGAGTCGTCATAATAGGCCCGAACAAAATAATCATAGAATAACTCTTGAAGAGGGTACTCGCCGGCAGGGATGCCCAAAACGTCGACTGGAGATTCTAGTTTAATCTTCGTCTTAATGTTGAAGAGCTGCTGAGCAAGTTCCGACAACGCGGCCAACTTTTCCATCTTTGTTTCATGGTCCATGTCGCGGATCTGTTCGCGAATCATGTTGTCTGAGAAGGTGCGTAACGGCGCGAAAGGGCGTGTATGACTAAGAATCGCGCCGCCGCCTATGCGCAGCGGGTGAATGATATTCCGTAAGGTCGCAAGCGGGGCATCGGTATGTTGCAATACGTAAGGGCAATAAACGATGTCAAACAGGTCTTTAGGTAGGGAAACCCTCGCTATGTCTCCTCTAATGAGAAGCGGGTCGAGACCGTGTGCTATCAGATTTTTCCGAGCGATCCAGATTGAGGATGAGATGTCGATTCCGCAATAGTCGATGGAATCAAGGGCTCCCTTGAAAAAGGATAGAAATGAACTGGCGATGCCGCAACCGGCATCAAGGCAGGCGACCTTGTCGTTGGGAGACTCGGTGATAAAGGACTGTAAAAAGGCATCCCTTCCCGGAAAGTCGCGCCGAACGCTGTAGGCAATATATCGTGCCAAGTCGGATGATTCAGGATCGTTCGAGAAGTTTTGTCCCTCGTCCTCTTTTTGCCAAAAATACCCGAAGAGATCTCCTGTTTGAGCCTGATCGGATGAATGCTCATCAGGCGAAACGAATACCCCTTCTTTGAAGTCGAACCAGGTGCCGTTGATCGACGTCGAGGTATCGCCGTCCGTGCCCAAGGTGGCGATAATCTGATTTTTTCCCATTAGTTCCTCTGATTTTTCTATTCGTAGGCCGCTATCGATCCCTGAATAGGGACCGGCGGGTTACCTGACCAAATGTGAGTGGCGGCTCAGGAATGAAAGCGCAATCCTGGACTCTCCGGTCCATTTTCTTCCTTCAAGCGCGATCTTCCAAAATCGATCGTACAGTCTTTGCTCGGCGGCGCCGATGTGATGGTGGCCGGATAAGATGGCGTCTGTTTCAAGGGCGATATCGGTTATTTCTTCGGCCGTATTTTCGACCAATTCGATGCCATTCGCACTGTACTGTTCAGTCCTATCGAAATGGCCGGCACCGCATTCGACGATTTCAGAAAAGGTCATGAAGCGCTTTTGCTCGACTGACCAATGATGTTTGGGAATCCATAAATCGGCCGGCTGGGTTTTTAAACGTACAACGGTGAGGAACGGGGCGGTATTCGTGCAGGCCACGGGTTTGCGAAACATGCGTCCTAGATCGCCAATGCCAGAGGTGGTCACAATGAAGAATCTGCAGCGATTTGACACAAAGAGTTCGATCTCCTCGGTCCGTCCGGAAAACGGTAGGTCGAATATCCAAGGATTTTCAGAATGGATGGGTTCTTCCGCGTGGGCGCCGATCCGCACGGCTAGGTAGCCTCGCGCCGTCATGGCTTCGGCCATGGGAGTCATTGATGCAATACTGTTGTCCCGGTAGTCATGATACGACCAATCCTTCGAACTGAATCTATGGGACAGGTGTGCGCTATCTCTGTTCGCGAAAACCACCATTTCTTGATCAAGGCTGATTCCTGAATCTTTTGCCCACTGGTTTCCTGCATCAATTACCGTTTCCGGCAATTTGATCTGGGCGGGGACTCTTTCCATGAGGCCGGTGTAATCGGGGCCTGAAATCGGCGTTTGATGTTTCTTCGCGCCCGGTAGTATTTCATTCGCGGCAACCGCGTATCGAGCCCACTCATTGAAGTGAAGTTGTTCATCGTAGAGCCGCCAAATTAATTTGTTGGGCGGTGTGCTATCGCTCTGTGAATTGCCGACTTTGGTCGAGGTATGTATATCGGTGAAGCCTTTGTGATGTCCGAGCGCGCGTTCGCAAAGATAGATTTCGCACATGCCGATGAAGTGTCCGATGCGCCTTCCGTCGATCGAAGAAAACCGGATGTGCAGGACAGGCCGGAGGATGCGCGCCGCAAGCGCGAGGGCTATCCCGACCGTGTAGATCAGAACGGCGTCGACAACGATACGGGCCGCTCGCTTCGGATCGGCAGCGGCTTTTCGCGCGTGCGCGCCGAATCGGCTGAGTGCACTTGGAAATGTCATCGCGGCCGGGCTCATTGAACTTTCGCGGCCCGAATGTCGTCTGCCAGACGGTCCAGCAACGGGCCGGTTTCCATGGACCGGTAATTCAATTCCCGGCGGGCGAAACCGTCATCGATCACGAACGGAGCGGAGCCGCCGGCCTCGATCTTGATCGGGCCGCCGCCCAAGCGGGCCTGCAATCTGTCGGCGACGTCGCGGATGGACAGGTCGCCCCCGGCGGCCAAGGGCATCGCGCGATGGCCGGTTAACGGAAGATGCAGCAAAGCTTCGCAGAAACTTGAGAGATCGTCCGTGTGGACGGCGTTGTTGAACCGCGCGTCGGGATTTCGAATCGTGATGCCGTTTCCGGCGGCCAAAGTCTCGCAGGTGCGGGTCAACCAGTTGGAATGCCCGCCCGGCCCGACGACGCCGGGCAGTCGAAGAGAAACGGCGCCCAATCCGTCCGGGATTTCGTTCAACAACAATTCACCCAGTCGCTTTGAATATCCATAGGGACTGGGGTCGATGATCGGGGTCTCGTGGTCTACGACGGGCCCGTTGATCCGCCCATGCACCGACACAGAAGACATGTAGATGAACCGACCGACTTCATTCCGTTGCGCGAATTGAACCGTATTGAACGTGGCTTGCATGTTGTCGCGAAACAACTGTGATGCGGTTACACCCGGCCGGTCGACCGTTGCCGCCGCATGGATGACGGCGGTGAACCCGCTGCCCAGGGCGAATAAAGAATCGGCGTTCGAAAGGTCGGCTTCGGCGATCGCCAGACCGGAGGTTGGCAACGGCCGGGGCGAACCGGGCCGGACGGTGCCCGTCACGTCGTATCCCGCCTGCGCCAGTTTCTTGGCGATGGCCCCACCTGCGAAGCCGCCGGCGCCGGTCACCAAAATCTTCATTCGATGACGGTCCAATCCCAATCCCCGGTATATCCGGCTTCATCGAACACCTTCAGCCAGCCTTCGGGGTAATCGTAGAACTTGGCGGTCAGAACCCAGCTTTCGAAAACCGCTTTCTGTTCCGGGGTGTGGTAGCTGTCGACCTGGATGAAGCCCTTGCCGGGCGCAAGGCGTTCCATCTCGCGCAGAGCGCGAATGCATCCACCTCGGTCCATGTTGTGGATGATGTTGATCGCCAGCACGGCGTCGAAACTTTTGTCCGGGAACGGCAGGTCGTCGCAAGACCCAACCTGCAGCCGCCCGACGACTTCGGGTTCGCAATTCATCAACGCGTATTTGGAAACGTCGATGCCATAGGCGTCGATACCGATTGCCAACAGGTCCTTGACCAGGAAACCTTTGGCGCAGCCGACGTCCAGGACGCGGTCACCGGGCTTCAATCCGAAGTGGGTCACGATGTCCTTGGCCACGGGTTTCCAGCGACCGTCGTAACGGTAACCGCCGTAGCCGTATTCGCGCGGCCCGTCGAAATACATCTCTCCGAATTCACATGAAATGCGAATGTGTTCTTCGGTCTTGGCCGTTTCCCGCGCGCCGACGTTGCGCTTTGTCTTCGGCAGCGACCGGAGAAGATCGACTTGAGCCACGGTCAAGAACGCTCCGTCGATTCCGTCTGGGCGCGAGCCAGGCCATCCGCCAGCGTTGTGTAGGAAAATGCCGGGAACGCCGTCTTGGTGGCGGCGGGATCGAACGGGCGGTATCCGTTGTGCGGCATTGCGCCTTGGCGCGGCGAACCTTTGATCGCAACTTTATTGGCGGCGAGCGCCACAACCATTTCCGCGATTTCCCGGAAAGAAGTGACCACACCGGTTGCGGCGTTCAATACGCCTTGCGATTTGTGATTGGCGATCAAGCGAATCAGCCCGGCGACGTCGCGGACATCGACATGGTCGCGACGTTCTTCGCCTTCGCCGAACAGGACGATCTCTTGCCCTTCGGCGGAAAGGCGGCGGAACCGGTTCGGGCCGTAACCGTTATGCGGATCGGCGGCACCGTAGATCAACGTCGGGCGCAGAATGGCGAGCGGCCCCTTGACCGCATCCTTGAGCATCAGTTCCCGCGCCAGATGCATCACCCCATGGAGCGAGCCCGGCTCGGCGCAGGACGTTTCGCTCAACGGTCCGGTGCTGTCGGCATAGACGGCGTCGGAACTGACGTAAATGACGTGCGCGGGTTGAACTTTGCCCAGGGCATCGGTCACGGCCCGCATCATGCGGATGTTGCGTTCCAACATCGCGGCGTCCTTGCAGGGCGCTTCGGCGGAAATGACGACGAAGGTATCGTCCTCTCGCAACTGACCGGCCAGGGTCTCGGCGGCGGTGTCGGCCAGAAGATCGACCTCGGCGCGGCCCAGGGCCAACACCGGCGTATCGTCGCCTTCGAACGCGGCGACCGTGGTCCGGCCGACGAAACCGGCGGCGCCCAAGACGACGACGCGGCTCGGCGATTGCGGTTGCGGGTTCAGGTGCTCAAGCATGCCTGGTCCTTCAATTTGATGTGCTGTCGGCGCGCAGGGGTGCGCGGCCAAGAACGAAATGGTCCAGCCCAGCCGCCGCGACGGCGGCGTCAGGCAACAAGCCGTACGGATCGATCAACGTGTGACCGCGCATGCGGGCAGCAATCGCCGCCGGATCGAGTGTGCGATAAACCGGCCAGGGTGTGATGATAACCACAGCATCGGCGCCGTCGCAGGCCGCCAACGGATCAGCAGCGGCGCCCAGACCGGGCATCGCATCGGCGGCGCGCACCACCGGGTCGTGGGCGGTAACTTGCGTCGGATCGAGATGACGCAGCAGGGCCAGGGACGGGGCGTTCTTGGTGCTATGGGTGTCTTCTTTATAGGCGAGACCCAGCAGGCCGATTCTCGCATCCGGGTCGTCGTCGAGGACTTCTGTTTCCAAGACCCGGTGGCACCAGTCTTTGCGATAGCCGCTGTTGGCGATCCAGGCCCGGACGATCCCGGCGTCGCTGCCGTGGCCGTCGGCAAGGCTGATGACGGTGGCGAGATCGCGTTCCAGGTTTCCCCCCGCGAGGCCCAGGCCCGGCGCGATATAGCTCTTCGGGCCGATCCGCGCATCCAACCGGAGAGCCGGAATAATTTCGGACCAATCGGCGCCGACGTTCTCGCAGACTTCGGCCATCGTGTTGGCGACGCCGATCGATGCAACCAGACACATGTTGATCGAGATCTTCGCCAACTCGGCGCTCTCATAGCGCATCGGCAGAATCGGACAATCGAATGAGGACAGATAGTAAGTCATCCGCGGGTCGATCGGTTGGGCCGGGTCGGCGCAACCGATGATGAACCGTTCCGGATACATCGCGCGCTCGACGGCGCGGCCGAATATCAGGGTTTCGACCTGATAATAAAGACGGGCCGGATCGCGGGGCAGCTGGCGGGTGAAGCCGGGCGGCACTTGACAGAGCACGACCAGCAGAGCGTCGGGCCGGATCGCTTCCTCGACCGTCGCGATGATGCCCAGGATAGGGCGGAGGTCGCTTTGTCCCCGGTCATCGGTTGGCACGTCTACAGAAATATAGACCACGTCACAGGCGGACAGCGCGGCGGCGTCGGCAGTGAAGCTTAGGCGCTCGCGATGGGCGGTGAACATATCGTCCAAGCCCGGTTCGTTTACCGGCAGGTGACCGGTGGATATTTCCGCGACAAGTTGGGCGTCTTCGTGAAACCCGACGACGTCGAACCCCCGCGCCACTGTAGCGGCGGCCATGTTGAGGCCGAGATGCGTCAGGCCTGCAAATCCGATGACGGGTTTGGTCATGCGTCCGCGCTATCCCGCGTCAATTCGGTCACACCGGCTTGGGCGGCCAACTCGCGCAAGGTCCGATTAAGCCACAGGTCGTTATCCAGGTTGTGGCTGCCCGGCTTGTCGCGGCACAGGGTAACGAAATGATCGTATTCCAGCTCCCAAGTGGGATCGCTTTGAACCAGAGTGACGGCCTCTTCCGGCGGACGGCCGCTCGGCAGAATGCGCGTGCGGTGGGTGAAGGTCGAGGGCCCCCATTTGCACAGGCTTTCGATATGGGCACTTCCCTTTTCGGCCAGGACTTCGGTGACATGATGATTGCGCCAGCTCAGCATCGTCATTTCCAACTGGATGGCGACAGCGCCGTCTGCGGTGACGATGACCTGATCGAAGGAACGATTTTCATGACGATAAGCGCCGGTGATACGGAACTCCGGATTGAAATCGTCGCCCATCCAGAACCGCAACGTATCGAGCAAGTGGCTGCCCAGATCGGGGAGCACCCCAGCACCCTGATCGCGCCAAGCGCTGTCGCGGACTAGGCGCGCGGTTCCGTTGCCGTAGAACATGCGGATCGAATAGATCTCGCCCAGGCGGCCGCTTTGGATCAGGTCGCGCATGCGGACGAAATGCGGCTCGAACCGGTGATTGTAAGCGGTGTAGCAAACCGCGCCGGATTTTTCGGCCAACGCGGCTAGGCGCGACAGGTCATCGTCCGAATGGGACAGGACCGGCTTCTCGACCAAAATATGTTTCCCCGCTTCAAGCAGGTAGGTCATCAGATCGATCTTCGCTTCGTCCGGAATGCATAACAGCGCCGCGTCAAAATCGCCCAACGGCACGTCGCGAACGTCACGGTAATCGACGCCGTCCTTGAACGGATCGACCGTCGCGACCGCATCAGCACCAGCCACGGCTAGCCGCTTGGCGCCTTGGACGCCCATGCCGACAACGATTACGCGCATGCCGTTCATCCGCCGTAACCCGCGGCCTTCTCGACTTGATCAATCCGGGCCAAAACGTCTCCCGGCTTGATCGGCACGTTGCCGTCGATCTCGCATTCGCAGGCGGCAGCCATGGAGCCAAGAATTCCGGCGATTACTTCGTTGCCCGTCGCGAGCATTGCCATGGTCGCGTACGACAACAGGGCGTCACCGGCACCCACGGCGTCCGCGATGTTTCGGGCGAAGCTGTCGACGGAAAAATAATTCCCGTCACCATCGCCGAATGACGGCCGGGACACGAAGGCGCCACGGTCGCCGAGCTTAAGGATCAGCAATTTACAGGCATTGGCATCGACCAATGCTCCCGCCAAGGCGCCGACCGTCGAATCTTGATCGCCCAGCGCAAAGCGGGCTTCCCGTTCGTTCGGCGTGACCAGATCGAAGTTCTTGAACTCGGTGATGTTACCCCAACGGCTGGCAACCTGACTGTCGGCGACGCGATAAACGTCTTGCGGAATGGCCGTAGTCAATTGCGGCACGGTCCAGTGATTGAAGATGCCATGCCGAAAATCGCTGAACACGACGGCGTCGGTTTCCGTGCCGGTGATCTTCGACGTCAGTTGTTCGAGAATGCCTTCCGAGATCGATCGGTTGTCGAGGGTGTCGACTTTCAATAGGCGATAGCCACCGGCGATGATCGCGTTCTTGTTCGTCGTGGGGCGGGTGTCGTCGATGATCGCATTGGTCTTGATCCCGGCTTCCTGCAGCCCTTCGATCACGAAATCGGCCAGAGCATCTTTGCCGAGGACGGTCGAAAACGTAACGTCCGCGCCCGCCGCACGCAAATGCTGGGCGACGATCCCGGCGCCGCCGATGTAGTCGTCCTTTCCCTGGTACAGCACGCTGAAGGTCGGGGTTTTGGTTTGTCCGCCGATCAGAGAGGTCCGTGTATAGCTGTCGACGATGGTGTCGCCGATGACATGGACCTTGAAGCCCTTCATCTTGTCGAGCGCCCTGCGAAGATCCGCGAAGCCCAGGTCGTGCGCATCCAACAGGGCCAGCAATTTTTCCATCTGGATATTGGGTGCAGCCAACTCGATCAGCCGCGACGACGAATAGACGATGTCGCCGGGGGTGAAGATCATGCTGCCGCCGTAGCCTTCTACGATGTCGGCTTCTTCCTGCGTGGCGGCGGGCAAGCCGCCCGAGGTGTACTCAAACCCCTTGGCGAAAAAGTCGGGCTGAAGCGTCTTTAGATTCTCCAGCGGCTTGGCGTTTCCGTCGATGATCACGTAATCGACCATTTCGAACGCGGCCAGGTTCAGCGCGCGAAGACGTTCCGGCACGTGAGGACGATAGGTGCCCTTCTTGATGTGACGGTCGGCCGTGATCGAGGCGACCAGGATATCGGCCTTGCTTTTCGCATAGGCCAAATGACGCACGTGGCCGGGGTGAACGACGTCGAACACGCCGTGGCACATGATCACTTTCTTGTCGCGGGGGAACGGACCGATCAGCGCCTGAAGTTCCTCGGGCGTCTTGAGTTTGAATTCGTAGTTCTTGAAAAACTCAGCGGTCATCGGCCGTCTCCCGGCGCCATGTATTTGAACCAGGTCTTGGTCGCCTGCTCGATGCTGTTCGGATCCCACAACGGGGCGTCACGCCAGTTTTCGATTTCGGCAACCATGCGTCCGACGCCTTCTTCGAACGAGACCTCGGGCTTCCAATTAAGTTCTGTGGTGATTTTCGAAATATCGGCCCAGGTGCAATCGGGCTCGCCGGGGCGTTTGGGGATATAGACCACGTCGCCTTCCAGCAGTTCGACCAATCGATTGACCGATTGCGGGTTGCCGGCGCCGAGGTTGTAGATTTCCCCGACCTGTTCCGTTTCCGCGGCCGCCAGGAAGGCGCGGGCGACGTCCGTCACGTACAGGAAATCACGGCCCTGCGTTCCGTCGCCGACGACGGTGAACGGCTTGCCCGCCAGTTTTTGTTTGAAGAACACGCCGAACACGGCGCCATAGGCGCCGGTGGTCCGCACACGGGTGCCGTAGGCGTTGAAGATACGGACTGAATTGACCGGCAGGCCATAGACGTTTTGCCAATGCAGGGCCGCTTGTTCGCCCTGGTACTTGCTCAGGGCATACGGGTATTTCGGATCGATTGGATGATCTTCACGGGTCGGCACGTCGGCCAGCCCGTAACATGACGATGACGCAGCATAGACCAGTTTTTCGACCCCGGCGGCGCGGGCGCATTCCAGAACCTTCACCGTTCCCTGGACGTTGATGTCCATGTAGTCGATCGGGCGTTCGATCGACGGCACGATGTCGCCGATTCCGGCGAAATGAAACACGAACCGGGCGCTGTCGAACGGGGCGTCGTCGGGGTTCAGGTCGCGGATGTCCTGATTGACGATCGTCAGGTCCGGATTGCCATCGAGATGGGCGAGGTTGCGTTCGTGCCCGCCGCTGAAATTGTCGATAACACGCACGGCGAAGCTACGGCCGATCAGAACGTCGACCATGTGACTGCCGATGAACCCGGCGCCGCCGGTAACGACGGCCAGCGGTTTTGCGGATGTCGTCATGCGGCGTTGAGGGCTTTCATGCGACGGACGTTGAAGTATTTGTCGTCGTCCATGCTGTCGGGCAGGTTGCCGCCGCGGAAGGCTTTGCACAGGCCCCGCACCGCGTCTTCGATGTTGTACTTGGGCGCAAAGCCCAACTCGCGGGTGATCTTGTCCGAATTGACGTGATAGGAGCGGATGTCGTCGGTCGGTGTGGTGACGATCTCGATTTCGCCCTTCTCGGGGAACTCTTCTTCGACGACTTTCTTAACGACCTTGGCCAAGTCCATGATGCTCATGTTCATGTAGGCGACGTTGAAGATGCCGCCCGCGATTTTTTCGTCAGGCAACTCAAGCAGCATTTCGTAGCAGTCGCACATGTCCTGGACATGCAGGTTGGGACGCATTTGCGAGCCGCCGAACACCGTGATCTTGCCATTGGTCACGGCATGATTTGTCAGGATGTTGACCGATAGGTCCAGGCGTTGGCGCGGGGCGTAGCCGCACAGCGTCGCCGGGCGGATGGTGACGCAGACGAAGTCGTCGGACTGATGCTTGAACAGCAGAGGTTCACACATGCCCTTGTATTTGTTGTACAGGGTCAGCGGCACTAGGGGGTGGTCTTCGGTAACGTCGGGAGATTCCGAGACGCCATAGACGGACGAGGAAGAGGCGTAGATGAAGCGCTTCACGCCGGCTTCCTTGGCGGCGACGACCATCGGCTCGAATGCATCCATGTTGACCGAGGTCGAGAGGTTTTCATCCAACTCGAAGCTGGCGTCGTTCGAGATGCAGGCCAGACTGATCACGACATCGACGCCCTTCAGCGCGTCCTTCAACGCGGCGACGTCGCGGATGTCACCCTTGACGATACGCAGGTTCGGGTTGTCCTTGGGCAGGAAATCGTCGCCGTAATACATGATGTCGTAGACGGTGACCTTAAACCCGCGCTCAAGAAGCTGCGGGGCGAGCAAGCTGCCGACATAACCGGCGCCGCCGGTGATCAACACGTGTTCGAAGGAATTGGACATGGATGTTGGCTCCGTTGTCTGTTCGCTTGGTCCGCGGCGTTTCAGGCCGAGGTGGCGATGGTAAATCCGGCGGCCTGGGCATCGCCGTAGAACATATTGACCGTCTCGCGGCTGAAGACTTCCAGGTCTTTGCCGACGCCTCCGAGTTTGCCGAGAACGTCATTGGTCGCGGTGATGATGTGACAGCCCACTTCGTCCGCCTGGAAGATATTCAGCAGTTCGCGCGGGCTGGCCCACAAAAGCTCCGCCTTCGGCTTGGCAGTCATGATCTTGAGCGCTTCCGACATCAGCGGCATGGGGTCCAGACCGGTGTCGGCGATGCGACCGGCAAAGATCGAAACGATGGCGGGGGTCTCTGCCGCCAGCGCTGCGGTCACTGCCTGTACTTGATCCAGAGAGAACACGGCGGTCACGTTCAACTGAACGCCTTCGGCGGACAGTGCTTCGATGATCGGGCCGGTAAATTCACCCTGGGTATTGGTCACTGGAATTTTGACGTTCACGTTTTCGCCCCAGGATGCGATGACTCGCGCTTGCGCGGCCATCGTCGGAAGATCGTCGGCGAAGACCTCGAAGCTGACGGGGCGGTCTGGGATCGCGGCAAGTACCTCGCGCGCGAATGCCTCGTAATCCTGCACGCCTGCTTTGCGCATCAGGGTCGGGTTGGTGGTGAAGCCCTGGATCAGCGGATTGGCGTACATCTGAAGCATGCCGTCCAAGTCGGCACCGTCAGCGAACAGTTTGATGGTCAGGTCTTTGACGTCAGGCATGGTGTGACTTCCTGTTGGTGGCGGCCGTGTCGGCGCCGAGAATTTGGGTGACGGCGTCGCTTAGTGAGGACGCGGTGAAATCCGGAGCTTCCGGTTTGCGTTCGGTGTAGTTGCGGTCGATGAATACCGTGCGGCATCCGGCGGCGCGTCCGGCTTCGATATCGCTCCGGCGGTCGCCGACCATGAAGCTCGCGCTCAGGTTGATTTGCAACTCAGCGGCGGCGGAGAGGATCATGCCGGGCTTTGGCTTGCGGCATGCGCAACCGTCCGTTTGCGCGTGGTAACAGGTTTTGACGACATCGACTGACAATTCGCTCTGAATTCGGGCGTTCATTTGTTCGACGACGGAGCGATCGACGATGCCGTTTCCCACATCCGGTTGATTGGTCACCACCACGATTTTGAAACCATGTTTTTGCAGTTGGGCGATTGACGGTTTCACATCGGGGAAGAACGATAAATCTTCGAGACGCCGGATCGCAAAAGGCTTCCCTTGTATAACGTCGGAACGAATCAAGACGCCGTCCCGATCCAGAAAGGCTGCTTTGGTGCCGGTTGTCGGTGACGTGTATCCCATGGGGCAATAGGGCCGGTGGCGGTTAGGCAAGCTACCGCACCCGAGGTGAATATCACCACGAGCGGTTCCAATGAGTGGGCCGTAGCCCGATGATTCAAAAGGCTCTTTAGCCCCTTGCGTTCACAAGGTGAACGCAAGGGGGAATGTTGCATATTGTGCTTAATGACGCAACCGCTAGCCCGGCCTTGATGCCGCCGAGTGCGGGTTGCGACAATTAGGGACGATCAGAGCAGATCGCCGGAAAATCACGTGATTTCAGGGGGGTAATTTTTGATAAGTCGGTGATGGGGCCAATTTCCCTGAACGGCAATTGCATTTGCTTGAACTGCGCTCGGGAGGCTTCGACTTCGGCCTCGGAGAAGGCAACAAGCCAGGGATCGCCGTTGCCGGGGCGGGATTCGCGATAGTGGCGCTTCAAGAGGCCGTTTGGATAGAGAATTTCGGCATTTTTCCAGGTGATTGGCCCGGAAAAATGGCGCGGTGCGCCCGCGTACCCGTTTCCGAATTCTCGAATTCCCGGGTCTCCCTCGGGGACGAGTATTACGTGGCTGCCGTTGATGCCGTGGTCAGCAAGTAAAAAGGCCAGCGTGGAAGACAGCATGTTGTAGTTCTTCGTGTAGTGAATGCCGTCGAATTCTCCATTGTTCAGGACGAGGCCCGGGGAAAGCTTTACCAGTAAAGGCCCGGCAAACGCTTTGCAGGAGCGTAGATCGGCCAGAATTTCTGCCAAGCGGGTAAAGCGGGCTTGCTGATAAAGCTGCTTGTCCAGGCCGAACGGCAACGGCGATGGCGTCGGTGCGAAGGATTGGCCAGACGTATCGACCGCTGCCATGTCTGCGATCCGGTTCTGCATCGCGTTGAATTTCTGGTCCAAAATGATGGTTGCGGTCGAAAGGATGGCTAGAAAACCGAGCGAAAATACCGCTGTCGCTGCGGGGATGCGGGAGCCAATGCGTTCCCATAACCAAATCAAGGCGACGGCGATATAGGCCGAGACGGCGAAAAAGCCGGAGAAATTCCGAAAGATAGAGATCGTGTAAATGTCTCTGTCGATCTGGGATGCCAGCGATAACAAAATCGTCGCCCCGCAAATCACATGCAACGATAGGTACGGATAGACGGTCGGCGTCAGAGGCCGGAACGTTCGCCGGATCGCAACCGCGAGCCCGATCAGTAGAAAAGGAGTGTGCCAGTATTCGTAAAGGGGGGCTCTTTGCCCGGCGAGTATGAACTCCGGTCGGCCGCCGCCTGAGACGGAAATGAACGGAAAATACATTTCCAGCAAGCGCGGAAAATTCCCGACGAACGTTGCGAACAGACTCAGCGCCTTGGTTTCGACCTCGGCCTTTGCGGGGAAAAGGATATTCCAGGGATGAAGCAACAGCCGGACATTCGTGAGGTCCAGTAGGCTCAGGGTAACCAGCGCCACGATCCCGATCGCAGCCAAGGATTTGAAGACGCCGAGGATAGCGGCCTGCCGCGCGGCGCCGCCTGGAATTTGCCGGCAAACCACGAAAATGCGTGTACCGAAGAAAAACGCGACCCAGATCAGGGCGAAATACCGAGCCATCCCGTATTGGAGAAAACAAAACGCAAGGACGATGCCGAGCATGACATGCAGTGTCTTACTGCGGGGGGCCGTGTCCAGGCGCTGAAAGCGCTCCACCAGCAAAACGCTGAAAAACAGTGTGGGCAGGCTGACCAGCACTTGGTTGGCGAATATGATGTAACCGGTGCTGAACGCCGCCAATATGACACCGGCGAGCGCCGGATAAAGGCCGAACCATCGCCCCAGCACGACGGCGATAAGCGCCAGCGTTCCACCGGCGAACAGAAATGAAATGGCGCGGAAGGTGGGAAGGGACCAGCCGAAGAAATCAGTGATCCATTTCCCGATTTCAAGCGTCGCATAGCCGGTTCCGCCCAGATTTGCCCTGGGGTGCAGTCGGAACGTTAAATGCGGATCGACGCTACCGTGCAGAAAGAAGAAATGAAGGTGCTCCCATTTGGAAAAAACGGGGTTTACGTGGTGCCAGCCCAAGGCCGCGGCAAACAGCGCAAGCACTAACAGCGCGCCGATGATCAGCGCGCCGGATTGTGCCTGGGACGAACGGGTGGAAATGGTCATGTGCGGGTAATCGGCGAAGGCTACTGGTTGGGCGGCGTCTGGGTCGGCGCCGGATCGGATAGAAGCGTTCGAAACAAGGGCCGGAGTTCCTCCGCCGCAGGCAGCAGTCGTTGGTTCAGGTGTTGAGCCCGTTGCCGGACGCGTTCGGCGGCATCCGACGACGTCGATGAAGAGTCCCCGAGAAGAGAACGAATCTGGGACAACTCGGACGTGATATCGGTCCGGAATGCCTGAATTTGATGGCTAAGATCAGCCCGAACCACAAGGTAAAGGGAAGCCAGCAGTACAAAGACGAAAAGCGTGCGCAGGCCGTATTCGGCGGCGATCGGTGCAAGCATCTGGCCTAGCGACCGTTTGAGGACGACGCGGCCTTGACGTGAACGCCGGGCTAGTCCGGTTTCCAGTAGACGGTTTTCGGCCGCGGCCGCCAGTTGAATGACCTCGGCGGTCGCTTCCTCGGGGGACGAGCCTTCCCCGGCCAATAGAAGGTGGTGGATTACGGCCTGCCAGCGCCCATCCTTTTCGTACACATCGATCGAATAGGTCGTCATCTGAATTCGTCCTCGAAGGTTGAACGGAGCGCGGGGGGGTTAGGCGTCGTTACTCTGGAACAGATGGCGGTAACGGCCATAGTTTTCGCGATACCACTCCACGATTGCGGAAAGCCCCGCTGCCAACGGCCGCCGCGGTTGCCATCCCAGGGCTTCGATCTTCGCCGTATTGATCGAATAGCGGCGATCATTGAATGGCCGGTCGGCGACGAAGGTGATGAAATCGTCTTCCGATCGATCCAAAAGCCCGCACAGCATACGGGCGATCTCGGTGTTCGAGTATTCTTCTTCCGCGCCGATGTTGTACACGGCGCCGACCTGACCCTTGGCGATCAACAGGCACAGGGCCTCGGCAAAATCCTCCGCCGCCAAGTAGCGTCGTACGTTGGAGCCGTCGCCATGCAAGGTCACAGGCTGACCAGACAACAGCTGCATCGTAAACTTGGGGATGATTTTTTCCGGGAACTGCCGGATGCCGAAGATATTGTTCGCTCGAACGGTGACGATCGGCATGCCGAAGGAAGCCTGATAGCTGCCCACGATCATCTCGGCGCTCGCCTTCGAGGCGGAATAGGGATTGCTCGGGTTCAGCTTTTCCTCTTCGGACGCCTCGCCTTCCAGGACCTCTCCATAGACCTCATCCGTGCTGACATGGATGAACAGAGGAACGGAGTTCATGCGTGCCGCCTCGAGCAATGTGTGCGTGCCGAGCGTATTGGTCAGGGTAAACTCGATGGAGTTTCCGAACGAATTGTCGACGTGGCTCTCGGCGGCGACGTGAACGACGCAATCGACGTTTTTCGTCAGTCGATCACACAGCGCCAGATCCGTTATGTTGCCGACCGTCAAGGTGCGCTTGCCGCGGGCAAGCGACGGAGCGATGTTCTCGTAATCGGCGGCGTAG
>CAXGUG010000005.1:0-74114 GCA_964012715.1 uncultured Rhodospirillaceae bacterium | reverse complement strand
GACCAGGCTCATCACCAGTTCCTCGCGGATCGGGTCGATCGGCGGGTTGGTGACCTGCGCGAAGTTCTGGAAGAAATAGTCGTACAGCATGCGCGACTTGTCGCTGAGCGCGGCCAGCGGGAAATCGCGGCCCATCGAGCCGATCGGATCCTGACCTTCTTCGGCCATCGGCTCGAGGAAGAATTTCAGGTCTTCGCGGTTGTAGCCGAACGCCTGCTGCTGATCCAAAAGGGTCTTGGCATCGGGCGTCATCGGGCCGATTTCCGGCGGCAGGTCGGCCAGGTGAATTTGCGTCGCGTCCAGCCAATCCTGATACGGATATTCGCTGGCGAGCTCGTTCTTCACTTCCTCGTCGGAAATGATGCGGTGCTCTTCCAGATCGACGACCAGCATCTTACCGGGCTGCAAGCGCCACTTCTGAACGATCTTTTCTTCGGGGATCGGCAGCACGCCGACTTCCGACGCCATCACCACCAAGCCGTCGTCGGTGACGATATAGCGCGCCGGGCGCAGGCCGTTGCGGTCGAGTGTCGCGGCGATCTGCTTGCCGTCGGTGAAGGCCATGGCGGCGGGGCCGTCCCACGGTTCCATCATCGCCGAATAGTATTCGTAGAAAGCGCGGCGCTTCGGATCCATCTGCGGGTTGTCTTTCCACGCTTCGGGGATCATCAGCATCATCGCATGGCTGAGCGAATAGCCGCCCATGACCAACAGTTCGAGCGCATTGTCGAAGGTCGAGCTATCCGACGAGCCGTCGCCGATCAGCGGCCACAGCTTATCCAGGTCGTCGCCGAGAATCTTCGACGACATGTTGTGACGGCGCGCGTTCATCCAGTTGACGTTGCCGCGCAGCGTGTTGATTTCGCCGTTGTGGCACAGGAAACGGAACGGCTGCGCCAGGCGCCAGCTCGGGAAGGTGTTGGTCGAGAACCGCTGGTGGAACAGGGCGATCGCCGTGGCGAAGTCCGGATCCTGGAAGTCGACGTAGTATTTCGCCAGGTTCGGGGCCAGCACCATGCCCTTGTAGACGATGGTCGCCGAGGACATGGAGGGGAAATAGAAGTCCTGCCACGAGCCCTCGTCCTTATCCCACAGCGCATGATGCGCCTGCTTGCGGATGACGTAGAGCTTGCGTTCGAAGGCGGCGCGGTCGGGCGTGTTCGGTCCGCGCTTGATCAGCACCTGCTTGATCACCGGCTCGTTCGGCTTGACGCTTTCGCCCAGCACGCTGTTGTCGGTCGGCACGTCGCGCCAGCCGAGCAACACCTGGCCTTCTTCGGCGGTGGTTTTTTCCACAGCCTTGATCGCCAGGTCGCGCAGCTTGTGATCGCGCGGCAAGAAGACCATGCCGATGGCGTAGTCGCCCTTGGCCGGGACTTCGATGCCCTGCTTGGCGAACACCTTGCGCATGAAGGCGTCGGGAATCTGAATCAGAATGCCCGCGCCGTCGCCGGCCAGCGGATCGGCGCCGATCGCGCCGCGGTGATCCAGGTGATGAACGATTTCCAGCGCCTGATGAACGATCTCATGGCGCGGTTTATTGTGAATATCGGCGATAAACCCGAATCCACAAGCGTCATGCTCGTTCAGAGGGTCATACATCCCCTGTTCAACGGGCAGTCCATAACCGTTGCGCCGTGAGGTCTGGCTCATGCGTTAACTTCCTGTTCGCGGTTCCTTGAGAGACCCCTTAGATAGCAATCTGCTTCACCGACTCCAAACAAAAATCATCGCTATCTGACACAAAAATCACAGGAAATTGGCCCGTTTCGGTCCTTATGGTTCGGTGCAGAAAGCATACGTCCACTTTGATCCGGCCCTTGGCAGCACCCCAGCGATCGGCTAGAAGACCAAAAAGTCGTAGGAGTCACCCTTGCCTACACTACATCTTGCGATTTTGGCGCTGATTCAGGGGATCACGGAGTTCCTTCCGATCTCCTCTTCCGCCCATTTGGCCGCCACGCCCCAGCTTTTCGGCTGGACCGACCAGGGATTGGTGATCGACGTCGCCGTCCATGTCGGAACCCTTGGCGCGGTCGTTCTCTATATGCACCGCGAAATCTGGGACATGGTCAGCGGCCTGGGCCGGATGATGAAAGGCCGCCGCGACCGCGGGGCCAAGCTGGCGGGGCTGGTCATTCTGGCGACCCTGCCGGTGATCGGGGCGGGGTTGGCGCTGGATCACTATTATCCGAACGGTCTGCGCTCGCTCGAGGTCATCGCCTGGGCGACGCTCGGCTTCGGCATACTTCTATATATCGCCGACGGCGTCGGCATGACGCTGCGCCGGATCGAGCATCTGGAAATTTCCGACACGGTGTTGATCGGCCTGGCGCAATGCCTGGCGCTGATCCCCGGCACCTCGCGCTCGGGCATCACCATGACGGCGGCGCGCCTGCTGGGGATGGAGCGCACCGACGCGGCCCGCTTTTCCATGCTGCTGTCGATTCCGACGATCCTGGGTGCCGGCGTGCTCAAAGGCTACGACCTTTGGAAATCCGGCGACGCGCAACTGACCTCCGACGCCTTCACGGCGGCGGGGCTGGCTTTCATCACGGCCTTGATCGCCATCGCCCTGATGATGGCCTGGCTGAAACGGGCCAGCTTCACGCCCTTCGTGATCTACCGGATTATCCTGGGCTTGTTCCTGTTGGCCGTGGTCTACGGCCATTTGGGCCCGTTCTGACCCAGGCCTAATACCGCGTATCGATATCCACGGTATTGAGCGGCGGTTCGCCCGCTTCCATCCGCTTAATGTTGCGGACGTACCATTCGGTGCTGGATTCCGGCACGGTCAGGCTAGCCATATGCGGGGTCACGTTGACCTTGGGATGGGCCCAGTACGGATGCTCGGCGGGTAGGGGCTCTTCGTGGAACACGTCCAGGGTCGCCCCTTCGATATGCCCGGAATCGAGCGCCGCCAGCAGATCGTCGTCGACCACATGGCCGCCGCGGGCGCAGTTGATGATGAACGCCCCCTTGGGCAGGGCGGCCAGCGTTTCCTTATTGATGATGCCCTGCGTGTCCGGCGTCAGCGGCAGCAGACAGACCAGGATTTCCGTGCGGTTGAGGAACGGGATCAGCTGATCCTGCCCGTGGAAGCTTTCGACCCCCGGGATTTCCTTTTTCGAGCGCGACCAACCGGCGACCTGATAATGCAGGGGCACCAGCTTCTTCGCCGCGTCGCCGCCCAGCTCGCCCAGGCCCAAAATCCCGACCCGGCGCCGTTCGGCATCGGCCTGGCGCATGCGCTTCCACACGCCGTCGCGGGCGAATTGGGCGTAAACGCCCATCTTGCGGTGGAAATGGATAACCCAATAGATGGCGTATTCGCTCATCCCCTGGGTCAGACAGCGGTCGATCAGACGAACCAGGGGCACGTTCCGCGGCAGTTCCGGATCGCCGAACAGGTGATCGACCCCGGCCCCCATGGAAAACACGGCCTTCAGATTGGGCAGCGACGCCAACACGCCGGGGGACGGCTTCCAGACGATGGCGTAATCGATTTCCGACTTGTCGCCGGTTTCGTCCTTGGCGGGGTCGGCGGACCAGATGCGAAAATCGGCTTCGGGCATTTGGTCAAGAAAGGCGTCCCGCCAGGGCTTGGGATTGCCGTCGGCGGCCATGTAGAGAACGGTGGGCATCAGCTTGAGACTATTCCTGTTTCGTCGGCCTTCATTTCGAAGGCGGCGGCCATTAGGGCCTTGGTGTAGGGATCTTTCGGGGCATCGATGATTTGTTCGGCGGAACCGAATTCGACGACCCGGCCGCCCCGCATCACGGCGATTTCGTGACTGAGCGCGCGGACGACCTTCAGATCGTGGGAAATGAACAGGTAAGCCAGATCGTGCTTTTTCTGCAAGCCGCGCAGCAATTCGACGATCTGCGCCTGAACCGACATGTCGAGGGCGCTGGTCGGCTCATCCAGTACGATGAACTTGGGTTTCAGCACCAGGGCCCGGGCGATCGAGATGCGCTGACGCTGCCCGCCGGAAAATTCGTGGGGGTAACGGTCCTGCATCTCGGGGCTGAGGCCGACCTCGGTCAAGGCCTCTGATACCAACTGCCGCCGGGCCTGCGCGTCGCCGCCCAGACCGTGGACGATCAGGCCTTCCTCGATGATCTGGCTGATCGACAGGCGGGGGCTGAGGCTGCCGAACGGGTCCTGGAAAACGATCTGCATCTCGCGCCGAAGCGGGCGCATTTCCTTGAACTGCCGCCCCTGGATGTTGGCGCCGTCGAACAGGATCTCGCCTTCGGAGCGCTCCAGCCGCAACAGAGCGCGGCCCAGGGTGCTTTTGCCCGAGCCGGATTCGCCGACGATGCCCAGGGTATGGCCGCGCTTGAGGTTCAGGGAAATGCCGTCCACGGCCTTGATATGCCCGACCGTGCGGCGCAGGAAGCCGCGCTTGACCGGGAACCAGACCTTGATGTCCTTGGCCGCCAGCAATTCCGGCGCGTCGGGCGCGGCAGGGTCGGGCCGGCCCTTGGGCTCGGCCGCCAGCAGGTGGCGGGTATAGGCATGCTGTGGGTCGGCGAACACGTGCTGGGCCTTGCCCTGTTCGACGATATGGCCGTCGTTCATGACCGACACCGTATCGGCCATGCGCCGCACGATACCCAGGTCATGGGTGATCAGCAGCAGCGCCATGCCGAGCTTTTCCTGAAGCTCCTTCATCAGCTTCAGGACCTGGGCCTGAATGGTCACGTCGAGAGCCGTGGTCGGCTCGTCCGCGATCAACAGGTCCGGGTCGTTGGCCAGGGCCATGGCGATCATGATGCGTTGTTGCTGGCCGCCGGAAAATTCGTGGGGCAGGGCGTGCAGGCGGTCGGCGGCGGCTTCGGTCAAGCCGACCAGGTCAAGCAGCTCCAACACCCGCGCGCGGGCCTGGCGCGGCGTCATGTGCCGATGCAGGAACAGGACTTCGGAAATCTGCTGTTCGATCGAATGCAGGGGGTTCAGGCTGGTCAATGGTTCCTGAAAGATCATGGCGATGCGGTTGCCGCGAATCTCGCGCATCACCTTGCCCGGCGCACCGACCAGTTCCTTGCCCTCGAACTTGATCGATCCCTTGGGATGATTGGCCAGGGGATAGGGCAGCAACTGCATGACCGACAGGGCGGTGACCGATTTTCCCGACCCGGATTCGCCGACCAGGGCATGGGTCTCGCCCTTTTCGATGGCGAGCGACGCCCCCTTGACCGCGGGCACGGCCTTGGCCCCTTGGCCGAAGGTCACGTGCAGGTCGTCGATTTCCAGCAGCTTCGTCATTTACTTGAACACCTTGCGCGGATCGAAGGCGTCGCGCACAGCCTCGCCGACGAACACCAATAGCGACAGCATGATCGCCAAGGAAAAGAATGCCGTAAAGCCCAGCCAGGGGGCCTGGATGTTGTTCTTGCCCTGGTTCAGCAACTCACCCAGTGACGGCGACCCGGCGGGCAGGCCGAACCCCAGAAAGTCGAGCGAGGTCAGGGTCGTGATCGCCCCGGTCAGGGTGAACGGCAGGAAGGTCAGGGTCGCGACCATGGCGTTGGGCAGAACATGCTTGAACATGATGACGCCGTCCGATACGCCCAGGGCCTTGGCCGCGCGGACGTAATCGAAATTGCGCGCGCGCAGGAATTCCGCCCGGACGACGCCGACGAACCCCATCCAGGAAAACAACAGCATCAACCCGATGATCCACCAGAATCCGGGGGTGACGACGCTGGCCAGAATGATCAGCAGGTATAGGATCGGCAGGCCCGCCCATATTTCGATGAAGCGCTGCGCCAACAGGTCGATCCAGCCGCCGAAATAGCCCTGCGCCGCCCCGGCGGCGACGCCGACGATCGAGCTGATGATCGTCAGGGTCAGGCCGAACAGCACCGATATGCGGATGCCGTAGATCATCCGCGCCAGCACGTCGCGTCCCTGGTCGTCGGTGCCCAGCCAGTTCTTGGCGCTGGGCGGCGAGGGGGCGGGGCCGGGCAGGTCCTTGATCACCGTGTCATAGGAATAGGGAATGATCGGCCAGACCATCCAGCCCTTGGCGTTGATCAGGTCTTTGACGTAGGGATCGCGGTAATCGGCCTCGGTCGCGAACTCGCCGCCGAAGGCCGTCTCCGGGTATTCCTGGGCGAAGGGGGCATAAAACCCGCCGTCGAAATAAACCAGGAACGGCTTGTCGTTGGCGATCAACTCGGCGAACAGCGACAGCACGAACAGCAGGGTGAAAATCCACAGCGACCAATAGCCCCGCCGGTTGCGGCGGAAATTGGCCAGCCGCCGTTCGGTCAGCGGCGTGATTCGCAGGCCCAGAAAACGGCGCCCCGGCAGCGGCGGTACGGCGCTGCTTTCCGTCGTCATGGCGGGGGCGGCGTTGGAATCCGGCGTCATGCCCTAAACCCCCCGTGCCTCGAAATCGATGCGCGGATCGACGATGTGGTACATGACGTCGCCGATGATGCCCATGACCAGACCCAGCAGGGTGAAGAAATACAGGGTCGCGAACATCACCGGATAATCGCGGGTCAGGGCCGCGTCGAAGCCCAACAGGCCGAGCCCGTCGAGCGAGAAAATGACTTCGGTCAGCAGCGAACCGGTGAACAAAATGCCGACGAACGCGCTGGGGAACCCGGCGATCACGATCAACATGGCATTGCGGAACACATGCCCGTACAGAACCTGTCGTTCGGTCAGGCCCTTGGACCGGGCGGTGATCACGTATTGCTGGTTGATCTGCTCCAGGAACGAGTTCTTGGTCAGCATGGTCAGGCCCGCGAATCCGCCGATCACCATCGACGAAATGGGCAGGGTCATGTGCCAGAAATAATCCTTCACCTGGGCCCAGGTCGACAGATCGCTGAAATTCTCGGAGACCAGCCCGCGCAGGGGGAAGACGTCCCAATACCGCCCGCCCGCGAACAACACGATCAGCAGAATCGCGAACAGGAACCCGGGCACGGCGTTGCCGAAGATCACCAGGCCCGAGGTCCAGATATCGAACCGCGAGCCGTCGCGCACCGCCTTGGCGATGCCGAGGGGGATCGAAATCAGATAGACCAGCAGGGTCGTCCATAGCCCGAGCGAGATCGAGACCGGCATTTTCTGCAACACCAGTTCTGTCACCGACTGATCGCGGAAGTAGCTATGCCCGAAATCGAAGGTCACGTACTTCTTCATCATCAGCCAGAATCGCTCGTGCGCCGGCTTGTCCAAACCGAACTGGCGTTCCAGGTCCTTGATGAATTCGGGCGGCAGGCCCTGCGCCCCGCGATACTTGCTGTTGATGGTCGAGTCGCCGCCTGTCTGCGGCCGCTTGGCGGACATCACTTCCGATCCGCCGTCGCCGGATACGCGGGCGGTCGCGGCTACGTCCTCGCCGGTGATCTGGGCGATGATCTGTTCGACCGGGCCGCCGGGCAAAACCTGAACGACGGCGAAATTGATCACCATGATGCCGAACAGGGTCGGCGGGATCAGGGCCAGGCGGCGGAGGATATAAGCGAACATGGCGGCGATGATAGGGCTTGGCGGTTCGTGCGGCTACCGTTCCTGTGAGGGCGTTAATTCACGCCTTTTTTGCGATCGGCCAGGGTCTTGGCTTTTTCCGCGTCGACCCACCAGGCGAACAGCTGGTTGCCCCGCGTCGGCGTGACCTTGGGGCGCCCGAACTTGTCCCAATAGGCGACGCGATCATAGGGCGCGTGCCAGTTGGGGATGACGTAGTGGCCCCATTGCAGCACCCGATCCAGCGCCTTGCAGGCGGTGACCAGGTCTTTGCGGGTCGGGGCCGCGATCAATTGTTCGATGATGGCGTCGACGGCTTTCGATTCGATGCCGATGATGTTGCGTCCACCCTCGCGCTCGGCTGAGGCCGTGGACCAGAAATCGCGCTGTTCGTTGCCCGGCGACATCGACTGTCCGAAGGTGCTGACGACCATGTCGAAGTCGAAGGTATCCAGCCGCCGGCGATACTGGGCCGTGTCGATGGTCCGCACGGACATGGTGATGCCCAGCTTTTCCAGGTTCTTGGCGAAGGGAAGGGCGATGCGCTCGAACAGCGGGCTGACCAGCATCATTTCGAACACGAACGGCTTGCCGGTCTTCTCGTTGACCCGCTTGCCGTCCTTGATGACCCATCCGGCCTCGCGCAGCAGCTTCGACGCGGTGCGCAGATTGCCCCGGATGTTGCCGCCTTCGTCACCCTTGGGCGGGTTGTATTCCTTGGTGAAGACCTCGGGCGGCAATTGGTCGCGGTAAGGCTCCAGGATTTTCAACTCGTCCGCGCCGGGCAGGCCCGTCGCCGCCATTTCCGAGTTCTGGAAATAGCTGCGGGTGTGCACGTACTGGCCATAGAACAGGGCCTTGTTCGACCATTCGAAGTTGAAGGCATAGGCCAGGGCTTCGCGGACCTTCGGGTCCTTGAACAGGTCGCGGCGGATGTTGAAGGCGAAACCCTGCATGCCTGCCGGGCGGTCATGGTGGATTTCTTCCTTCTTCAACACGCCCTTTTTGACGGCGGGGGTGTCGTAGGCCGTGGCCCAGCTTTTTGAGGCATTCTCCGACCGATAGTCGTAGCGCCCGGCCAGAAATGCCTCCAACGCGACGTTGGCGTCGCGGTAATAATCGAAAATGATCTCGCCGAAGTTATTGAAGCCCTTGTTGACCGGCAGGTCCTTGCCCCAATAATCCTCGACCCGCGTCAGCTTGACGAAGCGCCCCGGCTCGAATTCGGAAATTTTATAGGGCCCGCTGCCCAGCGGGGGCTCCAGCGTGGTTTTGTTGAAGTCCCGATCCTTCCAGTAATGCTTGGGCAGGATCGTCAGCTGTCCCAGGATCAGCGGCAATTCGCGGTTTTCACCGGGCTTGAAGGTGAATTTGACGGACCGTTCGCCGGTCTGCGTCACATCGGCGACACTGCCGTAATAGAAGCGATAGAACGGCGCGCCGTCCTTGATCAGGATGTTGAAGGAAAAGATCACGTCGTCCACGGTGATCGGCTGGCCGTCATGCCAGCGGGCTTCCTTGCGCAAGGTGAATTCGACCCAGGACCGGTCGTCCGGCACGGTCACCGTTTCGGCCAGCCGCCCGTATTGGCTGAACGGCTCGTCGGCGGCGTCGTCCATCAGGGTGTCGTACATGAAGCCCGACGCCGAGGCCGGGGTGCCTTTGATGATGAACGGGTTGAAGCTGTCAAACGTGCCGGTGGTGCCCAGGCGCACCGTGCCGCCCTTGGGCGCGTTCGGGTTGGCGTAATCGAAATTCTTGAAATCGGGGGGATATTTCAGGTCGCCGTGCATGGCCAGGCCATGCGCCGGTTTGGGCGCGTCGGCGGCTTGGGCTTTGTTCGCGGCGCTCGGAAGGGCCAGGGCCGTGATGACGAAAAGGGCGCTCAGAAATCGCATGGTGCTTCCCCCGGGATAGGCAATTTTCGTTGCGTCGGAATATGGAGATTAACGGATTCCGATCCAATAGGGCGAACAATCGCGACGCCCCGGATCCGCAGAAATGACCGCGCAATGTGGCAGGCTTGTGGCCGGATCAGGCGCTCAGGGCCCGGGCGGCCAGCTCGATCAGGCGCGGGTCGCCGGCGGCGATGACCGTGCCGTCGCCGTCCAGGCCCAGGGGGCGGCCGGACCAATCGGTCATACGCCCGCCCGCCGCTTCGACGATCGGCACCAGGGCGACGTAGTCATAGGGCTGCATGGTGGAATCGCAGACCAGATCGGCGCGCCCGCGGGCCAGCATGCCGTAGCTATAGCAATCGCCGCCGAAAATGGTGTGGCGGCAGTTGTGGCGCAGGTTTTCGAAATGGCCGAAATTCAGGCCCTGATGCATCTGCGGCGAGGTCGAAAACAACCAGGCAGATGCCAGGTCGGCGCAGGCGCGGCTGTTGATCGGCTGGCCGTTGCGGGTGGCCCCGCGACCGGGCGACCCGGTCCAGACCTCGTCCAGCGCGGGATTGTCCATCACGCCCAACAGCGGCGCGCCGCCCTGCATCAGTCCGATCAAGGTGCCGAACAGGGGTTTGCCGCTGATGAAGGATTTGGTGCCGTCGATGGGGTCCAGGACCCAGACGAATTCGGCGTCGGTGTTCTCGGCGCCGTATTCCTCGCCATAGATGCCGTGATCGGGAAAGCGCGCCGCGATCATGTCGCGCATCAGGGCTTCGCATTCCCGGTCGGTCTTGGTGACGGGGCTTTGGTCGGCCTTGTCCTCGACGTCCGGCGCGGCGTCGTATTGGCGCAACACGATTTCACGGGCGCGGGCAGCCATTTCCATGGCCAGGTCCAGGCAACGGTCAGCCTGGGCGTCCGTGGTCGATTGCGTCACGGCGCCGTCCTCCGAACAGGGTAAAGGCGGGAAAGCCTTATTTGAGGGATTCCAGGAAGACCAGCAGCGCCGCGCGATCCGCATTCTTGGGAATGCCGCGGAAGGTCATCTTGGTGCCCGGGGCATAGCCCTTCGGATCGTGGATGAACTTGTCCAGCTCTTCGATCGTCCAGGTGCCGCTCAAACCGGCGAGGGTGCCGGAATAGTTGAACCCGGCAGCCTTGCCCTGCGGATGGCCGACGATGCCCCACAGGTTCGGGCCGATCTTATGCTTGGCGCCCGCTTCGGCGGAGTGACAGGCGGTGCACTTCTTGAACACCTTGGCGCCATGCGCCGGATCGGCGGTAGCGATCAGCTCCATGGCCGTCTTTTCAGGCTCTTTCGGGCCGGCGGCTTCCTGCGCGCCGTCCGCATCGGCAACGGCCACTTCAAAGCCCATCTTTTCGGGCTCGTGGGCGTGAACCAGCGTGTCACCAATTTTATTGGTGCCCCAGACGACCCAAGCCGCCACCAGCACGCCGAAACCGAGTTTTTCCATCCGGGAGAAGTGCATCGTATGTTCCCTTTGCCGATTGTTGCGGGGAATTTAACCGCCCATGCCGCCATGTTCAAGCGGGTTAAGCCGCCTTTTGCATGGCTTTATGCTTGGGGGCCTCCGGCTCGCGTTGACACTGGCCCCCTCGGAACCGATACTCCGCAAGTTTTTGAAAAGGCCCGACATCTCGGGACCTTGCCGATCCGGACCAAAGATCGCCCCGCTATGACGTCTGCCGAGAATACAATCTCGTTCCAGGGAATGCCCGGCGCCTACTCGCATCTCGCCTGTCGCGAGGCCCGAGAAGGCATGGAACCGCTGCCTTGCCGCACCTTCGAAGATGCCTTCGCCGCCGTGCGAAACGGCAATGCCCGCCTGGCCATGATCCCCATCGACAACTCGGTCGCGGGGCGGGTCGCGGACATCCACCACCTGTTGCCGGATTCGGGTCTGCACATCATCGGTGAGCATTTTCACCGGGTGCATCACCATCTGTTGGCCGTGCCGGGGGCGACGCTGGACGACTTGACCCATGTCCACAGCCACGTCCACGCCCTGAACCAATGCCGCAATCTGATTCGCGATCTGGGCGTGACCCCGGTGGTGCATGTCGATACGGCGGGCGCGGCCAAGGATATCGCGGCCCAGGGTGACAAGACCCAGGCGGCCATCGCCTCCAGCCTGGCGGGCGAGATTTATGGTCTGACGTCCCTGAAACAGAACATCGAAGACGCCGAGCACAACACGACGCGCTTTGTGATTATGTCACTGACGGCGGAAACCCCTGCCTATATGGAAGGCGAGACTTACATCACCAGTTTCACTTTCCGTGTGAGAAACGTTCCGGCGGCCCTATATAAAGCGATGAGCGGTTTCGCGACCAACGGCGTCAACATGACCAAGCTGGAAAGCTACGTCGGCTCCGATTTCATCGCGGCACAGTTTTTCGCCGAGGTCGAAGGCCATCTGGACGACCCCGCCGTTCAACTGGCGTTCGAGGACCTCTCGCATTATTCCGAATGGGTCAAGGTGCTGGGCACCTACCCGGCCCATCCGTTTCGCAAAACGGCTTAAACACAGGTTGCCCAAGCAGGAGTATTTCTAAAATGACTCTCGACGACGTCCGGCCCGCGGTGGGTCTTGCCATTCTGCGCGGTCTTGCCCGGCGCTGCCCCAGCTGCGGTGTCGGCCATAGCTTCAAAGGCTATCTGAAGGTTGCGGACTGCGAGCATTGCGGCGAAGAACTGGGCCACATTCGGGCCGACGACTTTCCGCCCTATCTGACGATCGCCATCGTCGGCCACATGGTGGTGCCCCTGCTGCTGATGAGCGAACAGCTGATGTCGCCGCCGACCTGGCTGCAACTGGCCATCGCCGTGCCGCTGACCATGGGTCTGACCCTGGCGCTGTTGCCGCGGGTCAAAGGCGGGATCCTGGGCTTGATGTGGTTCCTGGGGCTGCGCGGCGACGAAACGCAGTAAACCGCCGCCAAAATCCGATTTCGGACGAACCGTCCGCCGCGACCGTGGCGGGCGGTTTTGTTTTTCCAGTTTACTCGTGTCTTGTTACTCGTGCCGGAGGGCCTCGATCGGGTCCAGCCGTGCGGCGTGCCGCGCCGGGAAATAGCCGAACACCACGCCGACCGCCGCCGAAAACAAAAAGGCCACGATCACGATCAATGGGTCGACGGCAAACGGCAGGCGCATGCCCGCCGACGCCAGGGCGGCCAAACCGAGGCCCAGGATGATGCCGATCAGCCCGCCCAGCAGGGACAGCACCACGGCCTCGACCAAAAACTGCATCAATACCTGTGATTCCTGCGCCCCGATGGCCAGGCGGATGCCGATCTCGCGCGTGCGCTCGGTGACCGAGACCAGCATGATGTTCATGATCCCGATCCCGCCGACCAGCAGGCTGACCCCGGCGACCGCGCCGAGCAGGCCGGTCAGGACTTTGGCCGTGCCGGTCCGGGCGTCCATCAACTGCTTCATGTCCAGGACGGTGAAGTCGTCGTCCTTGCCCGCCGTGATGTTGCGCCGTTCGCGCAAAAGCCGCTCGATATCGGTCTGAACCTTGGCGGTTTCCACGCCGTCCCGGGCCGAGACGTTGATCAAGGCCACGTCCGTGTTGCCGACGATGCGCCGCTGCACCGCGCGAAGCGGCATCAGGATCACGTCGTCCTGATCCGTGCCGAAGGTCGATTGCCCCTTGCGTTCCAGGACTCCGATGACGTCGCAGGACAGGTTGCTGACCCTGATCTTGCCGCCCAGGGCTTCCGAGCCGCCGAACAATTCCTTTCGTACCGTCTCGCCGATGATGCAGGCCGCGCGCCCGGCCCGTATTTCACCATCGAAAAAGGTCCGGCCCCGCGACAGGTCCCAGTTCTGAACCGTCAGATAGGCATTGTCCGTGCCGGTCACCGTGGTGTTGCGGCTTTCCGATCCGTAAATCGCCGTGACCGCGGCGCGCGATACGGGGGCCACGGCCAACACGCCGCTCAGTTGGGCGCGCAGGGCATCGATGTCCCGGTTGTTGAACGGTTTGGCTTCCGATGTGGCGCGTCCCGGCCCGAACTGTCCCGGGCGGACGAACAACAGATTGGTGCCCAGTTTCTCGAGGTCCGCCGAAACCTTGGCCGCCGTGCCATTGCCGATGGTCACCATGGCGATCACCGCGCCGACTCCGATGACGATGCCCAACATGGTCAGAAACGAGCGCAGGGCGTTGCGCATGATCGCTTGAAAAGCCAGCTTTACCGTTTCGATCAGCATCAGACGGCCCCGTCCTTGTGTTCGGCCATCACCTCGGAGGGGGCCAGGCAGCCGTCGATGAAATGCAGGGTCCGGCTGGCATAGACGGCCATGTCCGGCTCGTGCGTCACCATGATCACGGTGATGCCCCGGTCGCGGTTCAGGGCCGTTAGAAGCTCCATGATCTCGGCGCTGGTCTTTGAATCCAGGTTGCCGGTGGGTTCGTCCGCCAACAGGACCATGGGGTCGGTGGCGATGGCGCGGGCAATGGCGACGCGTTGTTGCTGACCGCCGGAAAGTTCGTTCGGGGCGTGGTCCTCGCGGCCCGACAGGCCGACCCGGGCCAGGGCCTGCGCCGCCATGGCGCGGCGTTCGGCGGGCGGGGTGCCGCGATAGATCAGCGGCAGTTCGACGTTTTCCAAGGCCGAGGTCCGGGCCAACAGATTGAAGCCCTGAAACACGAAGCCCAGGTAGTTCCGCCGCAACAGGGCCCGCTGCCGTCGGTCCAGGTCCCCGACGTCGATCCCGCGAAAGCGGAACTGCCCGCCGCTCGGCGCATCCAGGCAGCCCAGGATATTCATGGCCGTCGATTTGCCTGACCCGGACGGCCCCATGATGGCGACGAATTCGCCCTGTTCGATGGTCAGGTCGACGCCGCTCAATGCCTGTACGGCGGCGTCACCCCGGCCGTAAACCTTGGTCACGCCTTCGAACTGGATCAGTGGTGGCGAAGCAGGGGGCGCGGCGGCCATGGCGCGGCTTCCCTATTTCCCGGACTTGGCGGCGTCGATGATGACGGCCTGGCCGAGCGTCAGCGGCCCGCCGACGATCTCCGTGCGCTGTCCGTCCGTGGCCCCGACGGTGACCGACAGGGGCGTCGGCTGGCCGTCTTTCAGGACCCAGACAGTGCGGCTCGGCCCGCTTTGTTCCTGTTTGCTAGGGGCGCGGAAATGGGGGCGGCCCGGCATCAGGGCGCTCAGCAGGCTGGTGCTTTGGCCCTGCGCGTCGTCCACGGGCGGGGTGAAGCGCAGCGCCCCGTTGGGAACGGTCAGGGCGTCTTTCACTTCCTTGACCTTGATCTCCGCCGTCGCGGTCATGCCGGGACGCAGGGCCAGGTCGTTGTTGTCGGTGGTCAGCACGGCCTTGTAGGTGACGACGTTCTGCACGACCTCGGACCCCAGGTAGAGCTCCGAGATGCGCGCCGCGAACTTACGGTCCGGATAGGCATCGACCGAAAAATTCGCGGTCTGCCCGACCTTGACCTTGCCCACGTCGGCTTCGTCGACGTCGACCTGAACCTCCATCTCGCGCAGGTCCTCGGCGATGGTGAACAGGATCGGCGCCTGCAGCGACGAGGCCACGGTCTGCCCCGGTTCGGCGACGCGGTTGAGGACCACGCCATTGATCGGCGAACAGATGCAGGCTTTGGCCAGATTGGTTTCATCCAGCTTCAAATCGGCCTTGGCCGAAGCCACGGCGGCCTTGGCGCTGGCCTGGGCGGCGACGGCGCGGTCATAGGCGGCGCGCGCACTTTCCAAATCCCGTTCGGTGCCGACCTTGCGTTCGGCCAGTTGTTTCTTGCGAATGTGGTCCAGGCGCTTTTCCTCGACCGTCGCCTCGGCCTCGAGCAGGCTGGCCTCGGCCGCGGCGACGCGGGCGCGGGAGCTGTCGACCGTGGCCTGCAATCGGTCGGTGTCGAGAATGGCCAGCGGCTGGCCCACTTTGACCGGCGAATTGTAATCGACGAGAACCTCGCGGATGATCCCTGACAGTTCGCTGGAGATATCGACCTGATTGGTCGGCTGGACCGATCCCGTGGCGGTGACGATCACCGTCAAATCGCCCTTCGTCGCCTGTTCGGTGACGTAGCGGACCGTATTAGCCGGTTGTTTCAGGGTCCAGAACGCGCCGCCGCCGATCACGACGAGGGCCACCCCGGCTGCGATCAGCCGCCCGCGCCAACGCGTCCAAGCGCCGTTCCCGCCCCGATTGAGCTCAAGGACGGTCTCGATATCCGGCTGATCCGGGCGATTGGGAATTTGGTCCATCATTGTATTACGCAAAAGATGCGTACAATGAGGGGCCAAAGCAAGTGCCGTCACAACCTTTTCATAACGAAGGGACGCATGCGACGACGTCAGTCGCCTTCTTCGATCCAGTCGTTGATCAGGCGGCGGGAGATTGAGTCGGTACGCGGCAGGCGCGGTCGGTTGGGGTCCTGCTCGCCGTAGAATTCACCGAATTCGGCCAGCTCGGCCCTGGAGAACCAGCGCGCCTCGCGGATTTCCGTAGGGTCGACGTTGATGTCCTCGTTCAACGCCTTGGCCCGAAAGCCCAGCATCAGCGAGGCCGGGAACGGCCAGGGCTGCGAGCCGCGATAGGTGACCTCGTGCACCGCGATGCCCGATTCCTCCAACACCTCGCGGGCGACCGCTTCTTCCAGGCTTTCGCCCGGCTCGACGAATCCGGCCAGGGTCGAATACATCGGCGCGTCCCATCGGGTCGACCAGCCGAGCAGGCAGCGATCGATGCCGTCCTCGCCCATGCGGGTGACCAGCATGATGACTGCCGGGTCGGTGCGCGGAAAATGGTGTCGTCCGCAATCGGGATTGGTGCAGACCTGAACATGGCCGCCGTCGCGGGATTCGGTCGGGCTGCCGCAATCGCTGCAGAATTTCTGCCGCCGGTGCCAATGCAGCATGCCGCGGGCATAGGCCAGGATCGTCGCCTCGTCGGCGGCCAGGTGCCGTCCGACCTGGCGCAAATCTGCGAATTCGGCCCCGTTGACCAGGGGTTTGACCTGTTCTTCGTCGTGGTGGGATAGGTCCAGGGCGATATAGGCGCGTTCTTCCCAGACGCCCAGGAAGACCTGCGCCCCGGCCTGGGCCGTGACGGTCACGGCGGCCTCGCCGGTCAGCCAGCCCGCGCGGGGGGCGTCAGCGGCCTCGCCAGTGGCCGATCCAGTGGCCGATCCCGTGGCCGGTTCGACCAGGCTGCGGTCGCGCCACACGGGCACGAACCGGGTTTCGGGATGGCCCATCACTTCCGCGATCCAGGCGGCATCGCGCCGCCGCTCGCCGGCGCGGTCCAGCGGACCGCCGGTATACATCAATCTTTTTGGCATTCGGGGAAATTGGCACAGGCCCGCGGCCTTGGCAACGACGTCGATGAATGCAGCGCAGCGTAAATTTTATTTGTCTAACGAAGGGTAATTTTATCCCCAGGCGCGGCTGTTGTGGAAACCCCGGCAAGAGTTGCTATATTAAGCGCCGGAGACTGGCCCGGACGGGCTTCCTCGCCAACCCGGTCAGGTCCGGAAGGAAGCAGCCGTAACGAGTTTCGGCCCGGGTCGGTGCCAGTCTCCACCTAATTCGCATGCATCGCGGTGCGCCGGCTGTGTCGCCGCCGCCGCGCAAAGCCGGGGCACCGGCCCTCCCGCCACGGACGGCCAATGGAAGAAACGGACGCAACTCGGGACACCTCCGCGCCCGCCGGTTCCGGCGGCGGCGCACCCGACGGCGGATCGCAGCCCCAGGCCTATCAGGTTCTCGCCCGTAAATATCGCCCGACCGATTTCAGCAGCCTGATCGGCCAGGAAGCGATGGTCCGCACCCTGACCAACGCCATCGCCGCCGGGCGGCTGGCCCATGCCTTCGTGCTGACCGGGGTGCGCGGCGTGGGCAAGACCACGACCGCGCGGATCATCGCCCGGGCCCTCAACTGCATCGGGCCGGACGGCACCGGCGGGCCCACGGCCGAGCCCTGCGGCGTCTGCGCCAACTGCGTCGCCATCGCCCAGGACCGCCACGTCGATGTGATGGAAATGGACGCCGCCAGCCGCACCGGCGTCGACGACATCCGCGAAATCATCGACGGCGTGCGCTACCGACCGACCTCGGCCCGGTTCAAGATCTACATCATCGACGAAGTCCACATGCTGTCGAAGAACGCCTTCAACGCCCTGTTGAAGACGTTGGAAGAACCGCCCGAGCATGTGAAATTCCTGTTCGCCACCACGGAAATCCGCAAGGTCCCGGTGACGGTGCTGTCGCGCTGTCAGCGGTTCGATCTACGGCGGATCGAGGTCCAGCGCCTGGCCGATCATTTCAAGGGCATCTGCGCCAAGGAAGGGGCCGAGATTTCCGAATCGGCCCTGCACCTGATCGCCCGCGCCGCCGATGGCTCGGTCCGCGACGGCCTGTCGATCCTGGATCAGGCCATCGCCATGGCCGAAGGCCAGGTCGGTGAGGATCTGGTCCGCGACATGCTGGGCCTGGCCGACCGCTCGCAGGGCTTCGATCTGTTGGAAAAGACCCTGCGCGGCGATACGCCGGGCGCGCTTAACCAACTATCGGCGATGTATCAGGACGGCGCCGACCCGGCGGCGGTGCTCAACGATCTGTTGGAAATCGTGCACTTCCTGACCCGCGCCAAGCTGGTCCCTGAAACCCTGAACGATCCCGCCGTACCCGAAATCGAACGGGTCCGCGGCAAGGAGCTGAGCGACGGTCTGGGCATGGGGGCCTTGGCCCGCGCGTGGCAGATGCTGCTCAAGGGCGTGGGCGAGGTGCAACACGCCCCCAACGCCATTCAGGCGACGGAAATGGTGATCGTCCGGCTGGCCCATGCCGCCAACCTGCCGACCCCGGAAGAAGCCCTGCGCAAGCTAAGCGGCGAGGGGGTGGCTCCGACTGCCCCGGCGACCGCCGCGCCGTCCGTGCCGCAAGCATCGGCCCCGCAAGCGTCCGCCCCTTCGGCCCCTGCGGTGTCGTCGTCACCTGCGCCGAGTGCGCCCGCCCCGAGTTCTGCCGCCCCCGCCGCGCCCGTGCCGCAGGCCAGCGCCAACGGCGGGGCCGCCCATGCCATGGCCCAGCCCGACTACGAGCCCGATTACGGGCCCGAGCCGGATTATCCCCCCGACTATGAGCCGGATTACGGCCCGGCCCCCGATCCGGTACCCGCCGCCGAGGCCGTGCCGGAAATGGGCACGGCGCGCCCGACCTCGTTCGACGAGGTCGTCGCCCTGGCCGGGCAGATGAAAGAAGTGATCCTGCAATCGAACCTGATTTCCCAGGTTCATCTGGTGACGTTCGAGCCGGGGCGGATCGAATTCCGCCCGACCGCTGGGGCTTCGGACAGCCTGGCCGGGGATTTAAGCCGCTTCCTCAACGCCGCCACCGGCGAACGCTGGATGGTCACGGTGTCGAACGAACCGGGACAGGCGACCCTGGCCGAAACCCGCGCCCAGGCCCAGGCCGACGAAAAGGCCGAAGTCCGGGAGCACCCGCTGGTCAAGGCGGTGATGGAAACTTTCCCCGGGGCCGAGATCAAAGACGTCCGGCATCCGGACGACTGAGCGTCCGCCCCGCCGTCCCTTTAGTCCATCAGGAATTTGTTGCCGCAGGCTTCGCCCCAGGCCTCGATGAATTGTTTGAGGTGCGGGCGTTGCTCGCCTTCGGCCTCGATCAGCGAGATCACGTCGGCCAAGGCGCGGTTCAGGGCCTCGGTCGTCAGCACGCCGCGATGGTGCTGCCAGCGTAGATAGACCAGATAGGTGTTCAGCACGTCGGTCTCGCAATAGTCGCGGATTTCGGCGACGCGCCCGTCGTCGAACATCGACGAGACCTTGGACCCATCGACGCCGAATTTACCGGGCAGACCCAGGATCGAGCAGACCTCATTCAGCTTGATCCGCGCCGACGCGCCGAAATCGGACAGGGCCTCGATCAGGTCGCAATGCCAATCGGTGGCGTAGCGGGCGGTATAGTTCTCCCACTTGTTGGACGTATCGTGCAGCAACGGGGCCTGCACCCCATGGGCCATGGCCCGGTACTTCAGAACCGGCAGGTCGAAGCCCCGCCCGTTGAAGCTGACCAAACGCGGGCGCAGGCGCTCGAAATAGCCGAAGAACCCCTGCAGCAATTTCTTTTCGCCGAAATTGGCCTCGCCGCCCGAGCGCAGTTCCTTCAGGTGATAAATCTCGCCGCCGTTGCCGGGGCCGGGCACATGTTCGATCTCGGCTTCGAGGAAGCTGATCGCGACCACGCGGTGAAACGGCTGACGGTGGAAATCGTTGCGCCCGTCCGTGACCTCCAGGTGATAGCGCGACAGTTCTTCGCGCCGGGCCTGGATGTCGGGATCGTCGAAGCCCGTCAGCGCCGGAACGGCGTCGGTGTCGGGCACGGTTTCGATGTCGAAAACGAAGAGGTTTCTATGCTGCATGCCTGTTGTTATACACTCCCCCAAACCCTTCGGCACCTTTGGAGAGCGGACGCAGCCCATGAAAAACCTCGGCAAGATGATGCAGCAGGCCCAGCAGATCCAGGCCAAGATGGCCCAGATGCAGGAAGACCTGGCGCAATTGGAGGTCACGGGCGCATCGGGTGCGGGCATGGTTCAGGTCACCTTGAACGGCAAGGGCGAGGCCCGGGGCGTGAAGATCGACCCGTCGCTGTTGTCCGGCGCCGACACCGACGTCGAGGTTCTGGAAGACCTGGTGACCGCCGCGATCAACGACGCCAAGGCCAAGGCAGACCAGGAAATGCAATCCCGCATGCAGGACATGACCGGGGGCCTGGGTCTGCCCGCCGGTTTCAAGCTGCCGTTCTGATCCGCCGGTCGCGCCGGGAAAATAACGGGGCATGGTCACGTCCGACATCGATCGCCTGATCACGCTGCTGGCCAAGCTGCCGGGCCTGGGGCCGCGTTCGGCCCGGCGCGCGGTGCTGCACCTGATGAAGCGCACCGACAGCCTGATGGTGCCCCTGGCCCGCGCCCTGGATGCGGCGGCGGAAAACATCAAGACCTGTTCCGTCTGCGGCAACCTGGATACCCGCGATCCCTGCCAGATTTGTTCCGACACCCGGCGCGACGGCGCGCAGATTTGCGTGGTCGAGGACGTCGCCGACCTATGGGCGCTGGAACGCACGGCGGGGTTCAAGGGCCATTACCACGTGCTGGGCGGGACCCTGTCGGCGCTGGACGGCATCACGCCCGAGGACCTGCGCATCCCGCAGCTCTGCGCCCGCATCGTTCAGGGCGGGGTGAGTGAGGTGATTCTGGCGACCAACGCCACGGTCGACGGCCAAACCACGGCCCATTACATCGCCGACCGCATCAACGGCCTGGGCAAGGACGTGACCGTTTCCGGCCTGGCCCATGGGGTGCCGGTGGGCGGAGAACTGGATTACCTGGACGACGGCACCCTGACCGCCGCGATGAAGGCCCGGCGGCCGATTTCCTGAGTGAACGCGTAGAGGCTCAGTCGTCCCGGCCCATCAGCCGCAGGTTCGGCTGCGCCTGCGCCGGGGCCAGATCTTCTGCCGGGGTTTCGTCGGCGAGTTGCAGGTCTTCGATCTTGTCGCCGCGCTTGGTGATCTTGTCGGTCGAAATGCGGATGTCGCGGATGTCCTTGGTTGCCTGATCGAAGTGGCTTTGCAGCTTGCCGACCCGGTCGTCGAGCCTGCCGACGTCTTCCATCATCTTCTGCACTTCGGCCTGGATCACGTGGGCCTGTTCGCGCATCCGGGAATCCTTCAGGATCGCGCGCACGGTGTTGAGCGTCGCCATCAGCGTCGTCGGCGAGACGATCCAGACCCGGCGACGGAAGCTTTCCTCGACCACGTTGATGAAATTGGCGTGCAGTTCCGCGTAGACCGCTTCCGACGGCAGGAACATCAGCGCCGATTCCGCCGTTTCGCCGGGGACGATGTATTTCTCGGAGATCGCGACCACATGGGTCTTCACATCCTGGGCGAAGCGCCGCCCCGCCTGCACCTTGGCGGCTTCGTCGCGGGCCTCGCGCAGGGCCTGATAGCTTTCCAACGGGAACTTGGCGTCGATCACGATCGAGCCCGGCGGGTTCGGCAGCTTCAACAGACAATCCGCGCGCTTGCCGTTCGACAGGCCGACCTGGAAAGCATAGGCCGAGGGCGGCAGGGTCGCGGTGACCAGATCATTCAGCTGAATTTCGCCGAACGCGCCCCGCGCCTGTTTGTTGGACAAGATATCCTGCAGCCCGACCATCTGTTGCGACAGGTCGGTCAGGTTCTTTTGCGCGCTGTCGATCACGGCCAGCCGTTCATACAGGGTCTTCAGCGATTGGCCCGTGCGCTCGGACTGTTGATGCAGGCTGTCGCCCAGGCGCTTGCCCAGGCCGTCCAGTCGGTCGTTCATGGTGACCTGCGATTGCTGCAACGCGCCCGCGATCTCGGACTGCCGTTGGCTAAGGCTGTCGGCCATCTGGGCGATGCGGATCATCTGTTCGTGGTTTTCCCGGCGCAGGCGCGCGGTCATCACCCAGACGGCGGCGATCAGCCCGGCCAACAATGCCAGCCCGATCCCCAGCACCAGTCCCGTGTTGTCCAGAATGGTCACATCCATGACGTAGGGTTGCCTTGTTTCGTGTGGAAATAGGGGTCAAGCTTGCCGCAATCGCGGCATGAAAACAAATAGTGAACTTTTTGCCGCGTCACGTCCGACGTAAAGCCTAAGGAGACTGCCATGTCCCGCGCCACCCGCCTTTCCGCCGTTTTTACCGCCGCCGTGCTGAGCCTGCCGGTCGTGGTCCAGCCGATTCGCGCCGAGGCGCAAGTCCCGGCCCCGGTCGCCGCTGCCGCCGATCCGGCCCAGGAGCGGGTCGTGACCGTGTTTTCGGGCGGCTTCGGGCAGGTCTGGGAACGGCGCGCCATACCGCCGATGACCGGGCCGCGCGATCTGGCGCTGGACGGGATCAGCCGCCTGGCCCTGCCGGAAAGCCTGCGCATCGCCGGGGACGGCGGGCCGTTGACCGTGCGCGCGGTCTCACTGTCGCGCAATCTGCTGTCCTATCACACGTTGTTGGAACGGTTCCTGGGGCGCGAAATCGGCGTTGTCAAAGTCCACCCGACCACGGGGGAGGAGCGGGTTGAAAAGGCGACCGTGCTGTCGGTCGCGGGCGGCGTGGTCTTGCGCATCGGTGAGCGGATCGAAACCGGCATGCCGGGCCGTCTGGTTTTTCCGAACGACCTGGGCGATTTGGCGGCGCGGCCGCGCCTGACCGCGACGATCGCCGCCGGATCGGCGGTCAAAGGCCTGACCTTGACCTATCTGTCCGACGGCTTGGGCTGGTCGGCGGATTACGCCGCGACCCTCAGCCCCGACGGTAAGACCATGACCTTGACGGGATGGGCCTCGGTCTCCAACGACACCGGGGTCGATCTGGACGCCGGGCGTCTGCGCCTGGTGGCGGGCCAGGTCAATCGCGTCGGCGCGGCGCAGCCGATGGCCAAGGCACCACGCCTGATGGCCGCGGAATCGCGCGGGGCGGCGGCCGATATGGCGACGGCCCTGCCGGCCCGGGCCGAGGTCGGAAACCTGCATGTCTATACCCTGGCGGGCGGGGTGACCCTGGCCACCGGTGAACGCAAACAGGTCGCCCTGCTGGGCCCGGTCGAGGTGCCGGTGTCCGAGCGCCTGAGCCTTCAGGGGCATCCCCTGGTGTTCGGCGTGCAGCGCGGAGAGACCGCCCCCGAACAGGCGCAGCGCCGCCTGACCTTCGTCAACAAATCCCTGGTACCGGGCGGGCTGCCGCTGCCGGCGGGCGCGCTTCGGGTCTATCGCCCCGATGCTGACGGTGTGCCGCTTTATGCCGGGGCTGACCAATTGGGCGATACGCCCGATGGCGAGACCGCCGACATTTCCCTCGGCCGCGCCTTCGACGTGACGATGCGCCGCGAACAGACCTCGTTCAAACGCCTGGACGCCCAGGGCCGGAGCGTCGAGGCGGCGTTCAAGCTGACCTTCCGCAACGGCCGGGACGAAGCCGCGACCCTGCGCCTGGATGAAAACCTGCCGGGTGACTGGACCATCGTCGCCAAGTCGCAGGACTTCGCCCGCGCCGCCGGACAGGCCCGGTTTACGGTCAAGGTTCCGGCCAAGGGCGAGACGGTCGTGACCTATACGGTTCGGGTGCTGCGTTAACCGGGCCTAACCGAGTATCCCAACCATCGCCCCGGTCAGGCAGGTCGACAGCGTGCCCGAGATCATGGTCATCGGGGCCAGGGTTACGATTTCGGACCTGCGTTCGGGGGCCATGGCGACCAGCCCGCCGATCATGATCCCGAGCGAGCCGAAATTGGCGAAGCCCGACATGGCGTAGGCCATGATCATGCGCGAACGGTCGGACAGGGCCTCCGGCGCGAGTTTGGCCATGTCCAGATAGGCCAGGAATTCGTTCAACACCGTCTTCACGCCCATCAGCGCCCCGGCCTGGGCGGCTTCGGTCCAGGGCACACCCATCAGCCAGACCACCGGCGCCATGACCCAGCCGAGCAGGCGTTGCAGGGTCAGGGGTGCCTCCGCGACGTCGGGGATCAGGCCCAGCCCGGCATTGACCAGACTGACCAGGGCGACCAGCACGATGATCATCGCCGTGATATTGATCAGCAACTGCACGCCGTCACCGGTGCCGCGGGTGATGGCCTCCATCGCGCCATGATCGGGCGAGGGGTCCAGCGTCACGGCGGCGGTGACCATCGCATCGTCGGCGGGCACGATCAGGCGCGAGATGATCACGGCGGCGCAGGCGTTCATCAGGGACGCGGTCAGCAGGTGCCCGGCGGCGTCGGGCAGGATGTCTTTCAGGATCGTCGCGTAAAGGACCAGCACGGTCCCGGCGATGGTCGCCATGCCGACGGTCATGACCAGGAACAGGTCCGCCGCCGCCATGCGTCGCAGATAGGGGCGGATCAACACCGGGGCCTCGACCATGCCGACGAACACGTTTGCGGCCGAGGCCACGCCCGCCGCCCCGCTCAGCCCCAGGGTGCGGTTCAACGCCCAGGCAAAGGCCCGGACCACGGCGGGCAGGATGCGCCAGTAAAACAGCAAGGCCGACAAGGCGCTGATCACCAGCACCAGGGGCAGGGCCTGAAACGCCAGCACGAAGCTGGCCCCGGGGTAGGATTCCTGAAACGGCAGGTCGCCGCCGCCGATATAGCCGAACACAACCTTGGTCCCGGCCAGGGTCGCGTCATGCAGGACCAGCACCAGACGGTTGATGGCAAGGAACAGCGCCTTGGCGGGCGGAAAGTTCAACAGCACCAAGGCGACCGCCGCCTGCAGGGCGAGGCCCGCCAATACGATGCGCAAGGGAAAGCGGCGGCGGAATCCCCCCTGCCACAAACCCCCGATGATCCAGGCCAAGCCGACGAAGGCAGCCAGGCCGATAGCGCTTTGTCCTGTCATTGTGTGCAACTTTAGTCCGGGGCGCTCGCCCGGCAAAGGCGAAAGAAGCGCGCAAAACCTTGACCATCGGGGCGCCAGGCCATATCTGGGGGGCAATGACTGTCACATTTGGTTTTGTGTCGCCTGAAGGTTCTATCGCGTATGGCCAAGCTTGAAATTCTCGTCGCCCCCGACCCGCGCCTGAAAAAGCGCGCCCTGCCCGTCGAGCGCGTCGATGACGACATCCGGAAGCTGATGGACGACATGGTCGAAACCATGTACGACGCGCGCGGCATCGGTCTGGCCGCGCCGCAGGTCGGGATTTCCAAGCGGGTGATCGTGGTCGATGTGGCCCGCGATGACGAAGAGCCGCAACCCATTCAGATGGCGAACCCGGAAGTGATCTGGGAAAGCGACGAGGAACGCACCTATGAAGAGGGCTGCCTGTCCCTGCCGGAACATTACGCCGAGGTCGTCCGCCCCGAGGCGGTGAAGATCCGTTACCTCGACCGCGAGAACGAAATCCGCACGCTGGAAGCCGATGACATCCTGGCGACCTGTATCCAGCACGAGATCGATCATTTGGACGGCGTGCTGTTCGTCGATCATATCTCGTCGTTGAAGCGCAACATGATCATCAAGAAGCTGCAGAAGGTCAAAAAGCAGCGCCAGGCGGAAGAAGCCACGGCCTAACCCGATCGCGCTGCTGGACCGGATCGCGCCGGACGGCTACAAACGCGGCCATGTCAAAGCTCGACCTGATCTTCATGGGTTCGCCCGATTTTTCCATCCCGGCGCTGGCGGCGTTGCTGGACGCGGGCCATCGCGTCAAATGCCTCTATGCCCAGCCGCCGCGCCCGGCGGGACGGGGGCATCGGGAAACGCCCTGTCCCGTTCATGCCTATGCCCTGGAACAGGGGCTGACGGTGCGGACGCCGAAAAGCCTGAAGACCGCCGAAGCACAGGCCGAGTTCGCGGACCTGGGCGCGGATGCGGCGGTGGTCGTGGCCTATGGCCTGATCCTGCCGGTGCCGGTGCTGGAAGCGCCCCGCCTGGGCTGCCTCAACATTCATGCATCCTTGCTGCCGCGCTGGCGCGGGGCCGCGCCGATCCAACGCGCGATCCAGGCGGGCGACGATGAGACCGGCGTGACCATCATGCAGATGGATGCGGGCCTGGACACCGGCGACATGCTGTTGACGGAACGCCTGCCGATCACCGCGACGACCACGGCGGGACAGTTGCACGACGCCTTGTCCGCCATGGGGGCGGGGATGATCGTCAAGGCCCTGAACGGTCTGGCGGCGGGCGCGCTGCCCGCGACGCCGCAGCCGGAAGACGGCGCGACCTATGCGGCCAAGCTGGACAAGGCCGAGGGGCGGTTGGATTTCGGCAAACCGGCGGCGGAACTGGAACGCACGGTGCGGGCCTTCGACCCCTGGCCGGGCACCTGGTTCGAAATGGGTAAGGACCGGATCAAGGTTTTGGCGGCCGAGGCCGTGGATGGCGGCGGCGATGCCGCGCCCGGCACGGTGCTGGATGATCGGGCGACGATCAAATGCGGCGATGGGGCCCTGCGCCTGACGCGCCTGCAACGCCCCGGCAAGGGCCCGATGGAGGCCGATGCCTTCCTACGCGGGTTCGACCTGCCCAAGGGCGCGGTTCTCTAATCCCCTGACGAATGCCGGATAACAGAAAGCCCCGCGGCAATCGGCGGGGCTTTCATACGTGGGCGCTTTTCGCGCCGCTCAATGACAATGATTGAGCATCATCCAAGGGGGTCAATATGTGGTTCCTTCATTTCCGGTGGCTTCAACTTCCTAACCTCCATCGCTCCGTGACGATGGCTATACAATAGCACCCGGGTCTGGGGGCGCATTGATACGGCTCAATGACAGCCGGGCGGGATGGGTGTATGCGTCCATCCCGCTGCGGGCGTTTCAGCTTTCCAGTTTCTGCGCACCCATGACCTGCATCAGTTGTTCCAGGCCTTCATAGGGCTGGGCTCCGACCAGGCCGTGCAGTTGCCCGTCCGGCCCGGCTCCGACGAAGGTCGGCACGCCGGTCACGCCATACTGCTGGGATTTGGCCCAGTCTTCGTCGACCGCGTCTTTGAACGTACGTTGCTCCAACACGCCGCGCGCTGCGTCCACGTCCAAACCTGCCTTGGCGACGATATCCAGAATGACCGCGACGTCGCCGATGTTGCGCTGCTCGACGAAATAGGCCTCGAAGAATTTATCGTGGATGGCCTCGCCGCCCGGTTGGGTCTCGGCCCATTTGCCGATTTCCTGCGCCAAGCGGGAATTATAGGTATGGCTGCGGTCCTTGAACGACAGGCCTTCGGCCTGCATCAGGCCCTGCATGCGGGCGTTCTTGGCCGCGATCTCGTCGTCGCCGACGCCGAACATATCGGCCAGGGTCCGGCCCTCGGCGGGGGTTTCGGGGTGCAGGGGGAAATGCACCAGCTTGATCCGAACGTCGTAATTGGCGCGCAGTTGTTTGACCCGATTGTCGCCCAGATAGCACCAGGGGCAGACGTAGTCGGAAAACACTTCCAGGGTGATCGGTTCGCTCATCGGGGGTATTCCTTGTCCTGCAATAGGTATCTATGTGGGGGCCGTGAGGCGAAAATCAAACCATGTCCGGCTCGATCCGCGGTTGTTTCGTTTACGTGCTGGGTTGTCTGGACGGCGGCCCGGGGCGCAGCTACGTGGGATGGTCGACGGACGTGGCGGCGCGGCTGGAAACGCATAACGCCGGCAAGGGGGCGAAGTCGACGCGCGGTCGTCAATGGCGGCTGTTGTACGTCGAGCGTTACCGCACCCGGGGCGAGGCGATGTCCCGCGAATGGCACCTGAAGCGCGACCGCGCGTTTCGCCGCTGTCTGCTCGACAATCTGTGACCGCCCCTCAAGCAAGGCCGCCTGCCTTGGCCAAAAGCTCATAGGATTTGCGCCGGTCGGCTTGATGATAGGTCCAGGTCAGGACCACGACCTCGTTGATGCCATAGGCGTCGGCCCGGGCCTGCAGCTGTGCCAAGACCTGATCGCCGGTGCCGATGATCGCCCGTTCGCGGTAATCGTCCAACCAGGCCCGCTCAGGCGCGGAGTATTGCCGCCCGGCCAGATCCTCCGGCGATTCCATGGGGCCGCGCTGGCCGACTTCGCGCATCAGCCGCGCATGGGCGCGCGATGTGAACAGGCGCTCGGCCTCGTCCTCGGTCTCCGCCGCCAGGGCCCAGATGCAGACCGTGGCCTGGGGCTCGGGATGGCGCTCCGACGGCTGATAACGTTCGCGATAGATCGCCAGGGCCCGCTCGACGCCGCGCCCGTCGGTGATGAAATGGGCGAAGCAATAGGGCAGGCCGAAATGGGCCGCGACCTGAGCACCGTAGTCCGAGGTGCCGAGCATCCAAACCTCGGGCGAGCCGGGAAACATCGGATGGGCCTGGACCCCGCGAAAAGGATGGCCCTCGACCAACTCCTGACCGGATACCCAAGCCATCAGGTCGCGTACGTTGGCCGGGAAATGTTCGGCATCGGCGGCGGCATCGGGATTGAGGGCCAGAGCCGTCTTGCCGTCCGAGCCGGGGGCGCGGCCCAGGCCCAGGTCGATCCGTCCGGGGGCGATGGCCTCGAGCACGCGGAACTGCTCCGCGACCTTGAGCGGCGCATAATGCGGTAGCATCACGCCGGCGCTGCCGATGCGGATGCGGTCGGTCGATTGGGCCACGGCAGCCATGACGATTTCCGGCGCGGTGCCGACGATCGACGGGTGGTCGTGATGCTCCGACACCCAGAACCGGGAATAACCCAGGTCTTCGCAATGCTTGGCCAGCGCGATGGTGTCGCGGATCGCCTGATCGGGCGGCATGTCCTTGACGGCGGTGGACTGGTCGAGAACGGAAAGTTTCAGCATGGCGATAGGCTCGGCAAGTAATGGAAAGGGCCGGTAGTAGACGGTGCCCGGCCGGATGCTGCAACGGTTTGTTTCGGCATGAGGTCCCGAGTGTGATCCCTGTGGGTTGAGCCGACGCCCGTATCTGCTAGGCTGCTGGCATGAGCGCGACGGCGACATCCGAAGCGAATTCGGAAGGATCCCTGCCTGATCCTTCAACCGCTGGTCTTGCGGTTTTTCTGGATGTCGACGGTACCTTGCTGGAGCTGTCGCCGACCCCTGATTCCGTGACCGTGCCGCCGGAACTGCCCGGCGTTTTGACATCCGCCGCAGGACATCTGGGCGGTGCGCTGGCCTTGGTCAGCGGCCGATCGTTGGACAGCCTGGATTCCTTGTTCGGTGCCTTGGCGGTGCCGATGGCGGCCTTGCATGGGTTGGAAATTCGCCGCGACGGCATCGTCAGGCGTCCAGATGCGGATCCGGCCATGGCGGGCCAAAAAGCGGCATTGCAAGCCGCCGTCGGTGATATCCCGGGCGTGTTGATCGAAGACAAAGGCGCCTGTGTCGCCGTCCATTATCGTCAATGTCCGACGCGCCAGGACGAGGTCGAGACGGCGGTTATGGCGGCGCTTGGTCGCCTGGGCGACGGGTTCCAGGTGCTGGCCGGAAAGATGGTCTACGAATTGAAGCCCAAGACGGCGGACAAGGGGCATGCGGTCGCCCAGTTGATGCAGGCTCCGCCGTTTCGCGGTCGTCGCCCGGTATACTTCGGCGACGACGTCACGGACGAAGACGCCTTTCGCGCCGTCAACGCGATGGGTGGGGTTTCGGTGCGCATCGGTGCTGCGGGGGTGACCGCCGCCGGGACGCGCCTTGATGATGTATCGGCGGTGCGCCGCTGGTTGATGGAAATGGTCGGGGCAATGCCGTCCCGCATGAACGATGAACAGACGGAGAAGACGGCGAGACCATGAACGACCTGAACCTTGCGATGATCGGCAACTGCGCGGTGGCGGCATTGTTGGACGGCGATGGACGCTATGTCTGGGGATGCGTTCCCGATTTCGCGGGCGATCCGGTGTTCTGTGATCTGTTGCGCAATGGCGAAGAAGCAGACAGCGGGTTTTTCGATATCGTGTTGGACGGTCATGTCCGCAGCGAACAAAGCTATTTGGAGAACACGGCCATCGTCGTCACCACCCTTTGGGACGCCGACGGCAATGCGGTCGAAATTACCGACTACGTGCCGCGCTTCAAACAGCTGGGCCGGACGTTCCGTCCGACCATGTTCGTGCGCCATCTGCGCCCGCTGTGTGGTCGTCCGCGCATTCGGGTGCGTCTGCGCCCGGCCAGGGATTGGGGGCGCAGCGGCGTGGAGACGACGCGCGGCTCAAACCACATCCGCTATCTGGGCTCGGACGTGGTCATGCGCTGCACCACGGATCTGCCGGTGTCGTACGTGTTGAAGGAAACGCCGTTCCTGTTGGACCGGCCGGCCAGCCTTTTGTTCGGGCCGGACGAAACCGTTCCGGTGGGGGCGACCACGATGTCGCGCGAATTCTACGACCAAACGGTCGATTACTGGCGCGATTGGTGCCGCTCATTGTCCCTGCCGTTCGAATGGCAGGAAACGGTGATCCGCGCCGCGATCACGTTGAAGATGTGCAACTTCGAGGAAACGGGCGCGATCGTCGCGGCGATGACGACCTCGATCCCTGAATCCGACGGCTCGACCCGCAACTGGGATTATCGATACTGCTGGCTGCGGGACGGCTATTTCGTCGTCGCGGCGCTGAACCGTCTGGGTGTGACGCGGACCATGGAAGGCTACCTGGGCTACATCACCAACATCATCGCGCAGGCCGACGGGCACCTGAAGCCGGTCTATGGTTTGTCCTACGACGACGATCTGGCGGAACGCGAGATCACGACCCTGCCGGGCTATCGCGGCATGGGACCGGTGCGTTGCGGCAACCAAGCGCATGAGCATATTCAGAACGACGTTTACGGCAGCGTGATCCTGTCGGTCACGCAAGTGTTTTTCGACAAACGCCTGACCCGTCAGGGCGACGAGGTCTTGTTCACTATCCTGGAGCCTTTGGGCGAACACTGTCTGGCTCTTTACGACAAGCCCGACGCGGGCTTGTGGGAACTGCGCAATTTCTCGCACGTCCATACCTATTCCAGCGTGTTGTGCTGGGCCGGGGCGGACCGGCTGGCGCGAATCGCCGAACATCTGGGGTTGGAAGACCGCGCTGCCTATTGGCGCCGGGCCGCCGACGACATGCGCGACCGCATCCTGGCCGAAGCTTTCAACGCCCGGCGCAATTCCTTCGTCGATGCCTGGGGCGGCGATTCCGTGGACGGCAGTCTGCTGATGATGCTGGAATTGGGGTTCGTCTCGGCCGACGACCCGCGCTTCGCCGGAACCGTGGCGGCGGTCGAAGAAGAATTGAAATTCGGCGACTACGTTTTCCGCTACGTCAAAGCCGACGATTTCGGCACGCCCGAAAACGCCTTCATCATCTGCACGTTCTGGTACATTGATGCCTTGGTCAAGCTGGGCCGACGGGACGAGGCCCGCGCCATCTTCGAAAACATGCTGGCCAACCTGAACCCGGTCGGTTTGTTGTCGGAACATATCAACGTCGAAACGGGCGAGCTTTGGGGCAATTTCCCACAGACCTATTCCCTGGTCGGCCTGATCAATTCGGCGACAGTGTTGAGCAAGTCTTGGAAGGACGCATTCTGACCATGACCAAATCATCCTCACGGCTGGTCGTCGTTTCCAACCGGGTGCCCGACGTCAAAGGCGGCAAGGTCCTGGCGGGCGGTCTGGCCGTGGCGCTTCAGGAAGCTTTGGAAGAGGAAGGCGGCATCTGGTTCGGGTGGAGCGGGCGGGTCGGCAACGACCATATGACGCCGTGCGAAGTGACCGAGGTCGATAATGTCACCTATATCACCCAGGACCTGACGCGAAAGGCCTATGCCCAGTATTACAACGGCTTCGCCAACCGCACCTTGTGGCCGTTGTTCCACTACCGTCTCGACCTGACGACCTTCAGCCGCGAAAACTATGCCCGCTACCTCGAGGTCAATGCCCTGTTCGCGGATCGGCTGACGCATTATCTGCGCGACGGCGACGTTATCTGGGTTCACGATTACCACCTGATCCCGCTGGGCGAATGCCTGCGCCGTCATGGTCACGAACAGACCATGGGTATCTTTCTGCACACGCCCTTTCCGGCGATGGAGGTGCTGACGGCCCTGCCGGCGCATCGCTCGTTGGTGACCTCGCTGGCGGCCTATGACCTGATCGGGTTCCAAACGGAAAACGACATGCGTGCGTTCAGCGATTATGTCGTGCACGAAGCAGGCGGCAAGATTACGAAGTCGGGTCAGGTTTCCGTGTTCGGTCGGAAATTCCGGATCGGCGTCTTTCCCGTCGGCATCACGCCCGAAGCCTTCGAAGGCCCCGTCGCCAATCCGAAGCAAATGTCCTGGGCCCGGCGGCTGAAGGAAAAGGTCGGCGATACGAGCTGGCTGATCGGTGTCGACCGCCTGGATTACTCCAAGGGAATATCCCAGCGCTTCGCCGCCTTCGAGCGATTGTTGGAACGCTATCCCGCCTATCGGCGAAAGGTCACGTATTTCCAGATCACGCCGCCGTCGCGGTCCGAGGTCGTGGAATATAAACAGATCCGCAAAGAGCTGGAGGCCGAGGCCGGACATATCAACGGCCGGTTCGCCGACATCGATTGGGTGCCGATCAACTACATCAACAAAAGTTACGACCGCGATCGGTTGGCGTTGTTCTACCGCGCCTGTGGGGTCGGGCTGGTCACGCCCTTGCGCGACGGAATGAACCTGGTGGCCAAGGAATACGTTGCATCGCAGAACCCGTCGGACCCGGGGGTGTTGGTGCTGTCCCGGTTCGCGGGCGCCGCGCGGGAGTTGAGCGACGCCTTGATCGTCAATCCCTACGACACCAATGCGGTCGCCGACGCGATCGCCCAGGGGATTGAAATGCCGCTGGAGGAACGCCGGCGGCGTTGGCAATCGATGATGAAGGTCATCCGCAGAAACGATTTGAACCGCTGGCGCACGACGTTCCTGAAAACGTTGGCCCAGACCAGTGTGCGGAGATAAGGCGCGATGGCGATCCTGGCAGGCCTGGTTGCGGATATCGGTGGAACCCACGCACGGTTCGCCCTGGCCGATGTCGCGGGTCATTTCCTCGTGCCGAAAACTTACTTATGTCGGGATCATCCGGACCTTGGTTCCGCCCTCGCCACCTATCTGGCCGAGACAGGCGCGCGCGATCCCCGACGCGCGGCGATCTGCGTCGCCGGTCCGGTCACGGACGGGCGAGCCGTCCTGACCAATCATCCATGGGCGATCGATGCCGATGGCCTGGGCATCGAACAGGTCTCGGTCGTCAACGATTTCGCCGCCCTGGCGCTGGCCCTGCCGAACCTGCGCGCCGACGACTTGTATCATCTGGGCGGGCCGACCGATGGGACACCCGCGCCATTGGCGGTCATGGGGCCGGGGACGGGGCTGGGCGTCGCGGGGTTGTTGCCGCACCTGGGCGTTAACGGGGTGATCGCAACCGAAGGCGGGCATATGACCGCCGCCCCCCGAAACGACGCCGAGGCACGGATCATCGACGCCTTGGCCCTGCGGTTCGGGCATGTGTCGTATGAACGCCTGGTATCGGGCCAGGGGTTGGAAAACATTCACGGCGTCCTGGCGGCGGAGGCGGGGCGCACCGACGACCTGGACCGGACCGCGCCCGAGATTACGGCCGCCGCCCTGACGGAAGACGACCCCTTGGCGCGGCGCGCGCTGGATCACTTCTTCGGGTTCTTGGGCTCTGCCGCGTCAGACATGGCCCTGGCCTTGGGCGCGCGTGGCGGATTGTTTTTAGCCGGCGGGATCTTGCCGGGGCTGCAACAGGTTTTGGCGATGTCGTCGTTCCATGCCCGGTTCATCGACAAGGGACGCTTCCACGATTATTTGGCGGCGGTGCCGGTGCATTTGATCGTTCATCCCAACCCGGCATTCGTCGGGCTGACGCGGCTGCTTCGGGCGCGCGGCCAGGGGGAATAAAAAGGAACGGAGAAGGAAGCCTATTCCAGCGCCGCCAGCATGGGCGCGGAATCTTCGATCATCTGGATGCGGTCCATGCCCTGCTTCATTTCCGTCATGATGAACTCGGCGCGCCGTCCGGGGCCGCCGACTTCCATGTTGGGGAACAGGTTGGACCAAGCGTCCATCTTGACCGACAGGGCGCAAAGCACGCCGCCGATGGTGGTGTGGTATCCGCGGATCACGGCCTCGACCCGGCGGAAGCGCTCGGCCGAGATGTTGTCCCACATGTGCTTGGTGCCGCGGTCGAAGTTTTCGAACCGCCCGGTGATGGCCGCCATCAACTCGTTGATGGTGGTCGTCATCATGTCCATGGTCGACATCAGCGACGGGTTGTTCTTCATCGCGAAGTTCTGGCGCAGCAGGTCCATGGTGTCCAGGAACTCGGTGATCGTCGGCTCGATGTCGTCGAGGATCTGTTTGTAGTAGCTGAGCGACATGAAGATGTCGGCATAGTCCTCAAGGAACTTCGGCAGGTCTTCGATCTTGATGTTCAGCTTCTGCGCCATCAGCTTGAGCTTCTCGAGCGCTTTCTTACGGTCGGGCGAGCGGAACAACTTGACCACGTCCTGGAAGCTTTTCACGTCGACGTCGTCGCCGCCGTAAATCTGCTGAATCAGCGGGCCCGTGAACTCGCGCATGTATTCGTTCAGTTCCGCGGTCTTGGAATCCGACAGCTTCAGATATTGGACGTTGTTGACCTCGATACCCAGGTCGCGCAACGAAATGCGCAGGGAATAAACGTCGTAGCTGGGCAGGTCCCCCAGCTTGCGCATCAGGACCATGTCCGGATGACGGAAACCTTCGTTCCAGCCGAATTCGGCGGGTAGGCCGTCGATATCGATCTGGCCAGAGCCGGTATCCTTGTCGGTGAAGATTTCGACCATGCTCTCGAAGCGCGCGTTCTTGATCAGGCGCGCGCGGCGCAGCGGGGCCGTCTTGATCGGCATCATCACCAACGGCAGGGTGTGCAGGGAATCGCGATCCTCGTCGTCGATATCCTTGTCCATATTCAGGTCGGCAAAGGTAAAACCGTCTTTCTGACTCACAATCCGATCCTCATTCCGCGCCTATTTTGCCCATTCGACGGTTTCGATCTTCGGCGCGTTGGCCTGAATCTCGCGGACTTTTTCGATGCCCTGTTTCATTTCAGACATGATGAACTCGCCGCGCTTGATCGGCCCGCCGACGGTCGGCGACGGGAAGCGCACGGCAAAGGCGTTCATTTTGACGGTCAATGCGCAAAGGCAGCCGCCGATGGTGGTGTGATATTCCTCGACGAATTTCTTCACCGTCTTGAACCGGTCGGCGGTCAGGTCGTCCCACATGCCGTTGGTATAGCGGTCGAACGTTTCGAAGCGGCCCGAGATGGCGGCCATCAGCTCGTTGATGGCACCCTCGATCTGGTCGCAGGTGTTCATCATGTTCATGTTGGTTTTGAGCTGGAAATTGTCGCGGATCTCGTCCATCGACGACATGAATTCGTCGATGATCGGCTCCAGCGCATCCAGGCACTGCCGGAAATAGGAAAGGGACAAGAACACGTCGCCGTAATCCTCTAGAAATTTGGGCACATCGCGCATTTTGATACGCAACTTCTGTGCCATTTGGTCCAGTTTCTTACGGACCATTTCCACATCCGGGCTTTCGAACAATTTGACCATGTCGTCGAAGGTCTGAATGTTCAGATCGTCCTTGCCGTAGATTTCCTGAATCAGCGGGCGGGTGAACTGCGTCATGTACTGCGTCAGTTCCTTGACCTTGTGGTCGGACAACTTCAGATCTTCGATCGAATTGACCTCGATCCCTTCCTGACGGAACAGGATGCGTAGGGAATAGACGTCATAGCTGGGCAGCGGGGCGAGCTTGCGCAGCATCACCAAGTCGGGATGGCGCTTACGGCCCTTGCCGGCCCAGCCGTAGTCCTTGGCCAGTTCCTCGACATCCAGCTGGCCCGAGCCGATGCCCTGGCCCTTGAACAATTCGACCACGCTGTTCAGGCGTGCGTTCTTGATCAGCCGCGCGCGGTGCAGGGACGGGGTTTGAAACGGCAAAATCGACAGCGGCAGGATGTGCAACGCGTCGCGATCTTCGTCGCGCTGCGTCGACGGTTCGCCCGTCGGCACGCCGGGTTCGGGAAAGTCGTCTTCTTTGGCCGCGTCGCTCATGGATGTCTGCCCAGGTCCGTATGCAGGTCTTTATGCACTAACACTTGTGCCTTTGACTTCCTTGGACCGTTAAAATACCTATTTTAAACGACTTTTATAGCATCAAATTGTCCGTAAGGGCCAATAGCCCTTGCCGACCGAGGAAACGGGGCGGGGCGCAGACCATGGCGCGCTTTCGATTGAAGGTGGAATACGACGGGCGCGGCTTCGTCGGGTGGCAACGCCAGACCAACGGTCTGGGCGTTCAGGAAACGATCGAGACCGCGGTCGCGGCCTTTACCGGCGAAGAGGTGACGGTGTTCGCCGCCGGGCGGACCGACGCGGGCGTCCATGCCACGGGGCAGGTCGCGCATATCGAACTGACCAAGGATTGGCCCGCCGATACGGTGCGCGACGCCCTGAATTTTCACCTGCGCGAGCATGCGGTCAGCATCCTTGACGCCGTCGCCGTGGATGATGAGTTCCATGCCCGGTTTTCCGCCATCTCGCGCAGCTATCTTTACCGTTTGCTGAACCGCCGCCCGCCCCCGGCCCTGGACCGGGGCGTGGTTTGGTGGGTGCCGGGCGCGCTTGATGTTCCGGCCATGGCCGAGGCCGCGCGGGTTCTGGTCGGGCACCACGATTTCACCAGCTTCCGGGCGACCCAGTGCCAGGCCAATTCGCCGGTCAAGACGCTGGACGTCCTGGACGTGACCCAGGTGGGCGAGGAAATCCACTTTCGCGCCAAGGCCCGGTCGTTCCTGCACCATCAGGTCCGCAACATGGTCGGCAGCCTGAAATGGGTCGGCGAAGGCCGATGGACGGCCAAGGACCTGAAGGCCGCGCTGGAGGCCAAGGATCGCGCCGCCGGCGGACCGACCGCCCCGGCCGACGGTTTGTATTTGACCGGGGTCGGCTATCCCGATGAATAGCCCGCAGGGCCGGGGCGGGAAAATCCGCGCCCGCCATGGTGCGGAACCTTGGAACGGCGTATATTAGGCAGATGGAAAAACAGATTCCCCTATCCCTTAAAGGGAATGACACAGGTCCGGACGGCGCCGCCGATCCGTCGGCTCCGACGGATGTTCCGGGCATTGCCGACGAGCTGCGCGACAAGCCGGTGATCGGCTATTTGGCCGTGATCTGCGGGGTCATGGCGATCTTCTTTTGGGGGATCGTATTCGTGCCCATGGGCTTGGCCTTTTCCGTCGCGGCCTTGATCGCCGGACAGGGGCTTTGGGGCTTTTCCGGGCTGGTGCTGTCGGTGATCGGCTTGTTGACCTCGCCGACGCTGCTGACCCTGATCGGCCTGGGCGCGATCGCGTCGTTCCTTGGCTTAGGTTAGTTGGCTTGGGCTAGCCGGATCTAAGCGAAGTAGCGCTTCAAGATATCCTGATAAATGCGCGCCAGGTCATGGATTTCCGTGACCAGTGCGTTCTCGTTCACCTTGTGCGCGGTCTCGTTGATCAGGCCGAATTCGACCACGGCGCAATGATCCTTGATGAACCGCGCGTCCGACGTGCCGCCGGTGGTGCTCAGTTCCGGATCGTTGCCGGTCACGGCCTTGATCGCGCCCGCGACCACGCCGCTCAACTGCCCGGGCGGGGTCAGGAACGATTCACCGGACACACTGATGTCCAGGTCGTAATCGACGCCGCCCAATTGCTCGGAGACACCGGCGCAGCGGTCTTCGATCAGCTTGGTCAGGCTGGCGCCCGAATGCATGTCGTTGAACCGGATGTTGAACCGGCCCGAGGCCTTGGCCGGGATCAGGTTGGTCGTGGCGTTGCCGACGTCGATGGTGGTGATTTCCAGATTGGTCGCCGGGAAATGATCGTTGCCGTTGTCCAACGGCTCGTCGTTCAGAACCGACAGCATCTTCAACAGCTTCGGCACTGGATTGTCGGCCAGATGCGGATAGGCCACATGGCCCTGCGTGCCGCGCACGGTCACGGTGCAGTTCAGGGAGCCGCGCCGACCGATCTTGACCATGTCGCCCAGGACCGTGACGTTGGTCGGCTCGCCGACCAGGCAGGCGTCGATCTTTTCGCCCTGCTCTTCCATCCAGCCCAGAACCTTCTTGGTGCCGTTGACCGAGGGGCCTTCCTCGTCGCCGGTGATCAGAAAGCTGATCGACCCGGTGGGGGCGCCGTTGTCGGCCAGGAAGGCATCGGTCCCGGCGACCATCGCCGCGATCGCGCACTTCATGTCGGAGGCGCCGCGCCCGTACAGCCGCCCGTCGCGGATTTCCGGCTTGAACGGATCGGACGCCCAATCGGCGGGATCGCCCGGCGGCACCACGTCGGTGTGACCGGCGAAGCAGAAATTGGGCTGCGCCGTGCCCAGTCGGGCATACAGGTTGTCCACGTCGGGGGTGCCGTCCTGGGTAAAGACCAGCCGCGTACAGGTGAAGCCCAGCCCTTCCAGGCGTTGCTGCAATAGGTCGAGCGCGCCGCCCTCCGTCGGGGTGACGGAGGGGCAGCGGATCAGTTCCTCTGAAAGGGTCAGGGCGTCGAGCGGCATGGTCTGCTCCCGGGGGCTTAGTCGCGCAGCAGGTCGTTGATCGAGGTCTTGGACCGCGTACCTTCGTCGACGGTCTTCAGGATCACCGCGCAATACAGCGACGGCTGGCCTTCCTTGCCCGGAAGCGAGCCCGGCACGACCACCGAATAGGGCGGGATCTTGCCGTACATGATTTCGCCGGTGTCGCGACGGACGATCTTGGTCGACTGGCCGATGAACACGCCCATCGAGACGACCGAGCCTTCGCCGACGATCACGCCTTCGACGATTTCCGACCGCGCGCCGATGAAGCAGTTGTCTTCGACGATGACCGGACCGGCCTGCAGCGGCTCGAGCACGCCGCCGATACCGGCGCCGCCCGAGATGTGGCAGTTCTTACCGATCTGCGCGCAGGAGCCGACGGTGGCCCAGGTGTCGACCATGGTGCCTTCGTCGACGTAAGCGCCCAGGTTGACGAAGCTCGGCATCAGGACCACGCCCGGCGCGATAAAGGCCGAGCGGCGCACGATGCAGTTCGGCACGGCGCGGAAGCCCGCGGCCTTGAAATCGTCGGCCGACATGCCTTCGAACTTGCTGGGCACCTTGTCCCACCAGGTCGAGCCGCCGGGACCGCCGGAAATCGGCGCCATGTCGTTCAGGCGGAAGGACAGCAGAACCGCCTTTTTCAGCCACTGGTGAACGGTCCATTCGCCGTTGATCTTTTCGGCGACGCGGGCCTGGCCCGCTTCCATCAGGTTCAGCGCGCTTTCAATGGCGTCGCGGGTTTCGCCCGTGGTCTGGGCGTTGATGGCATCGCGTCCGTCCCAGGCGGCTTCGATGGCGGCTTGCAGGTCTTGAGTCATGTCGGGTTCCCGGAAATTGCTGAATGTTTCTGTCGAAAACGGCCCCGGAAGATGAAACAGGGCCATTCACAAGTCAAGCCAAGCTGGGCGCTCGGGTATTGGGGGCTCAGGCGTTGGGGGTCAACTGCTCCAGCCAATCGGTCAGGTCGTCGACGATATGGTGGATGTGTCCGCCGTCGGAGCCGTCATGGGCCCAGGTCGCGCCGGTGCTTTCCGCCGGGCGGACCCAGACGGTGGTCATGCCCATGGCATGGGCCGGGGCCAGGTTGCGGGCCATGTCCTCGACCATCACCGCGCGGGTCGGGTCGACATCGTAGGTTTTGGCCATTTTGTCGTAGACATGGGGCGCGGGTTTGGGGTCGAAATCCGAGGCGACGATGTCGAACACGGCCTCGAAATGATGGCGCACGCCGAGCTTTCCCATGACCCGTTCGGCATGGGGCACGTCGCCGTTGGTGAAGATGATCTTGCGACCCGGCAGGCGGCCCAGGGCCGCGTCCAGGCGGGGCGACGGGTCGACCGGCGTCAGGTCGATGTCGTGCACCGCGTCCAGGAATTCGACCGGATCGACGTTGTGCAGGGTCATCAAGCCGCGCATGGTCGTGCCGTGTTCGCGGAAATAGGTTTTTTGCAGCGCCCGTGCCTGTTCCAGCGGCATGTCGAACAGATTGGCGACATAGCGCGTGATGTTCCAGTCGACCTGATCGAATAGGCGGCAACTGGGCGGATACAGGGTGTTGTCCAAATCGAACACCCAGGTTTCGGCGGCGGCGGGGTCATGTTTGATCGTCATCGCCTTATATAGGGGCCGGAATCGCCGCGGGCCAAGCTTCATTTGCGGGCTTTTCCCGGATGCCGGGGCGGGGGTGTGACGCCTGCCGCTTGGCTAACGCCGCCGGTCGGGTAATATTCCCCCGCCCGGTGGGGAATTTTCCGGGAGGAGGAACGCCTACGTGACCACCCAATACGGCAAGGACGCGGAAATCGCGCAGCGCGGCAAGCTCGAAGAGCGCCGCCGTCTGGCCGCGTCCATGACGACTAAGCCCGAAATCCTGTATTACATGGCCAAAGACGGCGATCCCGACGTGCGCAAGGCGCTGGCCGGGAACCGCGCCACGCCGATGCAGGCCGACGCCCTGTTGGCGAAGGACGCGGACCCCGAGGTTCGCGCCAGCCTGGGCGAGAAGATTTCCCAGATGATGCCGGACCTGACCGACAAGCAGAAGATCAAGGTCCGCAAATGGGCCGCCGACACGCTGGAGGACATGGCCCGCGATCAGGCGCAGCGGGTGCGTTATGTCCTGGCCGAAACGCTGAAGGAAATGACCTCGGCCCCGCCCGCGGTGATCCGCCAACTGGCCCGCGACACGGACGCCATGGTCGCCAACCCGGTGATCGAATTCTCGCCGGTGCTGACCGACCGCGACCTGGTGACGATCATCGCCGAGGGGGCCAATACGGCGCGGCTCAAGGCCATGGCCCGGCGCGCCGACCTGTCGGAAACCGTGTCCGACGCGATCGTCGAAACCGGCGACGTCGAGGCCACGGCGGAACTGCTGCGCAACCCCAGCGCCCATATTTCCGAAGGCACCTTGGACAAGATCGCCGACCGGGCGGAACAGCACCCGGAACTGCACGAACCCCTGGTCGCCCGCCCCGGCCTGTCGGACAAGGCGGCGAAGCGGTTGGCGGAATATGTCGCCGACAGCCTGATCGACACCATGTTGGCGCGCAACGACCTGCCGCCCGGATTGGCGGACGAGGTCCGCGCTGTGGTCCTGGCTCGGCTCGCCGCCGGGGACGGCCCGCCGCCGGATGCCGACGCGGACGCCAATGGGGGTAACGGTAGCGCGGCGGAGCCGGAACCGGACCGCTTGACCCGTGACGAGGCCCTGGAACTGGCCCGCGACATGAACAAGAAGGGCCAACTGACCGAGGGTGTGATCTACGACGCCATCGGGCGCAAGGACCGTAACATGGCGATGGCCGCCCTGGCCGTTCTGTCGGACAGCAAGATGCCGGCGGTGGTCAAGGCCTTCGCCACCAATTCGGCCAAGGGTATTGTCTCATTGGTATGGGAAGCGGGCTGTTCGCCCAAGCTGGCGGTCGATCTGCAACAGGGTCTGGGCAACGTAGCACCGGTCGAAATCATCCGGCCGTCCAGCAACACGCCCTATGGCCTGTCCGAGGCCGAGATGGAATGGCAGTTGGAATTCCTGCGCGGCATGGCCTAAGGTCGTTGGCGAAGAGGGGCGTGGCGTATCTGACCAACCGTTAAGAACGAGAGACGAAAATGACCGCCTCCGAGCGCATTCCCTACGACCCCCGTACCTACGAACCGCTTACCTTCCACGACAAAACGCAATCCTTCATCGACGGATCGGACAGCCCCCGGGACTACCTGGAGCGCTGCATCGCGACCATTGCCGAGCGCGAACCCGTCGTCAAAGCCCTGACCGCGATCAACGAAGAGGGCGCGCGCGCCGCCGCTGACGCCAGCACCGCCCGCTGGAAAGCGGGCAAGCCGCTGTCGTCCATCGACGGCATGCCGGTTTCCATCAAGGACCTGCTGGAAACCAAGGACATGCCGACCGAATTCGGCTGCGAAGCCTTCAAGGGCAATTTCCCGACCCGCGACAACGCCGCCGTTTCGGCCCTGCGCGAAGCGGGGGCTGTGATCCTGGCCAAGACCGTGACCGCCGAACTGGGCGGCAATCATCCGGGGCCGACCACCAACCCGTTCGATCCGGCGCGCACGCCGGGCGGATCGTCGTCCGGTTCCGCCGCCGCCGTCGCGGCCAAGATGATGCCCGCCGCCATCGGCTCGCAGGTCGGCGGGTCGATCATTCGCCCGTCCGCGTTCTGCGGCAACGTCTCGTTGAAGCCGACCCAGGGCGCCATCAACCGGGGTGAGCGCATGGCGACCAGCATGAGCACCCACGGCCCGCACGCCGGGTGCATCCAGGACATGTGGCATGTCGCCATCGAAATCGCCAAGCGCGCCGGGGGCGACCGTGGCTGCCGCGCCCTGAAGGGCCCGGACGACACGCCGCCCGCGACCAAGCCGGCGCGCCTGATGGTTTTGGAAACCGCCGGGTGGAACTTCACCGACGATGCGTCCAAGGCCGCGTTCAACGAACTGCGCGCCCAGATGGCCGCCGCCGGGATCGAGATGATCGACCGGCATTCCAACGCCAGCGTCAACTTCATGGAACACGCCATCGTCGACGCCCAGGAAATCGCCGGGGAAATCACCCAATGGGAAAACCGTTGGGCGATCCGCAACATGATCGACCAGTACGGGGACAAGGTCAGCTTCCGCTCGCAAGGGGCGGTCAAGCGGGCCGAGGCCATGTCCGTCGGCGATTACGAAATCCTGCTGACCCGGCGCGAAGCGGCCCAGGCCGCCCATGCCAACCTGGCGGGACTGGCCGATGTGGCGATTACCCTGTCGTGCCCCGGACCGGCCCCGTTGTGGGACGCCAGCGCACCGGACGCGGACAAGGTCAAACATCCGACCGGCTACGCGATCTTCAACTATCCGTCGTCGATGCTGTTCGCGCCGGTCGTCACCGTGCCGTTGATGGCGATCGACGGCTTGCCGGTCGGCCTGCAGGTCATGGGCTGGCCCGGCGACGACGCCAAGGTCACGGCCATCGCCCGGTGGATTCAGGAAAACATCGCGCCTGTCGTCGGATAACCTTCTGACAGCGCAGAAATGAAAACGGCCGGTTGCGTGATGCACCGGCCGTTTTTCATGTTCGATTTCCGGGCAAGGATCAGTCCGGCAGGATGATCGTCCCGGCGCCATGTTCGGTGAACAGTTCGACCAGCACCGCGTGGGGCACCCGGCCGTCCGAGATCACCGCCCCGCCGACGCCGGATTCGACCGCGTCGATGCAGGTTTCGACCTTGGGGATCATGCCGCCGGTGATGATGCCGTCGGCAATCGCCTTGCGGGCGTTGGACACGGTCAATTCCGGGATCAGGTTGCCGTCGGCGTCCAGCACGCCGGACACGTCGGTCAGCATGATCAGGCGCTTGGCATGGGTGGCCCCGGCGATGGCGCCCGCCGCCGTATCGGCGTTGATGTTCAGGGTCTCGCCTTTCGGCCCGACGCCGATCGGCGCGATCACCGGGGTGATGTCCGATTCCTCGAAGGCTTCCAGGATATGCGGGTTGACCTCTTTCGGTTCGCCGACCAGACCCAGGTCCAGGATACGCTCTATATTGCTTTCCGGGTCTTTCTTGGTGCGGCGCAGCTTGTCGGCCTGGATCAGGTTGCCATCCTTGCCGGACAGGCCCGCGGCCATGCCGCCGGCGGCGTTGATCCGGGTGACGATCTCTTTGTTGATGGCCCCGGCCAGGACCATTTCCACGACCTTGACCGTGTCTTCGTCGGTCACGCGCAGACCGTCGACGAATTTGCTTTCGATCGCCAAGCGCTCCAGCATCGCGCCGATCTGCGGCCCGCCGCCGTGCACGACCACCGGGTTGCTGCCGACCTGGCGCAGCAACACCACGTCGCGCGCGAACAGGTTGGCCATCTCGTCGTTGCCCATGGCATGGCCGCCGTACTTGATGACCACGGTCTGGCCGGTGTAGCGGCGCATGAAGGGCAGCGCCTCGGACAGGACCCGGGCCTGACTTTGCCATTTGTCGGCGATGGTGCGTTTGTTCTCGGTCATGGCAGGCGAACCTAATTGATTGTTCGGTGAAATAGAAGCGTTTGCGGGAGGTTAGGACGATTGCGCCGGGAGCGCCAGGGTCGCCAACTCGGCCCTCAGCTCTTCGATCCCTTCGTTCTTGAACGAACTGGTGCGCATGATGACCGGATGCGCCGCCGTGTGCTTGGCCAGTTCGGCCCCGGTCCGCTCGACCAGTTTTTCCAGGTCCGCGGCCTTGATCTTGTCGCACTTGGTGAGGACGATCTGATAGGGCTGGGCGGCGGCGTCGAGCATCGACATGACCTCGCGGTCGGTCGCCTTCAGCCCGTGGCGGGCATCGATCAGCACGCAGGTCCGGCGCAGTTCCTGCCGCCCCTTGAGGTATGAATTGACCAGCTTGGTCCAGTTCTTGACCTGGCCCTTCGGGGCCTTGGCATAGCCATAGCCCGGCAGGTCGGCCAGCATCAGGCGGGCCCCAAGGTCGAAGAAATTGATCTGCTGGGTGCGGCCCGGGGTGTTGGACGTGCGGGCCAGGTCCTTGCGCCCGGTCAGGGCATTGATCAACGACGATTTACCGACGTTCGAGCGCCCGGCGAAGGCGATTTCCGGCAAGTCACTGTCCGGCACCTGCGGCAGGCCGGCCGCGCCCAGAAGAAACGTCGCCTGCTGCGCGAACAGAAGGCGCCCGTTCTCCAACAGAATGTCGTCGGCTTCGGCCCCGGAATCCACGCCGGGTGTGATGTCGCCCGGCTGGTTCATCTCGCTCTCCCGGGTTGCTTAGGCTTTGACGCCCATGCGTCGCATGATCACCCACTGCTGCGCGATCGACAGCAGGTTGTTCCAGGTCCAGTACAGGACCAGACCCGCCGGGAACTTGGCAAGCAGGAAGGTGAAGATGAGCGGCAGGAACATCATGATCTTGGCCTGCGTCGGATCGGTCGGCTGCGGGTTCAGCTTCTGCTGCAAGAACATCGAGATGCCCATCAACAGCGGCCAGATGCCGACATGCATGATTTCCGGCGGGGCCCAGGCGATCAGGCCGAACAGGGTGAAGATGTTGGTCGGGTCGGCCGAGGACAGATCCTGAATCCAGCCATAGAACGGCGCGTGGCGCATTTCGATGGTAACGAACAGAACCTTGTACAGGGCGAAGAACACCGGAATCTGAATCAGGATCGGCAAACAGCCCGATGCCGGATTGGTCCCCGATTTCTTGTACAGGGACATCATTTCTTCGTTCAGCTTGACCTTGTCGTCGGCATAGCGCTCGCGAAGCTTCACCATCTCCGGCTGAAGCTTCTTCATCTTGCTCATGCTTTCGTACGACTTGTTGGCCAGCGGGAAGAACGCGCCCTTGATCGAAATCGTCAGGATCAGGATCGCGATGCCCAGGTTGCCGACATGATGTTCAAGCCACAGCAGGCCGTAGAAGATCGGCCGGGTCAGGAAGTAGAACCAGCCCCAGTCGATGGCCAGGTCAAAGCGGTCGATGCCCAGGCTTTCTTCGTAGGCATCCAGGATCTTGACCTGCTTGGCGCCGGCGAACAGGTGGTTTTCGGCCGTGCCCGAAGCGCCGGGGGCGACGTTCACGCCGGCACCCAGGAAATCGATCTGATAGGAGTCGATCACGCCGCTCTTGCGATAGACGTAACGCTTGGTGACCTCTGCTTCCTTGTTGGGGATCAGCGCGGTCAGCCAGTATTTGTCGGTGATGCCGATCCAGCCACCGGTCCCGGCGCTGGTTTCCATCTTCTGTTCCTGAAGGTCCTTGTACTTCACTTCCTTCAGTTCGCCGTTGTTCACGCCCAACAGGCCCTCGTGCAGGATATAGAAGCCCGAGGTCTTCGGCGTGCCTTGGCGGGATACCAGGCCATAGGGATAAAGCTCGACCGCCGCACCGCCCTTGTTGGCGACGCCCTGGGTGATCTTGAACATGAAGTTCTCGTCGATCGCATAGGTGCGCGAGAACACTAGGCCCTGGCCGTTGTCCCAGGTCAGGGTCACCGGCGCTTCGGGGGTCAGCGTCTGGGCGCTGGGGGTCCAGACCGTGTCGGCGTCGGGCACGCGGGTGACGGGCTTGCCGTCCGCGCCCTTGGCGGCGATCCAGCCGAATTCGGCGAAATAGGCGTCGGACACGCCGCGCGGGCTCAGCAGGGTGATCGCCGGGCTGTCCTTTTCCAGGGTTTCCCGATAGTCGGCCAGGATCAGGTCATCGATCCGACCGCCCTTGAGCGAGATCGAACCCGACAGGCGCGGGGTCGTGATCTTGATGCGCGGGTTGGTGGCCAGAACCTCGGCCCGGGTCGCCTTCGGCGTCATGCCGGGGGCCTGGGCCGCGGGTGCGCCCGGCGCCTGCGGCGGCACGGCGGAACCGTCGCCGGTCGGCGCGGCGGGGGCGGCCGGAGCGGTCGGCGCCTGGCCCGGCTGCGCGCCCGGCTGGGTGCTTTCCGCAGTCTGCTGCGGCGCAGGCTGGGTGGTTTTGAAAAACAACTCGAAGCCCACCAGCACGGCCACGGAAAGGACGACGGCCAAAATCAGGTTCTTGTTCTCGATCATAATTCTCAGGACCCGTGCGGTTGGGGAAGATTTGAATGAGAGGAAGCGCCACGGTCGTCGCCGTGGTCATGCTCGGCGCAGCAATGCGCGCCGGGTACCGGGTCGAAACCGCCCGGGTTCCAGGGATTGCAGCGCGCCAGGCGCCACAGGCTCAGCCCCAGACCACGGAAGAAACCGTGTTCGGCCAGGGCCTCGCGGGCATATTCGGAACAGGTGGGATGAAACCGGCACGAAGCCGGCGCCAATGGCGACAGGAATAGCTGATAGCCCCGGATCAGGGCGCGGGCGAGGCGGGCCGGTAGGGCGGCTATCGTCGTCGCCATCAGTTCATGTCTCCCGGGTCTCCCGGCGGCTGCGTCCGTTTCGGTCGCGTCCGCCCCCTTTGTTCGGCGCCCCGACCCGCTCCAGCGCTTTGCGCAGATCGCCGATCAGGGCCGGAAAAGCTCGGTCTAATGTGCCCTGGCGGCCGATCAGGACATAATCATGTCCTGACAGCCCCCATTCAGGCATTACTTGGTCCGCGGCCGCCCGCAGGCGCCGACGCGCCCGATTGCGTACCACGGCGTTGCCCACCTTCTTGGTCACCGTAAAACCCAAACGGATGTCCGGTCCGGTCGTCCCGGTCCGTCCATCCGCTTCTGCGGTTTCCCGGCGCAAAGCCTGCAACACCAACCCCGGCGCGGCCCATTTACGGCCTTTCCGCGCCACCTTCAGAAAGTCGGCGCGACGTTTCAGCCTCGGCACCGTGGGTGACATGGCGTTTCGCTTCCGACCGGCTGACGGGAGGGCGGGCGCTGTTAGGCGGACAGGCGCTTGCGGCCCTTGGCGCGCCGCGCCGCCAGCACGCGTCGACCACCGGTGGTGGCCATGCGGCTGCGGAACCCGTGGCGACGCTTGCGGACAAGCTTGCTCGGTTGATAAGTCCGTTTCACGCGACGTCTCCTTAGAAAAACGAGTGCGCTTTTTAAGGGTTTGGTCCCGTGAAGTCAACGGGACTCGGCTATTCCTGCGAATCCAAGGAAAACCCAAGGATATCCGCGCCGTTCACTTGGCGTTCACGGGCAATTGACCCCGTCGTGAGGCGCATTTCCTTGTGCCGCTCCAAGCGGCAAGGATAGAAACCGGGAAACGCGGCCGTTCGGGCCGCTTCTCCGGAACAAGGTTTTTAGCATGTCTAAGGCGCTCGATCAGAACAGGCAGGAAGCCTCAAACGGGGGTGGGCTGTCGATGAAACGGCTGGTGCCACTGGCGGTGCTGGTCCTGGCCATGGGCCTGTTTTTCGCTTTCGACCTGCAGCAATACCTGTCGTTCGATGCTCTGAAGACCCACCGCATGGCGGTGCTGGATACTTATGCCGAACATCAGACCCTGACGATCCTGTTGTTCGGGCTGGCCTATACGGCGGTCGTCGCCCTGTCGATCCCGGGCGCGATCTGGATGACGCTGCTGGCCGGGTTCGTGTTCGGCACGGGCCTGGGGGCCACGGTGGTCGTGATCGCGGCGACCCTAGGGTCGTTGATCGTATTCCTGGCGGCGCGCTACGCCATCGGCGACTTTCTATATAAGAAAGCTGGTCCCTTCGTCCGCCGGATGGAGGAAGGCTTTCAGAAAAACGCCTTTTCCTACCTGATGTTCCTGCGCCTAGTGCCGTTGTTCCCGTTCTGGCTGGTCAATTTGGTGCCCGCGTTCTTAAACGTCGGGACCGGGGCCTTCGTCATCGCCACGGTCCTGGGCATCGCCCCGGCGACGGTCGTCTTCGCCAGCGTCGGCAACGGCCTGGGCGCGGTCTTGGATCAGGGCGGCACGCCGGACCTGACCATCGTGTTCGAGCCGCACATCATGGGCCCCCTGTTGGGGCTGGCGGCCCTGGCCCTGGTGCCGGTGGTGCTGCGCAAGATCAAGGAGCGGCGGAATCCCGCCGCAGCCAATCATGACTGATACGCCGCCGAAAATGATCGACGCCGACATCTGCGTCATTGGCGCCGGGTCGGGCGGATTGTCCGTCGCCGCCGGGGCCTCGCAGATGGGGGCGCGGGTCGTCCTGATCGAAAAGGGCGAAATGGGCGGCGATTGCCTGAATTACGGCTGCGTGCCGTCAAAGGCCCTGCTGGCCGCCGGTCATGCGGCAGCGGCGGTGCGCGAAGCCGGACGGTTCGGCGTGCGCGCCACGCTCGACGGCGTCGACGGGGCATCTGTCTACGGCCATGTCGAAAGCGTGATCGACGCCATTCGCCCGATGGACAGCCAGGAACGGTTCGAAGGCCTGGGCGTGACCGTGATCCGCGCCGCCGGGCGGTTCACCGCCCCTGACCGGGTACAGGCCGGTGAGACGGAAATCCGCGCCCGCCGCTTCGTCATCGCCACCGGGTCGAGTGCCGCCGTGCCGCCCATTCCGGGCCTGGACACGGTTCCCTACCTGACCAATGAAAGCCTGTTCGAGCGGGAATCCCTGCCGGATCATCTGATCGTCATCGGCGGCGGGCCGATCGGGGCCGAGATGGCCCAGGCCCATGCCCAACTGGGGTGTAAGGTCACGCTGTTGGAAATGGCCGCGATCATGGCCAACGACGACCCGGAACTGGTTGAGGTGGTGCGCCGTTCGCTGATCGCCGACGGCATCGACCTGCGCGAAGGCTTGAAGGTTTCCGGCGTCGAGAAGACCGCGACCGGTGTCGCCGTTTCGGTCGAGGCCGATGGCGCGGTCGAGCGGATCGAGGGCAGCCATATCCTGGTCGCCGCCGGGCGTAGGCCCAACCTCGCGGGCCTGGACCTGGACAAGGCCGGGATCGAGCATACCCCCCGGGGGATCAAGGTCGATGCGCGCCTGCGCAGCACCAATAAGAAAGTCTTCGCCATCGGCGACGTCGCGGGCGGGCTGCAGTTCACCCATGTCGCGGGTTATCACGCCGGGGTGGTGATCAAGAACGTGCTGTTTCGACTGCCGGCCAAGGCCGATCATTCCGCCGTGCCCTGGGTGACCTATACGGCACCCGAACTGGCGCAGGTCGGCCTGACGGAAAAGCAGGCGCGGGACAAAGGCATCGAATTCTCCGTGCTGCGCTGGCCGTTCCGCGAAAACGACCGGGCCCAGGCCGAGCTGGCGACCGAGGGGCTGGTCAAGGCCATCGTCACGCCCAAGGGCAAGGTCCTGGGCTGCGGCATCGTTGGACGGCAGGCGGGCGAGCATATCCACCTTTGGACCCTGGCCGTCGGCAAGGGCATGAAGGTCGGCGATTTGGCGCAGGTCATCATGCCGTATCCGACCCTGGGCGAGGTCTCGAAACGGGCCGCTGGAAGCTTCTTCACGCCCAAGCTGTTCAGCGACCGGACCCGCGCCATCGTGCGCTTCCTCTTGAAGCTGGGCTGACAGGCCGCTTAACTTCACGCATGGCCGATCAAAATCCGCATCACCCCCGGGCCCACCAAAGCCTGTCCGCGCGCCTGCTGGTGTTGACGGTCGGCTTTGTGATGCTGGCCGAGCTGTTCATCTACACGCCGTCGGTGGCGCGGTTTCGTAAAACCTATCTGGAAGAACGCATCGTCCGCGCCCATCTGGCGACGCTGGCGCTCGAGAACATGCCGGAACAGGCGGCCTATGACGAGCTGGGCCATACCCTGCTGAAGAACACCGAAACCTATGCCATCACGTTGAAGCAGGCCGACCGCCGCATTCTGATCGCCGGCGGCGAGATGCCGCCCCGGGTCGATGCCGTGTACGACCTGCGGATGAATACGTTTTGGGGTTGGATCGAAGACGCCTTCGTGACCCTGACCCAGCAGGAGAACCGCATCCTGCGGGTAATCGGCGAAACGCCCAAACGCCCGGGCGTGCAGATCGACATCTATATCGACGAAGCCCCGATGCGTGATGAGATTCTGGCGTTCTCGCATCGCATCTTCCAGCTGTCGATGTTGATCTCGCTGTTCACGGCGGGGCTGCTCTATGTCAGCCTGATGATGTTGATGGTCCGGCCGATGCGCCGGATCACCACCAGCATGGAAGATTTCCGCCAGGCGCCCGAGGACGAAACCCGGATTTTCCAGCCGTCGGACCGGCCTGACGAAATAGGTATCGCGCAGCGTGAACTGGCGGTGATGCAGCATGAATTGCGTCAGGCCCTGCGGCAGAAGGACCGCCTGGCCATGCTCGGGGCGGCGGTCGCCAAGGTGAACCACGACCTGCGCAATTCCCTGGCCACGGCGATGCTGATCGGCGACCGCCTGGCGGCAAGCGAGGACCCGGACGTTCAGCGCTTGGTGCCGCGCATGTTCAAGGCCATGGACCGGGCCGTGAACCTGTGCAGCCAGACCCTGGATTATGCCTCGGCGACGATGCCGACGCTGAACCTGAAGGCCTGCAAGCTGACGGATGTCGTCCGCATGGCTGGCGAGACCCTGACCCAAGAAGCCTCCGACGGGCCCTTTACCTGGGACAACGAAGTGCCGGACAACCTGACCCTCATGGCCGACGCCGGGCAGATGCTGCGGGTGTTTGAAAACTTGGGCCGCAACGCCCGCGAGGCCGGGGCGACGTCCGTCCGCGTCGCGGCATTCCTCGACGGCGGCATGATGACGATCGAAATCGCCGACGATGGCCCCGGCATGCCGGAACAGGCCGTCAGCCGCCTGTTCCAACCCTTCGCCGGATCGGCGCGCGAGGGCGGCACGGGTCTGGGCCTGGTGATCGCGCGCGAGGTCGTCCATGCCCACGGCGGCGAAATCGACCTGGACCGCACCGGTCCCGAGGGAACCGTGTTCCGGCTGCGCCTCCCCGGCGCTTGACGCCAGACGAACGTGCCCGAACGTGATTGCGCGCGATGGCCGCTGCCACTACAGTCCGGCCCCGGGGGCTGGGCAATGGATAATGAATTCTCGACAAAAGGATTTGCCCGATGACTGCTCCCAGCAAGCAACCCACCTGGAACCCCGGCCAATATCTGAAATTCGCGGGCCAGCGCATGCGCCCGGCGTTGGACCTGTTGAATCAGATCGACGTCGCCGCGCCTTCCGTCGTCTACGATCTGGGCTGCGGCCCGGGTAATGTCACCCCGTTCCTGATGGGCCGCTGGCCCGAGGCCAAGCACGTCGGTTTGGATTCTTCGGACGAGATGCTGGCAAAGGCCAAGGCCGAACACCCCAACGGCGAATGGGTCAAGGTCGACGCCAAGACCTGGGCGCCCGAGACCCCGGCGGAACTGATCTATTCCAACGCCGCCCTGCAATGGGTCGATGGCCATGAAGAACTGTTTCCGCGCCTGATGAACGTGATGGCCCCGGGCGGGGTTTTGGCCGTGCAGATGCCCCACAACCATGCCGCCCCGTCGCATATGGGGATGCGCGATGTGGTCGAAGCCGGACCCTGGCGCGCCAAGTTGGAGCCTGTCCTGCGCGAATTCCCGGTCCATGATCCGGACGTTTATTACGACTATCTGGCCCCGCACGCGGCCAGCCTGAATATCTGGGAAACGGTTTATGCCCAGGTCATGGAAGGGGATAACCCGGTCGCCGAATGGACCAAAGGCTCTGCCCTGAAGCCGCTGTTGGACGCCCTGACGGACGCCGACGAAAACGCCGCGTTCTTCGATGCCTATTCCAAGGAAATGCAGAAGGCCTATCCCAAGCGGGCCGACGGCAAGACGCTGTTCCACTTCCGCCGCCTGTTCATCGTGGCGGTGAAATAAGGTTTCTTGCTACGGCGCGGCTTTGCGGCAGGTGCGGTGCCGGTCTTTGGGGCCGGTGACCCGCACCTCGCCTTGATGTTCCCAAACCTCGTAATCGCCCAGGGCGTAGCGCGCGCCCGAGCCGGATACGACCTGCGCCAGAATGCGGGTCGGCTGGCCCCGCTCGGTCCAGCTCAGGAACCCCTCGGCCCAGGCCAGGCCAAGCTGCGTGCCGTCGTTGCAGGCATGGGGCATAGGGCCCGGGAAGACGACCTGGCCTTCGTCCCCGGCGTCGCCCAGGACGATGCCTTCGCGCCGGGGATCAGCCCCGCCGGTCAGGCCCCGGGGCGTTTTCAGGATGCCCTGCAGGCCGCTGATCATCCGGCCGACTTTGACCTCATGGCCCATGGCGCTCAGGTCGGTAATGGCCGGGACCAGCGGTTGTTCGACCTCGGTCGCGCCGCCCCGGTTCATGACATGGGGCAGGTCGATGGCCGACTGCATATCCAGATTCCAGGCCAGAACCCCCAACACCGCCCGGGCGGTGTAGCCGATGATGCGCGATCCGCCGGGCGAGCCGACGGCCATCACGAACCGCCCGTCGCCGTCCAAGACAATCGACGGGGACATGCTGGACCGGGGGCGCTTGCCGGGGGCAACCCGGTTGGGGGCGGGCTGACCCCGCCAGGTCGGGCGGAACGAAAAATCGGTCAATTGGTTGTTCAACAGGAAGCCGCCGACGAACAGGCGCGATCCGAAAGCGCTTTCGACCGTGGTGGTGAAGGACACGGCGTTGCCGAACCGATCGACGATGCTCATATGCGCGGTCGACAGGCCCTTCAGCGGGTCGGCGGGGCCGAGGAAGGCCGACTTCGCGCCCGGTGGCGCGCCGGGATCGACGATGCCCTCAATCGCCCGGTCGGGGGAAATCAGCTTGGCCCGTTGCGTCAAATAGGCCGGATCGACCATACCCTGCGTCGGCACCGGCACGATGTCGCTGTCGCCCACATAGGCGGCGCGGTCGACGAAGGCCAGGCGCTCGGCCTCGGCGATCAGGTGCAGGGCGCGGGGGCTGTTGGGCGTTTCGTTCTGTAGCCCGAAATGGTCGAGGATCCCGATGGCTTGCCCCACGGCCAGCCCGCCCGACGACGGCGGTCCCATGCCACAGACCTTGTGCCCCCGATAGGCGGCGCAGACCGCAGGCCGTTTCTTAGCCTGATACCCGGCGAGATCGGCCAGGGTCATCGCCGCCGGGTGAAAGGGGGCGTTGCTGACGGCGTCGGTGATGGCTTGGGCGATGGGGCCCTGGTGCAGGGCGTCGGCGCCGTGTTGGGCGATGGCTTCCAAGGTCTTGGCCAGGGCGGGATTCTTCAGGATCGTCCCGGCGGCTTTGGGCTGGTCGCCGTCAAAGAAATAGGCCCGGGTCGCGGGAAATTTCGCCAAATGCCGGTCGCCCGCGATCTGCCGGGCCAGGCGCTCGGAGATCGGAAAGCCGTCTTTCGACAGGTGGATCGCTTCGGCGAACAACCGCGCCCAGGGCAGGCGGCCATGTTCGCGGTGGGCCAGCTCGAGCATCCGAACCACCCCCGGCACGCCCACGGCGCGCCCGCCCAGAATGGCGTCGCGATAGGGGATCGGCATGCCGCGGTGGTCCAGGAACATGTCTTCGCGGGCCGAGGCCGGGGCCGTTTCGCGCCCGTCGTAGGTCTCGATTCCCCGCGTTTTCCCGTCATAGCGGACCAAAAAGCCGCCGCCGCCGATGCCTGACGATTGCGGCTCGACCAGCGTCATCACCATTTGCGCGGCGATGGCCGCATCGATGGCACCGCCGCCTTCGTTCAAGACGGCCAAGGCCGCCCGCGCGGCCAGGGGATGGCTGACGGAAACCGCCTGTGTCTGGTATGTCCGGCCGATCCAGGGTCGGTCAAGGTCGGACGCCGCCTTAGGTGGCGGGGTGGCGCATCCGGCGATGGACAAGCAGAGCGCCAGACCGGCGGTGAGGGATCGGAATTTGGAAAATTGCAGCATGGTGGCCCTAGATGTAGCCGATGGCCGGGGGGTGGTCCATCGCTGCTATTTGACCCCGCCCGTGGGTCTGTTAAAGTCCCGCGCTCCTACCAAGAACAACCTGCCGGAGAGTAGGCATGGCGCGTATTACCGTGGAGGAACTCAAGGCGCGTAAGGTTGGAAAGGGGGCGACTCCGATCGTCTCGCTGACCGCCTATACGACGCCGATGGCCAAGTTCCTGGACCCCCATTGCGATTTTCTGCTGGTCGGGGATTCCCTGGCCGTTGTGATCTATGGCCTGGAAACCACCCGTGGCGTAACCCTGGATATCATGTGCGCCCATGGTCGCGCGGTGACCCGCGGGGCCGAGCGCGCCCTGGTCGTGGTCGACCTGCCGCATGGGTCCTATGAAGATTCCACCGCCCAGGCCGTGGCTTCGGCCAAGCGGGTGATCGAAGAAACCGAAGCCCAGGCGGTGAAGCTGGAAGGCGGGGTCGAGATGGCCGATACGGTCGCCGCGATCGTCGCCGCCGGGGTGCCCGTGCTGGGCCATGTCGGGTTGTTGCCGCAAAAGGCGGAAAATCGCGGCGGCTTCAAGATTCAAGGCCGGGGCGACGAAGGCGCGCAGCGCGTCATCGCCGATGCCAAGGCAATCGATGAAGCCGGGGCCTTTGCCATGGTGATCGAAGGCACGGTTGAGGCCGTGGCCCGTGAAATGACCGAAATTGTGTCCGTGCCGACCATCGGCATCGGGGCCTCGCCTGCCTGTGACGGGCAAATTCTGGTGACCCAGGACATGGTCGGCCTGTTCGCCGATTTCACGCCCAAGTTCGTCAAGAAATACGCGGACCTGGGCGTCGAGATGGAACGCGCCGCCAGGGAATATGCCGACGACGTGCGCAGCGGCCGTTTCCCGGGGCTTGAGCACTGCTACGGCGTGGAAAAGAAGTAAGGCCATGACTGGGGCCGTCGCCTTGGACACCGTCCGCACCATCGCCGACCTGCGCGCCCGGGTGGCCGCATGGCGGGCAGATGGGGCGCGGGTCGGCCTGGTGCCGACCATGGGGGCGTTGCATGCGGGGCATGTGGCGTTGGTCAAACAATCCGTCGCCGCCTGCGACAAGACCGTGGTGACGCTGTTCGTCAACCCGGCGCAGTTCGGCCCCAACGAAGATTATGCCGTCTATCCCCGCAGCGAAGAGCGCGACGCCGCCATGGTCGCGGCCGAGGGTGCGGACCTGTTGTTCGCGCCGGGGGTGGAAGAGGTCTATCCCGGCGGTCATTCGACCCAGGTTCACGTCGGCGGTTTGGGCGACCTGCTGGAAGGCGAATACCGCCCCGGCTTCTTCACCGGCGTGGCGACCGTGGTGACCAAGCTGTTGCTGCAATCCCTGCCGGACGAGGCCTTTTTCGGGGAAAAGGATTATCAGCAGCTTCAGGTCATCAAACGCCTGATCCGTGATCTGGACATCCCGGTCACCGCGACCGGGGTCAAGACCGTGCGCGAGGACGATGGCCTCGCCCTGTCGTCGCGCAACGCCTATCTGACGCCTGCCGAGCGGGCCCAGGCCCCGGTTCTGCATGGTACCCTGGTCCAGGTCGCGGAACAGGTCGCGCGCGGCGAAAACCCCCGCACCCAGGAACAATGGGCCAAGGATCAGTTGGAACGCGCCGGTTTCTGGCAGGTCGACTACGTCACGGTGCGTGACGCAGCCACGCTGGAAGAAGTCTCCAACGCGGCCCAGCCCGCCCGCGTTTTGGCGGCGGCTTGGTTGGGCAAAGCACGGTTGATCGACAACGTCGCGGTATAATGCGGCTAATTCGCAACTGTTATGGCACCGCACAAAAACCCTGCTATGGTTTCCGGGGCGCTATGGGGGCGCCGCGTGCTCCCATGCCAATGAGTTGGTCCCGCCGGTAGCGTCCTGACCGGTTGGCCAGACGGGTTTCCGAGAACGCATGACTGCCGAAAACATCAAGGCGCTTATCAGCGGCATCACGCGCCGGTTCGTCGGCGCGATCGCCGTTCTTTTGCTGTTGGCGATCGGCGGGTTCCTCATTCTGTCGGCGGTAATCGATGCAGATCAGGATAGTTCGGTCCTAATCAACGTCAGCGGCCGCCAACGCATGCTGTCGCAACGCATCACCATGCTGTCATTGCGGCTTGCCGATGCCGCTACGCAGAAGACGGAAAACGTCGAGAAAGTCCGCGCCGAATTGCTGAAATCCATCGATCTGATGGAGAAATCGCACAAGGCCCTGACCCAGGGCAGCCAGGAGATGCGGATTGCCCCTGGGATGCCCGCCGGGTTGATGGCGATGTATTTCGGGCCCGTGTCCGACGTCGACCGCATGGTGACGGACTTCCTTTATCGCGCGCGCAGTTATGCCGAAGGACCGTCCATGCGCTGGCAATGGGACGATTTGGACCTGCGCTACATGATTGACCAGGCCCCGGGGCGCCTGCTGAACGCCTTGGATGCCATCGTCAAAAAATACGAGACGGAAAGCGATCAGCGGGTCCATCGCCTGGAAGTTCTGCAACTCGGCAGTCTGGTCTTGACCATCGTGACGCTGTTGCTGCTGGGGGGAACGATATTCCGGCCGATGGTGCTGCGCATTCGTAGCGAGGTCCTGGAACGCCAACAGGCGCGCGATGATGCCGAGGCGGCGAACGAGTCGAAGACCCGCTTCCTGGCCAATATGAGCCACGAGATCCGCACACCGCTGAATGCCATTATCGGGTTGAGCGGGCTGGCATTGAAAACCGAGTTGAATGACAAACAGCGGGACTATATCGGCAAGGTTCGCTCGGCATCGACGTCGTTGCTGCATGTCATCGACGACATCCTTGATTATTCGAAGATCGAATCGGGCAAGATGTCTTTGGAAATCATCGATTTCAGGCTGTCCGATGTCGTCGATGACTTGTCCGGGATCATGGCGGCCTACGCCCGTGACAAGACGATCGAGTTGAACTTCGATGTCGAATCGGACACGCCGAACGAACTGCGCGGCGATCCCCTGCGCCTCAATCAAATCCTGATCAATCTGGGCGGAAATGCCATCAAGTTCACCGAGCATGGGCGGGTGTCCGTGCGGTTCCGCGGGCAAAGTCTGTCCGATGGGCGGGTTCGGCTGCTGTGCGAGGTCTCGGACACCGGCATCGGGATGACGGAAGACCAGCGCGCCCGGCTGTTTCATGCCTTTACCCAGGCCGATGTGTCGACGACGCGGCGATACGGCGGCACGGGCCTGGGGCTGACGATCTGCCGCAATCTGGTGCAGTTGATGGACGGTGACATCGGGGTCGAAAGCACGCCCGGTATGGGCAGCACGTTCTGGTTCACGGTCGATCTGCACCGTGCCTCGGGCGTGCCCGAACGCCGCAAATCGCATCGCCTGATCGAGGCGGCGAGATCGTCGGATGAGGACAAGGTCAAAGGGGCTCGGGTGTTGGTGGTCGAAGACAACGACATCAACCAACAGGTCGCCCGCGAAGTGTTGGAAGGGGCCGGGGTCGAAGTCATGCTGGCCGACAACGGGAAGATCGCTTGCGATATGGTCCATGCCGGGAGCTTTGACGCGGTATTCATGGATCTGCAGATGCCCGAGATGGACGGCTACGAAGCGACCCGGTGCATTCGGTCCGACGAACGGTTCACCGACCTGCCGATCATCGCCATGACCGCCCATGCCATGACGTCGGAGCGGGATGCTTGCTTGGAAGCCGGAATGAACGATTTCGTTACCAAGCCGGTCGAGGCCGCCAGCCTGTTTTCGGCGCTGGCGCGAAGCCTGAAGGATTTTCAGCCGCGGGGTGACGTTACGCCCCAACCCGAAAAAGCCGAAGTCGCGAAACCGGCTCGGAAGGAAAAGGCCCCGCAGTCGTCTGCCGGCGCGACCAATGGACGCCTGCCGGACGAAATTCCAGGATTCGACGTTGCCGGTGCGCGGGCAATGCTGCGCGGGAACGATGCCTTGCTGCGCAAGCTTCTAGGTGATTTCCATAACAAATACATGGGGCTGGCGGACAAAATTTCGGCAGACCTGGCGCGCGGCGATGCCGAAGCGGCGAAGCTGTCGGCCCATTCCCTGAAAGGGGCCAGCGGCAACCTGCATGCCGATCGTATCTACGAGGCGGCCAGGGCCTTGGATGAAGCCTTGCGCGAAGACGCGCCGGGCAGCGATCAGGAGCCTCTGATCGCGAATCTGGCCGCGGCCCTGGCCGAAGCCGATACGGCCTTGGCCAAGGTTCTATCGGACGGGGCCTGACCCCTGGTCTTTAAAACGGCGGGCGCAGCGGCGGCAGATCGACCCGCACGGCGATATCCTTCAATTCTTCCGATACCGGCGGATAGATTTCCATCACCATCGGGTCGTGCCCGGGGATAACATGCTCGGGACCATCGGCCAGACGGGCGACCTTTTTGTGGCCTTCCAACATGTCGCCGATATGCAGCACCGTGGGAAACGGGTTTTTGTGAATCCAGTTGGCGTAAAGGTGCATCGAATCCGATGCCAACACGACCCAGCCCCGCTCGGTCCAGGCGCGCACGAACTGCATGCCCTGGGTATGGCCCCCGACGTGATGCAGGGTCAGGCCGGGGAACAGTTCTTCGTCGCCGTTATGGAATTCGACCCGGTCTTTGTAGAGTTCCTTGACCAAATGACAGACATCGTCGGGGTTGAATGAATTACGCAGCACCGGATAGCGCATGTAGCGCCCGGTGACGTAGGACATCTCCTGATCCTGGATATGGAAGGTCGCGTTTGGGAATTTTTCCAGGTTGCCGCCATGGTCGTAATGCATATGGGTGATGACGACGTCCGTAACCTCGGCGGCGTCGACGCCGATCAGCTTCAACCCTTCCGTCGGGCAGCGATACATGGTGCGGCCCCGCTCCCGGGCGGCATCGGCATCGAATCCGGTATCGACGACAACCGTCCGGTTTTCCGAAACGCAGGCCCAGACGTAATAATCGATGGGATAGGGCGCATCGTGCGGGTCCGGGGGCTGAAGGAAATTCTGCGATTGGGGACGGGGATGGGTGCCGTATTTGACGGCATAAAGCTTGTAGGTTTCGGTCATTGCTTGGAAGTCTCCCTGATTTTGCGAAAAGCCTAGGCCTGCGCCCCGTTGCCTGCAAGGGGCCTGTGCCGCGCATTTTTCCGCGCCGGAACGGCGATGGGTGATGGCATCGCCCGACGCCGGGTGATAAAGTCCGGCCCATGGATACGAACGAGCTTCTTGCCGCCATCAATCTGGCGGTCGACGAAATGGACGAGCAATCCGAAGACCTGCACGAGGTCCATTTGCGGTTGCTGGAATTGTTGAACCAACTGCGGGCCACGGGCGCGGATTTGCCCCAGGACCTGGTCGAGTTGGAACAGCGTCTGGCGAAAGACGTCGAAGGCGCCTGAGCGCCCCCGTATTCTTCCGGTTTAAGATAAATTCAGGACGATGATGTCTCTGCCGCCGCCGGGGCCAATGGCGGCGCATAGGTCAATTCGCCGTCGTGTTCTTCCGTATCCCAGGGGAAGTGAACCCAGACATCCTGCGCGACTTCGTGAATGAAGATATCGGGCAGGTCGCGGGCCGCCGGTTTGGCGTAAAGCGTCACGAACAAGGCGTCGGGCAGCAGTTGCCGGGCAGCGCGGGCGGTCGTGCCGGTGTCGACCAGATCGTCGACAAGCAGCCAGCCCAGGCCGCCGTCGGCCATGGCCATGTCGGGTGTTTTCAGGATGTGAATGCCGCCCTGGTCCTGTTCGTCATAACTGGCGATCGACAGTGTCTCGATCAGGCGCAGGCGCATTTCCCGGGCCAGGACGGCGGCGGGAACCATCCCGCCGCGGGTAATGGCGACGATTCCTTTCCACGGCCCGGCCGGGTGAGGCACGGCTAACAGGCGGCGCGCCAAAGCGCGGGCGTCGGCATGAACCTCGGACCAGGAAACGGTGCGGGCGGAAGGAGATGGATTGCTCATAAGCCCAGTATTAGCGCCTTGGCGGGGACTTGCGAACAGGGAATATGCCGAAAAGGCAGGCCCCAGAAACGAGAAAACCGGCGCCTTCGTTGACGCCGGTATCCCGGATTTGGAGTGAATCTTGTCGATTAGCGGACGTACAAGTGTACCTCATTCGTCTTCGCTGCGGCCAGGGTCTTCGACGACACCGCAACGCGGGTCGGCGGGAGGCCCATTTCGACCAGCGAGCGCTTGACGTCTTCCGCATGGCGCTTGGCCTTGTTGGTGTTGATCGCGACCCGCGCGGCGCCACCGGCCGACGGGGCCACGGCGACCAGATCGAACACGGCGGTCGGATGCGTTTCCAGGGCCCGGCTGACGGCGGTATACAGCGCCTGCTGATACGGCACGTTCGGACGGTCGAAGCGGATCACCACCAGCGGACGGCGACCGGCCGTATCGGCGGGGGCGGCGACCTGATTGGCGCCGGGGCCACGGCCCGTGACGGCAGCGTCAAGCAGGGACGATCCCAGCGATTCGCCCTGGCGGATGCCGGCGGAAATCTGAACCAGATTACGCTGTTCCGCGCCGATCCAGCTGGACTGGCGGCGGACGTCCTCGGTCACTTCGCGATGCAGGCGGTCGATCAGAACGACCGTCTGATCGACTTCGTCTTCGAGAATGGCCAGCTGACGGTGGTCTTCGTCGACGGCGCCGGAAACCTTGAAGGCGGCCCGGACGCTTTCGGTCAGGAACGAAGCCAGGGTCGAATCGCTCGACACGCCCGTGGACAGCTTGTTCATCTCGCCGACGTCCTGGCTCAACCGGTTGAGGTCCTGCTGCGCCGTATTGAACTGCTGCACCAGAACCGGGTTGCCGCGCGTGGTACCCACCTGCAGGCGGGATTTAACGGCGGCGATGGTGCCGTGGTATTGCTGCGAATTTTCGACGATGCGCGACCGCAGGGACTGCAACTGCTCATTGTGCTGCAGAATCGAGCTTTGCAGCTTCTGCAGTTCGTCGCGCAGTTCCTGAACCTTTTTACCGACGAAGGTGCCGGTCGCATCGCCCGGCGTGACGCCGGACGGAACGAATTTGGTTGACCCGAGCGCTGGTTGCGACGTCGCGGCCGCAGCAATTTGCGGCTGCGCGGTCATCGACTCGGCAGCGGGTTGCGGCGCCTGCGCGGTGGCGGCGGCCGGCGGTTGAGCGGAAGGTTCGGACGCGTTCAGCGAGGGCCAAAGGTCCTCATCGAACGAACAAGCCCCCGTGAACAACACGGCCCCCGCCAAAAAAACTCTCAGTTTCGGAAAACCCATCTCGTCCGCGAGCCCTTGAGTTTTTCTCCGATCGGAACCGGAGTTGTTTATAAATTCCCAGGGAGTATGAATTTAAACATACCCCACCCCTCAGTTTCCGGGCGAGTGTACTCAATGGCCCGGAGCACCACAAGTTCCTATTTTAATACGCAGATTCGCCTTTTTACGATCTTTAAAAAAGGGTGCGTCCTAGCGCTTGCAATGCGGGAAGTGGTGGAGTAGTGTCCGGCTCCTTCTCGGCGGGAGCGCCACTAGGCCCCGCCCTGCGCCCGTAGCTCAATTGGATAGAGCGTCTGACTACGAATCAGGAGGTTGGGAGTTCAAGTCTTCCCGGGCGCGCCACTTTCTCCTGACAAATCAATTCATTATGTGATTTTCCGCCGGCTTGCGCCGGGCCGGCAATTTGTGTTTTCCGGTGGTTCCCGGACGTGTCTATTGCGTGGGAACGGTCAGGAACGTCAGCAGCACGAAGCGGTGCCCTTTTGTCACCGGCAGAACTTCGTGCAGCAAAGAACATGAAAACACCACCGCGGCCCCTTTTTCCGGACGGAACAATTCCGGGCCGTATTCGGGAAAGCGCAAATCGCCGCCTTCGTAATCGCCGGTGTTCAGATTCAGGGTCACCGCGAATTTGCGGTTTCGCGTCGCGGGGCTGGTATCGTCACGATGGACAGTGAAGAACCCGGCCTTTTCCGCCTTGTAGCAGCCGATCTTAAAAGTTTCGACGCCGTAGCCTTCGAAATGGAACGCTTTGGAGATTTCGGGCACCAGGCGCGGCATCAGCCGGTTCAACAACTTCTGCTCCAGGCCTTTGTCGCGCATGTAATAGTCTTCGCGCCGTTTGGTCGTAGGCACGACCTGCACCCCACCGCCGGAAGATGCGCCCACCGCGACGGTGCCGTCATCGCGCTCGCCGTTGTGCCACAGGCCCATCAGCCAATTGCAGTCCTCAGGGTCGAGGGCGCGGGGAATGAGCAAGGCCGGGGCGGCGCGTTGAATGACCGATTCCGCCCGGCCATGGTCGGTCAAGGCCAGCATCTCGCCGAGCCACTTGCTTAGGTCGGACGCACCCGCGGACAATGCCCGCGCGCCGACCAGCCGCTGATTGGGGTCCAGAACATAGACGGCAGGGGCGGAAACGCCGGACAATCCGGCGAACCCGTTGGTGATCTCGCTGCCTGGATCGGCCAGGACGCGGTGCGGCCAGTTGGCCCCTGTCTTCTGTGCGGCCGCAGCAGCCATGTCGCCCGTGACGATGGTCAGCGTTTGCGCGCCGTCGGCGGCAAGGATCGCCGGGTCCAAGCCATCGGCGGCCAGGGATGTCAGATCGCGTCCGCCGGTGAACAAAATCACCACCGGCTTGCCGGTGACGGCCGAATAGAAATCGAACGGTTTGCCTTCCCAATCGCGACAGGCGAACAGGGGCGTGTGGTCGCCCCGCGCGTATTGCGGGCGGGCCGGCGGTTCGAACAAATTGGGGGCGGCGGTGTTGATGGCATCCTCCTCGATACCGGGTTCGGGCCCAGGTGCGGGGGCCAGGTGCGGGGGATGATAACGGAGAAGGCCGGATCGACAAACCCCGGGACTAGCGTAAGCCCTCGGCGTCGTTGCATCCTCGCCGGTCACCGGACTACAAGTCGCGGTGCCCGGGTTTTCGGCGCACCGCTATTTGGGATCGATCGACGTGCAACCGGATCAAGCCGCCACCTGTCCGTTCCACAGCAACCGAATCCAGGGGGCGCTGGCGCTGGCCATTTGTCTGGTCGTTGTTTTGATGCAAACCCTGGCGCCTGAATTCCGCCGCCCGGTCGCCGATTCGATGCTCTATGCCAAGATTATCGCGACCTTGGCGGATCAGCTTCTGCACGACCCAGGTCAGTTCAATCAGACTTTGGGAACCTTCTTCGGTCCGGTCTATCTCGTATCGGTCGCCGTGCTTGCGGCGCTGGACGCAGATCTCGCCGCGGCGTTGAGCTGCGTGGCCAAGGACGGTGCGGTTTGCGACCTGGGCGGGCTGACGATTTTGTTCGCCGTTCAGGGAATTGCCGTCGCCTTGACCGTGTTCTTTTGTTTTTTGGCGATCCGGCGGCTGGCCGTTGATGGCTGGACCCCTTGGTTGGCCTTGGTCGTCCTGCTGGCGTCAAAATCATTTTCCAATTACGCCTCGCTGATCCTGACCGAAACGGCGGCCTTTTTCTTCTTCGCCTTGTTCGGCTGGTTGTTCGCGAGATTTCTGACCGACCGCGAGGTTCCGTGGTGGCAGGTCGCGGCGATGGGGGTGGCCTTGGCAGGGGCGGTGTTGACGCGGGCGTCTTATCTATACCTCGCCTATTTCATGGTGGCGGTCGTCGTCCTATGGGCGCGGGCGGGCGCGGGGCGGTCGTGGCGCGCTGCGATTGGGATGGGGGCAGCGTTCGCATTGGGCGTGGCGATCGTCTTGGGGCCATGGTGGTTGCGCAATTATGTGACGTTCGATCTGGCCGGTGTCAGCGGAGGGTACGGCCCGCGGGTGATGGTCGAGCGTCTGGCCTACAACGCCATGACCTGGCGGGAATGGGGCGTCAGTTTCATTTACTGGCTGCCTGATTTCGGTGACGGGTTGGCCTCGGCGCTGTTTCAGGAAGAGCTTTGGAAGCGCCTGACCTGGTATGGATCGGACTCGTTCTACATGATGGGACGCGGGCCGTTTTTCCAAGAGGTCTACGCGGCGTCCGGCCAGCATCCGAGTGCGCTTGGATATTTGCTGCGGGAATACGTTTGGGGGGATTTGGCCAAGCATCTGGCGGTGACGCTCTCCCTCGCGGCGCGGGGGCAATGGGTCGGCAAATACATCGGCTTTGTCGGCTTCTTGATGTTGCCGGTCTGCTTTTGGGTGTTGCGCCGACGAGGCAAGGCGCTGCCGTTTCTGGTCTTCTGCCTGCCGCCCTATTTCATGCTCGGTCTCTATGCATTTGTTTCGGTCAACGTGACTCGGTACAACGTGCCCCTGATCGCCGTGTTTGCCTTGAGTATCGCAACGGTTCTCGTCCAGGCGGCGCGATGGGGGGTGGCCCGGTTCCGCCGGACGCCCCGAACACAATAATTTTAAGGACAGTACGTCATGATGGCCTATCTCAAGCTCGCCGGTTTTCTGATGATGATCGTGGCCGGGCAGATCTGTTTCAAAAAGGCCGCCATGGGCGGGGCCGGGCTGGACAATATCTTTCAGTCGTTTTTCAACAAATGGCTGATCGCCGCCTTTGCCATCTATGGGACCGCGACCTTCATCTGGGTGACGATCCTGCGGACGATGCCGCTGTCCACGGCTTATCCGTTCATCGCTTTGGGTTTCATTCTTGTTCCCCTGGCGGGGGTTTTTTTCTTCGGCGAGCATCTCAGCCCCATGCAATGGGTCGGCGCAGGGATGATCGTCGTCGGTATTTTCCTGGCCGGCGGCGCGGGAAGCCCGTTCAACGGTTGATTCCCGCCGACGGGTTGCGGGCGCTGCGGGCCATGCGGTAGCGTCTACGCCCATTTTCTAACGGGCAGACGGAAGAACAAACGACGTGGTCGCCATTTTGGTTCCGGTCGCCGCACTGTTCCTCAGCTTCGGCATCTTGCTGGCGGGGAACGGCTTGCAAGGCACGTTGCTTCCTGTGCGCGCCGGGCTGGAGGGGTTCTCCCCCTTCGCCATCGGTGTCATGGGGGCTGCATTTTATCTCGGTTATATCCTGGCTTGTTTCTGGGCGCCGCGCGTTGTCGCGCGGGTTGGGCATATTCGCTCGTTCACCGTGTTCGGGACGATCGCCTCGGCGGCGCAGTTGATGCACGTCGTCTGGGTCGAGCCTGCGTCCTGGTGGGTGTTGCGTTTCATCACCGGGGCTTGCCTGTGCGGCCTGTACATGGTGATGGAAAGCTGGATCAACGAACGCGCCGGGCGCGAACACCGGGGCCAGATCTTGTCGATCTATCAGATCGTCAACTTGGGCGCGGTCACGATCGGGCAATTGCTGCTGAACTTGTATGAGCCCGCCGGTTTCCAATTGTTCGTGGTCGGATCCGTCCTGGTCTCCGTGGCCCTGGTCCCGGTCGCCCTGACCCGAACCACCGCCCCTCAGCCGTTGCAGCAGGTGCAGATTCGCATCCCGCGCGTCTACTCCATTTCGCCGGTCGGGATGATCGCCTGTTTGACGGTGGGGTTGGTCAACGGTGCGGTCTGGACCATCGTGCCGGTGTTCGCGCAGGCCGAGTTGACGTCGATCGCGGAATTGTCGCTTTTCATGAGCCTGCTGATCATCGGCGGCGCCGTGTTCCAATGGCCGCTCGGCCGATGGTCGGATTTGGTCGACCGGCGCTGGGTGATCATCGTGATTTGCCTGGGCGGCGTCGCCAGCGGCTTGGCGATGACTGTGTTCGGCGAGGTCTCGCAGACGATCCTGTTCGTCCTGGCCTTTATCTATGGCGGGTTTTCGTTCTCGCTGTACGCTATCGCCATCGCCCATGCCAACGATCAGGCCAACCCGGAAGACTTCGTCGAAATCGCCTCGACTTTGATTTTGGTCTTTTCCATCGGCGCGGTGATCGGGCCGTTGTTGGCCTCGGCGATTGTCGAATTGACGACGCCGACGGCGTTTTTCGCTTATTCCGCCGTAATTCATTTGCTGACCGCGGCGTTTGCGTTCTATCGGATGCAGCAGCGCGCCGCGACGCCGACCGAGGACAAGGACGATTTCATCCCCGTGCCGCGCGCGTCGCCGGAAGTGATCACCATCGACCCGCGCGGGCCCGACGCCGAGGATACGGCGGAACAGGACCAGCCCGCCGATCAAGGAGCCTGAGATGGCCAAGCAGAGGGGTGGGGGCCCACGCCCCCGCCGCAGTTCGGGGGGCGGCGACGCCGAAGCGAAATTTCAGCAGGCGGTGAAGGCCTTTCAAAAAGGCGACTTCCGCCAGGCGCAAAAGATTGTGCAGCGTCTGGAAAAGACCTTCGGCGCGGTGCCGCAGATTGCACACTTGCGCGGCTTCATCGAATTGGAATTGGGCAATCTTGCTCCCGCGATCCGCGCGCTGTCGGTGGCGCGTGACGCCATGCCCGACGACGTCAATGTGATCAACGCCTTGGGCGCGGCCTATCGCCGGCTGGGGGACGGGTCGGCGGCGCTTGAGCAATTCAATCGGGCCGCGGCCATGGCCCCGATGCGTGCCGATATCCTGGCCAACCTGGGCAACGCCTTGAGCGACCAGGGCGACCGGGCAACGGCGGTCGAGGTCTATGACAAGGCCCTGGCCCTCGATCCGACGATGGGTGAAGTCCGCCGTGCTTTGATCTCGGACCTGATGGCGTTGGGTCAGCACGACCGTGCGCGGCGCGAATTGGAATCCATGGTCGAGACGGCAACGGATGACGATGGCTGGGCCCTGCTGGCCCTGGCGCGGGAGCAGGCGACTGCGTTCGACTACGACGGCGCCCGTCAATCCTTCGGCCGCCTTCTGGATCGCGATCCCGGGGATTGGGATGCGCGTCTTGCCATGGCGGCGATGTCGGTGACATCGGGCCGCGTTGCCGAGGGGGTTGCGGCCTTTGCCCAGGCCAAGGATGCCTTGCCCAAAGCGCCCTATCCGGCGGCGGCATGGGCGCTCAACCTGAATTACCTGCCCGAGACCAAACCGGGCGATCTGTTGGCGGCGGGGCGGGCCTGGAACCAGGCGTTGGCCTTGCCGACGGTCAAGCAGCGGCGGTGTCCATATAAAGAAGGTGAAGCGCTGCGCGTCGGCATCCTGTCCGGCAAGCTCGGCTGGCATCCCTGCGGCCAGTTCTTGGCGCCCTATATGAAGTATGCGGACCCGGATCGGGTGCAGATCGAACTGTTCGCCCAGAACGTGACGGAACATCCGCTGACCGGCGAGTTGCGAAACCGTGCCGCCCATTGGCACGACGTGTCGAAGCGATCGCCACAACAGACCCTGGATCTTTTGGTCGCACGGGAACTGGACGTGCTGATCAGCCCGACCGGGTTGGAGGAGTCGGAGCTTTTACAATTGTTCACGGCTCGCCCGGCTCCGATTCAGGTTCTGGCCTTCGCTCATTTCGCGACCACCGGATTGGATGCCATGGACGCCATCGTCGCCGACCGCTTCCATATTCCCGATGGTGCCGAAGGCGCCTATGCCGAGACGGTTCTGCGCCTGCCGAATGGCTATCTGTCCTATATGCCGCCGCCGTATCTGCCCGCGTTGTCGGGCCGCCCGGCGGACCATGGCGGGCCGCTGACCTTCGGCTGCTTCAACGCCCTGCCCAAGCTGTGCGACCGGACCCTGGCGCTTTGGGGCCGGGTCATGGCGGCCGCCCCGGGATCGCGCCTGATCCTCAAGGCCGGTCCCTTCGCCGATGCCGAAGTCCGGCGCGACTTTACGCAGCGGTTCGCGGCGATGGGCGTCGACGCGGACCGATTGGACCTGCGGCCCGGCTCGCCCCATCCGGAATTGCTTGCAACCTACAACGAGATTGATTTGGCCCTGGACCCGGTTGCCTATTCCGGCGGGCTGACGACGTTGGAGGCCTTGTGGATGGGGGTGCCGGTGGTGACCTTGCCGGGTGAGACGTTCGCGCGCCGCCACAGCCTGAGCCATCTCAGCCTATGCGGGCTGGGGGCCTTCGTCGCCGCTGACGAAGACGACTACGTGCGGATCGCATCGACCCATCCGGCGATCATGGCCGAGGCGGGATTGAGCCGGGCCGGGGTTCGCGCCGCGATCCAGGGATCGCCGATCAGCGACGGACGCGGTTATGCCGAGGCGCTGACCCAGGGCTTGGAGCAACTTTGGAAGGACGCCGCCGCGCGCGGCTGAGATTGACCTGCCGCGCGGAAATTCCGATAACGGCACATAGACTTTGTATACAAGGCCCCCGACAACGAAGAACAGGGCCACGACCACGGAGAGGAAACGAAATTCATGGCACATATCGCCGCGTCGACTGCCCTTGATCATGTAAAGGTGTTGGACCTGACCCGGGTGCGGTCCGGACCGACCTGCGTGCGCCAGTTGGCGGACTGGGGCGCCGATGTGATCAAGGTCGAACTGCCGGAATCGATCGAGCCGGACGGAACCTTGGGCGCCAAGCGCCATACCGCCGACTTTCAGAACTTGCAGCGAAACAAACGCTCCCTGACCCTGAACCTGAAGGAAGAGGAAGGCCGCAAGCTGTTCCTGCGTCTGGTCGAAGGGGCCGACGTCGTGATCGAAAACTTCCGCCCCGATGTGAAGGACAAGCTGGGCATCGGCTACGAAGCGCTGAAGGCCGTTAACCCGCGCATCATCCTGGGCTCGATCTCGGGCTTCGGGCAGGACGGCCCCTACGCCAAGCGTCCCGGCTTCGACCAGATCGCCCAGGGCATGGGCGGCCTGATGTCGATCACCGGCGAGCCGGGCCGCGGCCCGATGCGGGTCGGCATTCCGATCGCGGACCTGACCGGCGGACTGTTCTGCGCCATGGGTGTGCTGACCGCCCTGATCGAGCGCGAAAAATCCGGCCAGGGCCAGTGGGTGCAATCGTCGCTGCTGCAGGCCATGGCTTTCATGCTCGATTTTCAGGGGGCGCGCTACTTGATGGAGGACGAGGTTCCGGGCCAGGCCGGGAACGATCATCCGACTTCGATCCCGACCGGCGTGTTCCCGACCAAGGACGGCCATATCAATATCGCCGCTGCCGGCGAACGCATCTGGGTGCGTTTGTGCGAGGTCATGGGCGCCATGGAATGGTCCGAGGACGACCGCTTCAATTCCTCGGAAAAGCGCTCCAAGAACCGGCACGAACTGAACGCCTTGATCGCCGAGCGGACCAAGGATCGGACCAGCGCCGATTGGGTCAAGGCCTTCAACGATGCCGGTGTGCCTTCCGGACCGATTTATGACATGGCCGGGATGTTCGCCGACGAACAGGTTCAGCACCTGGGCATTGCCGAGGAATGCGAAACCACCTGCTTCGGCAAGACCAAGATGATGTCTCAGCCGATCCGCATGAGCCGGACCGATTCCAAGCTGATCGTGCATCCGCCGGAAAAAGGCGAGCACACGGACGAAATCCTGGCTGATCTGGGTCTCAGCGCCGACGAGATTTCGGACCTGCGGGACCGGCAGATCGTTTGATCGATATATAAAGAATATCCGGCAACGGACTGAAGCGGCGGGGAATTCCCCGCCGCTTTTTTTATTGTCCTTATTCCGCCGCTTCGGCCGGGCGGACGGGCGTGCGCATGGTGACCCATTCCTCGGCCGCGGTCGGATGAATGCCGACGGTGGCGTCGAACTGGGCCTTGGTCGCGCCGCACTTCAGGGCGATGCCGAGTGCCTGCGTCATTTCCGCGGCGTCCAGGCCGACCATGTGGCAGCCCAGGACGCGGTCGGTCTTACGATCGACGATCATCTTCATCATGGTCCGCTCTTCGCGGCCCGACAGGGTGTATTTCATGGGCCGGAAGTGGCTCATGTAGATGTCGACGTCGTGATCGCGGCGGGCTTGTTCTTCGGTCAGGCCGACCGTGCCGACCGGTGGGGTCGAAAACACCGCGGTCGGGATGTTGTCGTAGTCGACCAGGGTCGGCTTGTCGCCGAACAGGGTATGGGCAACGGCCATGCCTTCGGCCAGGGCCACAGGCGTCAACTGCACCCGGTCGATCACGTCGCCCAAAGCATAGATGCTGTCGACGCTGGTCTTGAAATTGTCGTCGACGACGACCGCACCCTTGGCCGACATGGCGACGCCTGCTTCCTCCAGCCCGACGCCCTTGGTGTTGGGGGCGCGGCCGGTGGCGTACATGACGCAGTCGACTTCCAGGATTTCGTCGTCGTTCAAACGCAGGGAATAACCGCTCGCCGTTTTCTCGATCGACTGCACGGTGGTTTCCTGATGGATCGTGATGCCCTTTTTGACCATTTCATCATGCAGGGTATCGCGTACGGCCTGATCGAAGCCGCGCAGGATATTCTCGGCGCGGATCAGGATATGGGTGTCGGATCCCAGGCCGTTGAATATTCCGGCGAACTCCACGGCGATATACCCGCCGCCGACGATCGCGATGCTTTTCGGCAGGGACGGCAGGTCCAGGGCCTCGTTCGAGGTGATGGCATGTTCGATACCGGGAATGTTGGGCAGGGTCGGCCAGCCGCCGGTGGCGATCAGAATGTACTTGGCGGTGTAGGTCTTCGTGCCGTCCGGGCCGTCGACCGCGACCGTATGGGCGTCGACCACCCGGCCCATGCCGGTCAGCTCGTCCACACCGGCGTCACGCAGCAGGCGGTGATAGACCCCTTCCAGGCGATCCAGCTCGACATTCTTGTTGGCGATCAACGTGCCCCAGTCGAAGGACGGTTCGCCCGGCTCCCAGCCGTAGCCCTTGGCGTCTTCGAAGTCCTCGGCGAAATGGGCGCCGTAAACCAACAGCTTCTTGGGCACGCAGCCGCGCATCACGCAGGTGCCGCCGATCCGCATGTTTTCGATCACGGCCGTCTTGACACCGTAGGTGCCGGCGGCGAACCGCGACGCGCGGACCCCACCGGACCCTCCGCCGATGGTGATCATGTCATAGTCGTATTGCGGCATGGAGGGCTCCTTAGGTTTGGCGATTCCAATGTTCGTTGCCTTCATCTAACCCCGACGGTCCGCCGGTTCAACCGCCAGGATCAAGGCGGCGCCGGGATTCGTCGGCATGTGTCAGTGGCGTGACATTTTGGCAACGTTGGGGGGCAGTGGCATCATTCGGGTAGGGCCAACCATTGGAAACAGGCCGGAATTTAACGGAACGTCAGCAATATGTGTCTTTCGAGCAACACTGTTCCGAAAAATCTACACCTTCATGTGATTTCCCTTTTGAAACAGAGGCGAGACGCTAAACTGCTGCGGTCTGGAACGGGTCCGCCAACGTGTGGATCGCCTACGTTTCAGACCTAGAGTGGATTTGTAAGAGTGAATCTCATCTAAGGAGCAAACGATGACCTTCAAAAAGACCCTTATGGCTGGTGCCGCGGGTGCTGCGCTGTTCGCGATTGCCGCGCCGGTTGCCACCCCCGCCGAAGCCGGTTCGATCAAGAACGGCAACGCGACCGACCTCACCGTTTACGGCCAGGTCAACCGCAACATGATGTTCTACAACGACGGTGAAGAATCCGGCTATCGCCACCAGGACGGTGATAACGGCTCCACCCGCTTCGGCCTGAAGGCTTCCGGTAAGGTGAACGAATCCGTCACCCTGGGCGCCCAGATCGAAATGGAAATGCAGTCCAACAACCCGAACACCATCAGCCAGTCCTCCGAAACCGGTGGCGGCGGCACCTTCGACGAACGTAAGGCGCTGATCTACTTCAGCCACAAGCAGTTCGGTAAGCTGGTCATGGGTCAGGAATCGGTTGCTTCCGACGGCATGTCCGACGGTCTGGACCTGAGCTACGCCGCTGGCGCTTTCGCCGGTATGGACACCTCGCTGTTGGTTGCCGGCATGCTGTTCCGCAACGACACCACGACCGCTGGTCTGTCCTCCACCTCCGTTCGTACTGTCTTCAAGAGCTTCGACCGTGGCCGTGAAGACCTGATCCGCTACGAAACCCCGAAGCTGAACGGCTTCGTCGGTGAAGTCGACCTGTACGACTCGGGCGAATGGGGTATCGGCGCCAAGTACGACAACAAGTTCGGTGGCGTCCAGGTTCGCGTTCGTGCGTTCTACGAAAACCTGTCCGGTTCCGGCACCAACGGCGACGCCTGGCAGATCGGCGCGTCCGTGAAGCATGACTCCGGCATCTCCCTGACCGGCTTGTACGGTAAGCAGGATCCGGATTCCGGCAACGACCACACCACCTATGGTGCCACCCTGGGCTACACCGCGAACATGAACTCGCTGGGTGCCACGGGTATCGGCGTGCACTTCGAAGGCACGCAGGACGTTGGTGGCGACAACATCGACGGCCAGGCCGTTGGTATCGGCTTCAACCAGCAGATCAAGTCCGCTGGCGCCAACATCTACGGCAACGTGATGTGGTGGGACGTCGACGTGCCGTCGACCTCCACGCAGCTCGACAGCCTGGTGACCTTCATGGTCGGTGGCCAGGTGAAGTTCTAATTCGGGTTCCGGCTGGGAGCTTCGGCTCCCGCCGCTCGAAAGAGCTTATTTGGGAAGCGGCCGTCCTTCGGGACGGCCGCTTTTCTTATGTCTTGTGCTTATTGGCGCGGGGCAGAACGTGGTCGTGACCCAGCTTTCCGTGCTATAGGCGCTTGATGCTGGCAATGCGCTGGCGGGATCGATGTCCCGCCGACCGAAAGGCGATTGAGGAATGCGGGTCGAATTCAAATGCTATCCAAAGCTTGAGGCGATTTTGCCCAAGCCGGTGCCCGCTAAGCGGATGACGCCCGAATGGCTGAAATCCATGCCGATGGTGGCCGACGATCCGGTTTTGGCCGAGCAGATGCCGACGGTGAAGCAATGCCCACCGTTTATCGATGCGATTACCGCCGGGTTCATGCTGTTGTTGCCTTGCGACCTGCGGTTCTCGGGCGGTCGGTTCGAATGGGATTGGCCGGAATTTCCGGTCGATGACTATGCGGTGCGGACCATGCCGGGAAGCTCCCCGATCGCCCACCACCATCCAACGCAGGTCGTGACCTCGCCCTTGTTCACCGAAGACCGGCTTTTGATCAAGTTCGTCAACTTCTGGACGATTGCGATGGAACCCGGTTATTCGCTGTTGTTTACCCATCCGGTCAATCGCGTCGATCTGCCGTTTTTGACGCTGACCGGGATCGTCGATTGCGATACCTACAGCGACCATTTCGTGCATTTTCCCGCCGCTTGGACCGACGATAGCTTCGACGGCGTTCTGCCGAAGGGAACCCCGGTTGCACAAGCGATTCCGATCGAACGCAAAAGCCTGGACCTGGACCTTGTCTTCGATGTGATGAACGACGACGAACAGCGCCGGGTCAATGATGTGTTTCGGGCGACCCGTGAACAGTCGCACCATTACCGCGACGTCTTCCGGTCGAAGAAATAGACAACCGGCAGGGTGGCCGTCAGGCCTTCAGGGCGTTGCGCAGGTGTTCGGGGCTCAGCCACATCTGTCCGGTCGGCGACCATTCCAGGCTTTTCAAGATCATCTTGAAGGCGTCTTCGTTGGCGGCCACGGCCTGCCGATAGGCGGCGAATGCACCGTCCATATCACCATCGAGCTGCCGGGCGCGGCCCAATAGATAATAGACGTTGTGATCGTCCGGGGCGATTTCGGCGGCCTTGGTCAAAAGCTCGCGGGCTTCTTCAAAGCGCGATTGAACGATCCGGACGCGGCCCAGGTTGCCATATCCATGGGCTTGATCGGGGGCAAGCTCGACCACCCGTTCGAAGGCTTTCGCCGCCGCATCGAAGGCCCCTTCCTTCATCAAAAGACGCCCCATCTCGAAGAACGCGGGTTCGAAGTCCGGGCGCAGGGCGGTCAAGGCGGAAAGAGCCTTGATCGCGTCGGCAACCGCGCCGTCAGCCGCCAGGTGGCGGGCCATGTTCATATGCCCGTCGATGAAATCCGGCGCCAGGGCGATAACCTGGCG
>CAXGUG010000004.1:0-74514 GCA_964012715.1 uncultured Rhodospirillaceae bacterium | reverse complement strand
CGGTGATGGCGTGCAAATCGACCACGCAGAACAGGCAGTCTTCGTAATCCTGTTGCAGGTGGACCCAGTTGCGGATGGCGCCCAGGTAATTGCCCAGGTGAAGGTTCCCTGTCGGCTGAACGCCGGAGAAGATGCGCCGCATGTTGGCCCCGTATGGTTGCATGGAAATATCGAGAAATTTGAGCGCCGGTTATCGCGCCTGGGGCCCGCGGGGTCAAGCCTTGCCCGGATTTGAGGCCTGCAAGCCGATCAGGGATCAGCGGTTCAGATCCTTGGCCCGCAGCATGGATTTGGCATCCGACAGGCCCGCCGCCCGCAGGGCCACGGCGAACACCATGAAGGCCGCGAGCCCCAGGGCGCACAACAAGCCCAGGCCCAGAACCTTTTCCGCCACGTTCCCGGCGATCAGGAAGGCCAGGTTCTGGCGGGCGATCTCCAGCACCCCGACCATTCCCGCCGTCGCCAACAGAATCCGCGGCAGGCGCTTTTTCATCCGGTCGTCCAGGGCGAAATCGCCGCGCCGCACCAGCACCCCGGCCAACAACAGCGTGTTCAGCCAAGCCGAGGCCGAGGTCGCCAAGGCGATACCGACATGGCCCATCGGCTTCATCAGGGCGATCATCAGGGCGATATTAACGACCATCGCGACCACGGCGATGCGCACCGGCGTGGCCGTGTCCTCGCGGGCGTAAAAACCCGGGGCCAGAACACGGATCAGCACATAAGCGGGCAGGCCCGTGGCATAGGCGAACAAGGCCGATGCGGTCGCCGCCGTAGCCTCGGCCCCGAACGCGCCGCGCTCGAACAGGACGTGAATGATCTCGTCCGGGATGATCAGACAGGCCGCCGCCGCAGGCAGTGTCAGCAACAGGGCGAATTCCAGGCCCCGGTTCTGGCTGTTCAAGGCAGCCTGGGTCTCGCCCGCCTTCAACTGACGGGCCAACAGCGGCAACAGGGCCGTACCAACGGCGACGCCGACCACGCCCAGCGGCAATTGCGTCACCCGATCGGCGTAATATAGGTACGACACCGCCCCGTCCGAGACATAAGTCGCGAGGATCGTGCCGATCAACAAATTGACCTGATAAAGCGACGCGCCGAACACCACCGGCAGGATACGCTTGACCAGAAGGGCGACCTTTTCCGTCCAACGCGGCCGCACCAGACGCAGAGGAAACCCATGGGCCCGGCAATGCCAGGCCAGCCAAGCGAACTGCGCCACCCCGGCCCAGAACACACCCCAGGCCAGGGCATGACCCGGCGTTTCCATGTGATCGGCGAAGCCCAACAGGGCCGCGATCAGGGCCAGGTTCAACAGCACCGGGGCCGCCGCCGCCGCCGCGAATTTACCCAGGGAATTGAGCACGCCCGATTGCAGCGAAACCAACGAGATGAACAGCAGGTAGGGGAAGGCGATACGCGACAGCTCGGTCGCCAGTTCCATCTTGCCGGGTACGGCGTCGAACCCGCCGGCCAGGATCACCATCGCCCAAGGCATGATGAGTTCCATCACCACGACCAGGGCGACCAGGACCAACGTCAACAGGGTCATCGCCTGATCGGCGAAGGCACGGGCCCGGGCGCGGGCCGCCGCCGCGTCGCCGTCTTCGCCCTCGAGCTCGCGCGCGAACAAAGGCACGAAGGCCGCGGCGAATGCCCCTTCGGCGAACAGACGGCGGAACAGATTGGGCAGGCGGAAGGCGACGACGAAGGCGTCGGCGATCATGCCCGCACCCAGGAAGTTGGCGATCAGCATGTCGCGGATGAAGCCGAACACGCGGCTCAGCAGCGTGTATCCGCCGACGGTGGTGATCGCTTTCAACAAATTCATGGAACGCTGGTACGCCCGGATTGGGGCTAAGACAAGGCTTTATGAAAGGGCCGGAGGTATGGGCCTATTCGGCGGCTTCCATCGACTTGCCGCCGGGCTTCTTGCCGCCCGGTTTTTTGGGGCCGGTCTTATCCTCGCTGGCTTTTGCCGCGGTCGGCTTCGCCTTGGCTTTTGCCTCTGCCTTGGCCGGGGTCTTGGCCGCAGGCTTGGCGGGAGGTTTGGCGGCGGACTTGGCGCCAGCCTTGGCCGGGGCTTTCGGCTTCGTCGTCTTGGCGGGCTTGGCCGGCGTTTCCGCGGCCTCGACCTTTTCCACGCGGGCGGTCTTGACGGCCTTCTTGCCGCCGATCCTCTCGAGCAGGCGCAGCTCGATGGATTTCAGCTTATCCGGATGGCGGACCTTCAGGCCGAAGATGTCCTTCACATAGAACACGTCGATCACGCGCTCGCCGTAGGTGGTGATCTGCGCGCTGGCGATCTGAAGGCCTTCCTGGGTCAGAACCGAGGTCACGTCATACAAGAAGCCCGGACGGTCGCGGCCGTTTATCTCGATCACCGTGTAGGTATTGGACGCCTGGTTGTCGATCAACACGCGCGGCGGCACGGTGAAGGCGCGCGACTTGTCGGGGAAGGCCGCATCCGGTTCCTTCTTCAGTTCCCGCGCCGGGTCGCGCTTGCCGCGCAGGGCGTCCTCGATCCGCTGGGCCATGCGTTCCATCTGGCCCTTTTCCTCGATCGCCGTGCCCTTGGCGTCGTTGACCCAGAAGGTATCCAGCGCCATGCCGTTGGTCAGGGTCGCGATCTTGGCGTCCAGCACCGACACCCCGGTCAGCGACAGCGCGCCCGCGATATTGGCGAACAGGCCCGGATGGTCGGCGGTATAGACGATGATCTCGTTGGCGGCGCGGGTCTTGTCGACCGTGACCTCGATGGTCAGGTCGGTCTTGCTCTTTTCGGCCTTGCGGACCATTTCGGCGTGACGGACCAGCGTCGCGGTATCGGCCGACAGCCAATAGGTATCGGTGCCGCGCGCCAAGTGGCCTTCGCGATCGGCCTCGGGCCATTTGGCCAAGGCATTTTCCAAATCCCGTTTGGCCCGTTCGACCCGGTTCTTGCGCCGATCCGACCCAGCGTCGCCGGTCAGCACGGCCTTGGCCTGCCAATACAATTCGCGCAGCAGGCCCGCCTTCCAGTTGTTCCAGACGTTCGGACCGACGGCGCGGATATCGACCACGGTCAAGCAAAGCAACAGGCGCAGACGCTCCGGCGATTGCACCACGTCGCAGAAATCCTGGATCGTCTTGGGGTCGTCCAGATCGCGCTTGAACGCGGTCGCCGACATCAACAGATGATAGCGCACCAGCCAGGAAACGGTTTCCGTCTCCCATTCGTTCAAGCCCAGTCTGGGGCAAAGCTTCAACGCGACCTCGGCCCCCAATTCAGAATGGTCGCCGCCCCGGCCCTTGGCGATGTCATGCAGCAGGACCGAGACGTACAGCGCCTCGCGCGACTGAACCTCGGAGATCACCTCGCAGGCGACCGGGTGGTCTTCCTTCAAGCGCCCGGTTTCGATTCCGTTCAGCAGGCCGATGGCGCGGATGGTGTGCTCGTCGACCGTATAGACGTGATACATGTCGTACTGCATCTGCGCGACGACGCGCCCGAAATCGGGGATGAAGCGCCCAAACACACCCGCTTCGTTGAACCGCATCAGCGCCTTGACCGGATCCTTGCCGGTCAGCATTTCCAGGAACAGGCGGTTGGCTTCCTTGTTCCGGCGCAGCTTGGCGTCGACCAACTTCAAATTTTGGGTGACCAGGCGCAGGGCTTCCGGATGAATGTCCAGATCGTGCTTCTGCGCGGCGCGGAACAGGCCGACCATCTTGACCGGATCGTCGGCGAAGGCCTTCTTGTTGGCCACGCTCAGACGACCGGCATCGACCTTGAATCCCGGCACGTCCGGATCGGCGAAGCGGAAGAACGGCAGACGGAAGCGCATGGTCGGCTTCTTGTGCTGATGCTCCAGCACGGCGCAGAGAATGCGGGTGATGTCCCCCACGTCCTTGGCGATCAGAAAGTAATGCTTCATGAACCGCTCGACGCCCTGGGTCGCGCCCTGGTTGCGATAGCCCAGGCGCTCGGCGATGTCCTTCTGCACGCTGAAGGTCAGGCGTTCCTCGGGGCGGCCGACCAGGTAGTGCAGGTGGCAACGCACGGTCCAAAGGAAGTTTTCGGCCTTTTCGAAAAGCTTCATATCGTCGCGGGTGAACACACCTTCGGCGACCAGCTGGTTCATGTCGGTGACGCGGTACAGGTACTTGGCGATCCAGATCAGGGTCTGCAAATCGCGCAGGCCGCCCTTGCCTTCCTTGATGTTGGGCTCCAGCACATAGCGGGTGTCGCCCATCTTTTCGTGGCGGGCATCGCGTTCGCCCAGCTTCTGTTCCACATAGGACATGCCCGAGCCCTCGGCGACGTCGTCCCAGAAGGCTTTCTTGAACTTGTCGAACAGGTCCTGGTCGCCCCACAGCCAGCGCGCTTCCAACAGCGAGGTGCGGATCGTCAGGTCTTCCTTGGCCAGGCGCACGGCCTCGTCGACCGAACGGGTCGCATGGCCGACCTTAAGCCCCAGGTCCCACAGCATATAAAGCGTGAATTCGACGATCTGTTCCGTGCGCGGCGTCATCTTGTACGGCAGCAGGAACATCAGATCGATGTCGGAGAACGGCGCCAATTCGCCCCGGCCATAACCGCCGGTAGCCATGATGGTCAGGGCCTCGCCGGTGGTCGGATTGGCCGAGGGATAAACCCATTTATCGGCGAAATCGTGGACCGTGCGGATCAGCTGGTCCATCAACAGGGCATGGGCGCGCGTCGCCTCCGGGCCGGTCAGCTTGCCTGCTTCGAAGCGGCGCTTGACCTCGTCCCAGCCGTGCTGATGCGCGGCCTTGAAAATGCCCAGCACCTCGCCCTGGGTCTTCGGCGTATAGCCGGACCAGCCGACAAGCTCGTCCAGCTTGCGGGTCAGCGCCTTGCGATCGATGATGGCGCGCGGATCCTTGACGGTCGTTTGGATCATTCAGCCGTTATACACCAGAGGAAGCGGCGAAGCATCCGCGCCGTTGCGGCCTTCCAGGCAAGGTCTATTACTTAAACCGCACACCATCAATAATGATGTCCTGCATTTCAGACGGCGCGGTCGATATTTTTCCCTGCGCCGCAGCATCACGCATTGCTTGCTGTTTCGTCGCGGCGGCACCGGAGAAATAGGTAGGGCCGGGTTTCCAGCTTTCATCCGCCTGCCTCAGTTTGGTCTGCAGCCTCGCGGTGCGAGGCATGAAGACCAAGTCGTCGCGGCCGTCCTGGTTCAGGTCCAGCAACGCCATCACGCACTTTCCATTACGTGCGATTTGCTTCTCTGACCAACAGTTGATGAACCAGTACCGATTGCTGCTGATCCACGCGCTTACCGGAGCCTTCGGAATTTCAGCGCCTTCGGGCGTAATCGCCATATAAGCGGCGATATTCTGCAATTCGATATCTTTCGGCCCACTGGGCATTACCTGCGCCGTACGACGCGGACGAAAGTAGTGTTTCTGCGCTCTTGCCTTGTCCATGGCGGCCGCGACGGTCGCGTTTTCCTTCAAGGATTCGTCTGCATCCAATTGCTCGAACGCCGCCTTCCCAGCATCGCCCAGTTTCAACCTAAGAAACGCGAAATCAAATTTGTCGGGGGGAATGGCGCCGCTCCGCAGGCGCTCAACCTGATCGCGCGCGCTGATCGCGGTCGGCTCGAACGGCGGCAGGTGGAAACAGATTGAAACCAGCAAAGCACCGACAGCCAGGTAGGGGTTGACCTTCACCGCGCCTTTCATCCAATCGCCACGCCAACGCAGGACGACGAACGCGTATGCCAACGTGTAGGCAGAAGCGACGACCGAGACATTGGTGACGATCAGACGCCGGGGCGTCCAGCCATACTGCGCGACCCGCAGGTACAACGCCCAAAATACCAATCCGACAAAAACCGGCATGATCAGGTTGCCGATCATGATCAACTTGTCGAGCGGCGGCCGGAACCGGTTTTCCGACGCTCCGGTCTGGATGACCGCATTAACGAACAGGATAAACACAAACGGGATAACCAGAAGCACATGCGTCGAATAAGACGTCGCCCACAACTTCTCAAGGCCCGAGAACGGAAGTGCCCCGACGAACAAAATCGACACCATGGCCAAGAGCGGCGCAAGCATGCCGAACAAGGCCATAACGATCTTCAACAGCGCCTGGATTACGCTTGGCCGTTCACGCGCAACGCCCACACCCAACGCAAAAATCGTCGACGAAAAGACGAAAATGAAGACTTTTTCCGTAAACAATTCGCGGAAAAAATCGATGCCGATCAGCGCGAACAGTTTCCACCACAGGAACAAAATAGCCCAAGCGCAAGCCACCAGAAAGCCGCCGACGAACGGCACCATCTTGTTCATCCAGGCGTGCAGATAAAGACGTGCGTATGGAAACGAAAACCGCGGTGCGTCTCGCGCCGCCTGATAAAATGCAATCGGGATCACGAAGCAAAGAATCGCCGTCGCGTAAAAGGCCTGCAACTGCACGACGCCAGCGATTTCATGGCTCACCTTGAACAAAAGGCCGACCAACAAACCTACGCCAAGAGCGAACGGAAGGTCGCGCTTCCACGATGCGCGCTGATACAGCAATACAAACACGCCCAATGCGACTGCAACAAAGACCCGCGAGGAAACGATGTCGGCCGCGTCCCATTTGCGGCTCCACGGTTCGCTGAGAATAAAAAGGGCCAGCCCCTGGACCGCGCCGACGACCGAAAGAACGAGACGGTCACGAAAGGAAACCCAGCCTTCTTCCGGGGACGAGGCGGCATCATGCCCCGTACCAATGATTCGATCGGTCATTAAATCCTCCCCCAGAGGGCTTCCTGCACGCAGCATACGACAGGAAAATCAATTGCCGGACGCGCTAATGTCCTTCAACCCGTACAAGAAGTCGAGCGCCTGACGGGGCGTCATTTCGTCGGGGTTCATGTCGCCGACCGCTTCATCGACCTTTGACGGGCCCTTGCCGCCGACCGTTCCGGCGGCGCGCACCGGTGCGGCGGAAAACAGCGGCAGGTCATCGGCCAGGTCCGCCGCGCGAGGCGAACCATCGCCCGCTTCGAGCTTTTCCAATACCTGTTCGGCCCGCGCCGTGACGGCGGCGGGCAGGCCCGCCAACTGCCCGACATGGATGCCGTAGGACCGATCGGCGGTGCCGGCGGCGACTTCGTGCAGGAACACAACGTCGCCCTGCCATTCCTTGACCCGCATGGTATGGGGGGCAAGTTCGGCCAACCGCCCGGAAAGCTGCGTCAGTTCGTGATAATGGGTGGCGAACAAGCCCCGGCATTTATTGACATCGTGCAGGTGTTCGACCACGGCCCAGGCGATGGACAGGCCGTCATAGGTCGCGGTGCCGCGCCCGATTTCGTCCAGGATGACCAGCGCCCCCGGACCGGCCTGATTGAGGATCGCCGCCGTTTCCACCATCTCGACCATGAAGGTCGAGCGCCCGCGCGCCAGGTCGTCGGCGGCGCCGACGCGGGAAAACAATTGATCGACCGCGCCGATATGGGCGCTGGCCGCGGGCACGAACGCGCCCATCTGGGCCATCACGGCAATCAGCGCGTTTTGACGCAGGAAGGTCGATTTACCGGCCATGTTGGGGCCGGTCAGCACCCACAACCGGCCATCGCCGCCGCCGCCCTGTTCCGACGGCGTCAGGTCGCAATCGTTGGCGACGAAGGCCGCGTCGCCCTGTTTGGCCAGGGCCGCTTCGACCACCGGATGGCGGCCGCCTTCGATCCGAAAAGTACGCGAGGCATCGACCGCCGGGCGAACATATCGCCGTTCTGCCGCCAGCGCGCCCAGGGCGGCAGCCACATCCAGCCGCGCCAGAGCATCCGCCGCCAGGGCGATTTCCCGCGCCCGGCCGGTGACTTCGTTGACCAGGTCCTGGAACAATTCCATTTCCAACGCCAAAGCCCGGTCGGCGGCGCGGGCGATGCGGGTTTCCAGCTCGCCCAATTCCACCGTGGAAAACCGCATGGCGTTGGCCATGGTCTGGCGGTGGATGAACGGGCTGTCCTCGGAGCCGGTCGGAATCTTGTCGGCCTGTTTGGCCGGAACCTCGATGAAATAGCCGAGGACGTTGTTGTGTTTGACCTTCAGCGTCGCGACGCCGGTGCTTTCGACATACTGCGCCTGCAGGCCCGCGATCAGTTTGCGGCTGTCGTCACGCAGTTGGCGGTGTTCGTCCAGCGCCGGGGCGTATCCGGCGCGGATGAAGCCGCCGTCACGGGCCAGCATCGGCAAATCGTCGGCCAGGGCGCGGGACAGTCGTTCGACCAGCGGCCCGTGTTCGCCCAGGTCGGTCATGGCCTGCTGCACGGCGGCGGGGATCAGGCTGCGGGTATCCTGCAACAAGCCACGAAGGGCCGATGCCTGGATCAGGCCTTCGCGCACGGCAGCCAGATCGCGCGGCCCGCCCCGGCCCAGGGAAATGCGCGACAACGCCCGCGCCACGTCGGGCACGCGGGACAGGGCCGTGCGCAAATCGTCGGTCAGGCGCGCGTCGTCGTAAAAGAATTCGACCGCGTCCAGCCGTTCGGCCACGGCGGCGGGATCGGTCAGGGGGGCCGCCAGCCGCGCCGCCAACAGGCGCGCCCCGGCCCCGGTCATGGTTCGGTCGATGACGTCGAGCAACGAGCCCCGGCGTTCGCCGGTCAGGGTCCGGGTCAGTTCCAGATTGCGGCGCGTCGCGGCGTCGATGCCCATCACCGCCCCGGCGGTCAGCACGCGCGGCGGGGCCAGGCGCGGAACCTTGCCCTTCTGCGTCAATTCCACGTAGTCGACCAAGGCCCCGGCGGCCGCCAATTCGGGCCGCGAGAAATTGCCGAAGCTGTCCAGCGTGCCGACGCGGAACATCTCCTTCAGCCGCTTGTCGCCGTTGGCGCTGTCAAACCGGGCCGAGGGCAGGGGCGTCAGCCGGTCGCGCCATTCGCCGAACACTTCGTACAGGTCCGGATTTTCCAACAGCCGGTCGGCGACCAGCAATTCGCCCGCGTCGATCCGCGCCAGCGCGGCCCCCAGCGACGCCGCCGCCACCGGCTGGGTCAGGAAGTCGCCGGTCGACATGTCGATCCAGGCCAGGCCCAGGTCCGACTGCGCCGCCGCGACCGCGCAAAGATAGTTGTGCGAGCGGGCGTCCAGCAGGGTGTCTTCGGTGATCGTGCCGGGGGTGACGATGCGCTGCACGGCACGGCGCACGACCGATTTGGAGCCCCGCTTCTTGGCTTCCGCCGGGTCTTCGGTCTGTTCGCAGATCGCGACCTTGTGCCCGGCGCGGATCAGCCGCGTCAGATAACTTTCGTGGCTATGCACCGGCACGCCGCACATCGGGATGTCTTCGCCCAGATGCTTGCCGCGCTTGGTCAGGGCGATGTCCAGCGTCCGCGACGCCTTGACCGCGTCGTCGAAGAACAATTCGTAGAAATCGCCCATGCGATAGAACAACAACGCGCCCGGGTGGGCGGCCTTGATCTCCATGAACTGGGCCATCATCGGGGTGACGTTGGGGTCCGCCGCCGCAGACGCAGCCGGGCCCTCGCCGGTTTCGGCGTCGTCCTCGGCCATCTGATCGGGGGTCATCTGATCCGGGGTCATTTCATCAGTGTCGGGCTCATTTGAGTCAGACAGGGGCGTCGTATCGTCGGGAGACATGTCTCGCCAGTTTTCATTCATTCATTCAGCGCCCAGGATGCGGCGAGACTACCACATTCTGGGTGCCCCGGCGCAAGCGAAGCCATTCGCCCAACTGTGGAAAATCCATCCGGCAGAGCGGGTGGGGCTTTCAGCCTTGTTCACAAGAAAAACACGATACTTTCAATTTTTCCTTTGCCTAAGTAATTTAGTTTCGTACAAACGAATTAACAAAACAAACGCCAGGGAGCATTCCAGGGACCGTATCCGGCCGGAAGCCGGAACCGACTCACCACATAACCGATCGGCACATAACCGATCAGCGCCGCGCGCCGCCCCAACGCATGGGCGGACGGTCGTTGTTCCGCCGACGACAAAAGCAACCGGGAAGAGACCGTTAGACCATGACGAAGCAATCCGACAAGAAACAAGCCGATGACCTGATGTACCAGGATGCCCTGCGCATGCATGCCATGGGCCGCCCCGGCAAGATGCAGGTCACCGCGACCAAGCCGCTGACCACGCAGCGCGATCTGACCCTGGCCTATTCGCCGGGCGTCGCCGCCCCCTGCCTGGAGATTCAAAAGGACGAATCGAAAAGCTACGACTACACCGCGCGCGGCAACAAAGTCGCCGTCATCTCGAACGGCACGGCGGTTCTGGGCCTGGGCAACATCGGCGCCGCCGCCGCGACCCCGGTGATGGAAGGCAAGTCGGTCCTGTTCAAGCGCTTCGCCGACATTGACGGCATCGACCTGGAACTGAACACCGAGGACGTGGACGAATTCGTCAACTGCGTGCGCTTCCTGGGCAAGTCGTTCGGCGGCATCAACCTGGAAGACATCAAGGCCCCGGAATGCTTCATCATCGAGCAGCGCCTGAAGGAAGAGCTCGACATTCCGGTGTTCCATGACGATCAGCACGGCACCGCGATCATCACCGCCGCGGGCCTGATCAACGGCCTGCATCTGACCGGGCGCGACATCAAGGACATCCGCATGGTCGTCAACGGCGCGGGATCGGCCTCGATCGCCTGCGTCGAATTGTTCGAATCCATGGGTCTGCCGGCGGAGCAGGTCACGCTGTGCGATTCCAAGGGCGTGATCTTCGAAGGCCGAACCGAAGGCATGAACCAGTGGAAATCCAAACACGCGGTCAAGACCGAGGCCCGGACCCTGGCCGACGCCATGAAGGGGGCCGACGTATTCATCGGTCTGTCCGGGGCCGACATGGTCAACCAGGACATGGTCGCCTCGATGGCCGCCAATCCGCTGATCTTCGCGATGGCCAACCCGGTGCCTGAAATCTGGCCCGAAGCCGTGCGCGAAGTCCGCGACGATGCGATCATCGCGACCGGGCGGTCGGACTATCCGAACCAAATCAACAACGTGCTCGGCTTCCCCTACATCTTCCGGGGGGCTTTGGACGTGCGCGCGACGACCATCAACGAAGAGATGAAGATCGCCGCCGCCCGCGCCCTGGCCGACCTGGCCCGCGAAGACGTCCCGGACGAGGTCGATGCCGCCTATTCCGGATCGCGCCTGTCCTATGGCCGCGAATACCTGATCCCGACGCCGTTCGACCCGCGCCTGATCTGGGCCGTGCCCCGGGCCGTTGCCCAGGCCGCGATGGACAGCGGCGTGGCCCTTAAGCCGATCGCCGACATGGATGCCTATGCGGCGGAACTGTCCGCCCGGTTGGACCCGACCGCCGGATCGCTGCAGGCGATTTTGGACGAAGTCCGCGCCCGACCGAAACGCATCGTGTTCGCCGAGGGCGAAGAGGAAAAGGTCATCCGCGCCGCCTATACCTTCCTGAACCAGGGCTACGGCACGCCGATCCTGGTCGGCCGCGAAGACATCATTCAGGCGAAGATCGCCGAACTGGGCCTTCCGGAAGAAGCCGGGATCGAGATCGCCAATGCCCGCCTGTCGGATAAGAACGAGACCTATACCGACATGCTGTACCGCAAGGAACAGCGCAAGGGCGCTTTGCGCCGCGACGCCATGCGCCGGGTCAACAACAACCGTAACGTATTCGCCGCCTGCATGGTCGAAGCGGGCGATGCCGACGGCCTGGTGACCGGTCTGACCCGTCATTACCTGGTGTCGCTGAAGGACGTGTCGCGGATGTTGGAAGTCGGCGGCGGGGCCTCGGTGTTCGGCGTCTCGATCATCCTGACCGCCGACGGCCGGGCCCTGTTCATGGCCGACACCGCCGTCCACGTCAGCCCGACGCCGGAACAGCTCGCCGATTTCGCCGAGGGTGCCGCCGCCGTGGCCAAGGCCATGGGGCATGAGCCCCGGGTGGCGATGGTCTCGTTCTCGAACTTCGGCAATCCGGACCTGCCCAATGCGGAAATCATGCGCGATGCGGTCGGCGTGCTGGACCGCCGCGACGTCAACTTCGAATACGACGGCGAAATGAGCGCCGGTGTCGCCCTGAGCCCCGACCTGATGGCCAATTATCCGTTCTGCCGCCTGTCCGGCCCGGCCAACGTGCTGGTCATGCCGGGCCTGCATTCGTCGCGCATTTCGTCGCGGCTGTTGTCGGCGGCGGGCGGTGCGACGGTGGTCGGCCCGATCCTGCTCGGTTTCTCCAAGCCCGCGCAGATCGTGCAGATGGATGCCTCGGCCTCCGACATCGTGACCATGGCGGCCCTGACGGCGCATCAGGCCAACCTGGGCAAGTAAACAACGCGGGGCCGCGCCCCGTCATAGAGGGTTCATGGGGCGGTCACCGGCCTGTCGCCGGGCCGCCCTAGCCTTCCCCCTAAAGACAGACGCTGCCCGGAAATTGCTGTCGCATTTCCGACCGGCCGGCGGATAATCGGGGGACGGCCATGAACGAGAACCACCAAACCGACCAATTCCCTGAAGACGATGACGACCAGCCCGTGGCGCGGGCCTGGGCCGAACCGCTGGACCTGCTGATTGCACGGCGCGGCGTTCTGGCCGGCGGGGCGGCGGGCGCGGCCTGGGCCCTGTTCGGCGGGACCTTCGGTAGCAGCACGGCCCGTGCCGACGGGACCAACCCCTCGACCTTGAAATTCACCCAACCGCCGCATGCCATATCCGACGGCCATACGGTCGCCGCCGGTCATGACGCCCGCGTTCTGATCCGTTGGGGTGATCCGGTGCTGCCCGACGCCCCGGCATTCGATCCGCGCAACCTGAGCGCCGAGGCCCAGGAAAAGCAATTCGGCACCAACAACGATTTCATTGCCTTCATGCCCCTGCCCGCCGGGTCGCGCAGCAGCGACCACGGGCTGCTCTGCATCAATCACGAATACAGCAATACCGAGCTGATGTGGCCGGGCCTGAACAAAGGGGCCTCGGCCCATGCCGATGCCGCGCAGACCGCGGTCGAAATGGCCGCCCATGGTCATTCGGTGATCGAGGTCCGCAAGACCGACGGCGCTTGGCGCGTCGTCGCGGGCAGCCCATACGCCCGGCGCTTGACCTTGCGCTCCACCGTGATGGCCCTGTCCGGCCCGGCGGCGCGCCATCCCCGCCTGCGCACCCAAGCGGACCCGACCGGGGCCCGGGTGATCGGCACCCTGAACAACTGCGCCGGGGGCAAGACCCCCTGGGGCACGATCCTGATCGCCGAGGAAAACATCCACCAATATTTCTCGGGCGACCCGGTGCCAGGCCCCGAAGCCGCCAACCACAAGCGCATGGGCATCAAGAACAAGCCGCGCTACGGCTGGGGCCGCCATGTCGACCGCTTCGACGTGACCAAGGAGCCGAACGAGCCCAACCGCTTCGGCTGGCTGGTCGAAATTGATCCCTACGATCCGGCTTCGGTCCCGGTCAAACGCACGGCCCTGGGCCGGTTCAAGCACGAAGGCGGCGGCTCCGCCCTGACCGCCGACGGGCGCTGCGCCGTCTATTCCGGCGACGATCAGCGGTTCGAATATCTATACAAATTCGTCAGCGACCGGAAAGTCGACCGCGCCAACCGCGCCGCCAATCGCGACATCCTGGACCTGGGCACGCTTTACGTCGCCCGGTTGGAAGCGGACGGCAGCGGGCGCTGGCTGCCGCTGGTCCAGGGACAGGGCGACCTGACCCCGGCCAACGGCTTCAAGACCCAGGCCGACGTGATGATCGAAACCCGGCGGGCCGCCGACCTGTCGGGGGCGACGCCGCTGGACCGGCCCGAGGATGTGGAGCCGAACCCCGTCAACGGGCGGGTCTACGCCATGCTGACCAACAATACCAAGCGCAAGGCGGATCAGGCCGACGGGCCCAACCCGCGCGGGCCCAACCCGTTCGGCCATGTGTTGGAGCTGACCCCCGCCGCCGGGCCGGACGGCACGCCCGACCATGGGGCCGACAGCTTTACCTGGGATATCCTGCTGCGGGCGGGCGACCCGTCGCGGCCCGACCATGACGCCCATTACCATCCGGCGACGGCGACGCAAGGCGCCTGGCTGGCGGCGCCCGACAATTGCGCCTTCGACCCCCGGGGCCGGTTGTGGATTTCGACCGACCAGGGGTCGAAGCAGAAAAAGAACGGCATCCCCGACGGCATGTACGCCTGCGATCTGGACGGCGCGGGCCGGGCGCTGACGCGGCTGTTTTTCACCTGTCCGCGCGACGCCGAAATGTGCGGCCCCGAATTCACGCCCGACGGCACGACCCTATTCGTCGCCGTGCAGCATCCGGGCGAGGGGTCGACCTTCGACGCGCCCTCGACCCGTTGGCCCGACTTCCGCGACGACATGCCGCCGCGCGCCGCCGTGGTCGCGATCACGCGCCCGGATGGTGGTCCCATCGGTGGACCCGGCGGCGGCTGAGATTATTACCCCCCCTGTCGCCGGTCCCGGTGACACCACCCTTGGAGGCGGACCCGCTTGGCCCGCCTTCTTTTTTAATTCGACAGGTCGGCCAGGGCCTGGCGGTGCAAGGCGGCGCTATCCGCGCCGAAACAACAGAACACGACCCGGTCGGGCAGGGCATTTTGACTGAGGAAGTCCGCGACCGTGCGAACGGCAATCCCCGCCGCGCGCGGGGCGGGGAACCCAAAAATACCGGTCGAGATCGCGGGAAATGCGATGGAGGTTAAACCCCGGTCGCGGGCCAGCAGCAACGACGCCCGGTACGCCCCGGCCAGCAAGGCATCTTCGCCCGCGCCGCCGCCGTGCCAGACGGGGCCGACGGCATGAATGACGAAACGCGCCGCAAGATCATGGCCCGGCGTGATGCGGGCATCGCCCGCCGGGCAAGGACCGGATTGTTTGACGATGGCGGCGCAATCGGCGGCCAGGGCTGGGCCGGCGGCGCGGTGGATCGCGCCGCAGACGCCGCCGCCCGGCGCCAGATGTTCATTGGCGGCGTTGACGATGGCGTCGGTGTCGAGGACGGTGATATCGGCCTCGACCACGGTCATGCGTTTGGAAAGGGCCATGCGCCGAGCTTATCAAACTTGGCCCGGCGCACCCAGAGCAGCCTGGGGATGGCCCGAAAGAAGGGGATTAAGCCTTTTTGGCTTCCTTGGCCCGCTCGATGGCCTGACGGATCAGGTCCATGGCCTGTTCCTTCTCGCCCCAGCCTTTGACCTTGACCCATTTGCCGGGCTCCAGGTCCTTGTAGTGCTCGAAGAAGTGGGCGATCTGGTCCAACAGGACCGGGCGGACGTCGCGGTAGTTGTCGACGTTGCCGTAGTACGGATGCAGGTCGTTGACCGGAACGCAGAGGATCTTTTCGTCGATCCCGCTTTCGTCTTCCATGATCAACACGCCGATCGGGCGCGAGCGAATGATAACGCCCGGCTGCACCGGGACCTGACCCAGAACCATGGCGTCGGCGGGGTCGCCGTCGTCGGATAGGGTGTGCGGGATGAACCCGTAATTCGACGGATAGTACATCGCCGTATGAAGGAAACGGTCGACGTACATCGCGCCGGATTCCTTATCCAGTTCGTACTTCACCGGGTTCCCGCCCATGGGGATTTCGATGATGACGTTGACGTCATAGGGGGCGTTTTCGCCCACCGGGATCTTGTCCATGTTCATGGCGCGGCTGTTCCTTGTTTCTTTGTGCCGTTCTGCGACGGGGCGGAATATATGTTGCGGTGCAGCAGATAGCAAATCCTGAGTGGGAAAACCTTGGGGAAATCTGGCCCCGCGGCATGACCGCCGCATGACCCTTTGTGCAGCGCCAAAGACCCCATTGACCGCGGGGCCATCGACCTGCCAATACTGGGGACACACCACTTATCCGATATCTGACCGCCGACGCCCGTTCTGGGCGCCTGCGGCCGCCTCTCGTTCCCTGAAAGGCCGCCGCCATCATGACCGCGCACCAGCCGACCCGACCCGCTTCGCCCGAAGCATCCTTCACCGAACTGTTCACGCCCAAACTCGTCACCGTCCTGCGCGAAGGCTATGGCCTGGCGCAATTGCGGGCCGACGCCGTCGCGGGCCTGACCGTGGCGATCGTCGCCCTGCCGCTGTCGATGGCCATCGCCATCGCCTCGGGCGCGACCCCGGCGCAGGGGCTTTACACCGCCATCGTCGGCGGGTTTTTCGTCTCCGCCCTGGGCGGCAGCCGGTTTCAGATCGGCGGCCCGGCGGGGGCCTTCATCGTGTTGGTCGCCGGGACGGTGCAGCAACACGGGATGGACGGCCTGATCCTGGCGACGGTCATGGCCGGGCTGATCCTGGCCGTGGTCGGGGTGCTGCGACTGGGCACCTACATCAAGTTCATTCCCTATCCGGTGACGGTCGGGTTCACTGCCGGGATCGCGGTGATCATTTTCGCCAGCCAGGTTCGCGACCTGTTGGGCCTGACCTTGACCGAGGCCGAACCCGGCCCCTTGTTGGAAAAGCTGCCGGTGCTGTGGCACGGCCTGGGGTCGTTCAACGGCGCGGCGCTGGCCCTGTCGGTCGGCACGGTCGCGGTCATCTCCGGGGTTTCGCGGTTCCTGCCGCGCTGGCCGGGGATGCTGATCGCCGTGGCCGGGGCGGCGGCGGCGGTCGCGGCCTTCAACCTGCCGGTCGAAACCATCGGCACCCGGTTCGGCGGCATTCCGCAGGACATTCCCCTGCCGACCCTGCCGGACATGACCCTGGCCAAGGTTCAGGCGGTGCTGCCCAACGCCGTCGCCTTCGCCCTGTTGGGCGCGATCGAATCCCTATTATCCGCCGTGGTCGCCGACGGCATGACCGGGCGGCGGCATCGCTCCAACTGCGAGCTGGTGGCGCAGGGGGCGGCCAACGTGGCTTCGGGCCTGTTCGGCGGCATCTGCGTGACCGGGACCATCGCCCGCACCGCGACCAACGTGCGCGCCGGGGCCCATGGGCCGCTGTCGGGCATGATGCATTCCGGGTTTTTGCTGATCTTCATTCTGGTCGCGGCCCCGCTCGCCGCCTATATCCCGCTGGCCAGCCTGGCCGGGGTGCTGGCCGTGGTGTCGTGGAAGATGATCGAAAAGCATGCCTTCGCGACCCTGTTGCGGGCGTCGCGCGGCGATGCGCTGGTTCTGCTGGCGACGCTGGGGCTGACGATCTTCCGCGATCTGACCGAGGCGATCATCGTCGGCTTCGCCTTGGGCTCGGTCCTGTTCATCCATCGCATGTCCAAGACCACGGCGGTGGAAAGCCACCGCCCGTTCGTGGCCGAGGACCATGCCGACAATGAGGACGGCGACCGCCATCCGTACGAGGAAGAAGCCGCCGACCCGGACGTCGTCGTCTACCGCATCGTCGGCGCGTTCTTTTTTGGGGCGGCCGCCTCCATCGGCTCTGTGCTGGAGCGTATCTCCGACACCCATAAGGCGCTGATCATCGATCTGGCGGCGGTGCCGTTCCTGGATTCGACCGCCGCCAACACCATCGAGGGCCTGGCCCATAAGGCGCAGCGCCAGGGCGTGCGCGTGATCCTGACCGGGGTATCGGTCAGCGTACGGCGCGACCTGACCGCCCACGAAATCACTCCGCCCCTGGTCGAATTCGAGCCGACCATCGACAGCGCCCTGGCCAAAGTACGAACGGCGGCGCCGACCAGCGCCGGCACCGCCGCTTAGCAGCTATCGGAAAAGGCTTAGGAGCCGGGCTGGAAGCCGACCGTGTCCTTGTACTTTTCCAACTCGGCCGGATCGAGATAGGCCTCTTCCCATTTCTTGATCTGGTCGAAGCCGGAGAAGGAATGGAAGTCGCCGGCCGGATGGCCCTTGAGGGAATCGAACACTTCGGATTCGACCAGCGGGCCGCGTTCCTTCATGTCGTACATCACGTCGAACAAGGCCTTCATCGTGGCGCGCATGCAAATGCCCGGGAAGATCGTGAGCGCGATGCCCAGCTCGTTCATTTCTTCCTCGTTCAAACGCGGCGACACGCCGGTCTGGTTGTACAGCACCGGGCCTTCGACCTGTTCGCAGACCTTGGCGATTTCCTCGCGGGTGGTCGGGCCTTCGACGAAGGCCACGTCGGCGCCGGCTTCCAGGTAGGCGTTAGCGCGTTCGATCGCGACGTCGATGTTGCCGCCGACCGCACCCCGGGCGTCGGTCCGGGCGATGATCACGAAATCGGGGTCCAGCTCGTCACGGATATCCTTGGCCGCGCGGAACTTGCCGCAGGCTTCGGCCATGGGAATGACCTGACGCCCGGCGACATGGCCGCAGCGCTTGGGAATGATCTGGTCTTCGATATGGATGCCCGCGGTGCCGGTCTGGATGTATTCGCGGACGGCGCGGATCACGTTGATCGCGTTGCCGTAGCCGTTGTCGCAATCGGCGATCAGGGGGATTTTCACCGCGTTGGCGATGTAGCGGGCATTCAGATGCATTTCCGACATCGTCGCCAGGCCCGCGTCGGGCATGCCGAGCAGGGCCAGGGACGTGCCGTAGCCGGTCATGTAGACGGCGGGGAAGCCGACCTGTTCGATGATCTTGGCCGTCATGGCGTTGTAGCAGCCGGGGACGATCAGGGTTTCTTTGGCGTTGATAAGCTGACGCAAGCGTGTGGTGGCGCGCACGATGGGAGTCCTCCAAGGTTGGTTTTTCGTTGCCGGAGGCCGGTTTCCGCCATTGGGCCGGTCTCTTCAGGCCGGGATTTTGGCGGGTTTCCGATCGCGCGTCAGCATATTTTGTATACAAAATATAATTGCCGGGCCCCGGCGGGCGGGCATCGTCAGCGGAAATGGCGGTCTTTGTTCATCAGCCACAACAGAACCAGCAGCGCCGGAAGGGCCGCCAGGGTGGTGCCGACGAAATACGTCTGCCAGCCCAATGCCTGGGCCGCTTCGCCGCCGCCGGCGACGAAGATCTTACGCCCCAGGGCGGCGAAGGCCGACAGCAGGGCGTATTGCGTGGCGCTATAGGCCCGGTCGCACAGCCCCGACAGATAAGCGACGAAGGCCGCCGTGGCCATGGCCGAGGTCAGGTTCTCCAACGCAATGGTCACGGTCAACGCCGGGATCGACGGCCCCTGCCCAGCCAACCAGGCAAAGGCCAGATTGGCCAGGGCCTGCATCAGGCCGCAGGCGAACAAGGCGCGCAGCAACCCGAACCGCGCGACCAGCAATCCGCCCAGGATCGCGCCCGCGATGCTCATCGCGAAGCCCCAGGCCTTGGTCACGACCGCGATCTCGGTCTTGGTGAAGCCGATATCCAGATAGAACGGATTGGCCATCACGCCGAGCAGACCCTCGCCGTATTGGAACAGGGTAATGAAGACCAGCACCATGGCCCAGTTGCGCCGGGTCATGAAATCGCGGAACGGCTCGACCAGGGCCGTGCGGAACAGATCGTCGGCGCGGGCGGGCGGGCGTTTCGGCTCGGGCGCGGACAGGGTCGCGATCAGACCCACCACCATCAACCCGGCCATCGCAGCATAGGCCGCGTGCCAGCCCCATTGATCGGCGATCAGCAACGCCCCCGCGCCCGAGGCCAAAACACCGATGCGGTAGCCATTAACGAAGTTGGCCGTGCCGGGACCTTCCATTTCGCGGTCCAGGCTGTCGATGCGGTAGGCGTCGGCAACGATGTCCTGCGTCGCCGAGGCCGCCGCCAGGACGACCGCCCAAAACGCGGTCAGGGCCAAGTTCTGCGTCGGGTCGGAGAACCCCAGGAACAGGATCGCCAGGGCGACCGTGCCCTGGGCCAACAACAGCCACGACCGGCGCTGCCCCAACCGCTTGGTCAGATACGGGATCGCCATGTGATTGACCACCGGGGCCCAGGCCGGTTTGAACACATAGGCCGACCCGGCCAGGGCGAACCAGCCGATGGCGGCGATGCTCAGGCCCGATTCCTTCAACCAGGCCGACAACGTGGAAAATACCAGGAGATAGGGAAGCCCGCTGGCGAAGCCCAGAAACAGCTGGGTCAGCGCCGGGCCGCGCGCATGCAGGGTAACCGCCCGGACCCAACCGGGCCGATGGGGCCGGGAAATGGCGGGACCGGATTGCGTGGGGTCAGGCAACGGGCTCGAACTTGCCCTGCGCGCCGTCGTAGACCGACAGTTCCGCCGTGGCGATGTCGATGTACCAGCCGTGCAAGCTTAGATCGCCCGACTGCACCCGTTCGCGCACCCAGGGGAAAGTCGTTAGGTTTTCCAAGGAAACCAAAACCGAGTTCTGTTCGCAGGCCCGGGTGCGGGTGGCGTCGTCGGCCCCCGACATGGTCGCCAGCACGCGGCGGTGGGCCGCCGCCAGCATCGACACCCAGCGGGTGACGAAGGTGAATTCGCCGGAATCCGTGTCGGCGTTCATCATCGCCTTGACCCCGCCGCAGTGGGCATGGCCCAGGACGATCACGTGTTTGACGCCCAGGCCCAGCACCGCGAACTCCAACGCCGCCGAGGTGCCGTGGAACTTGCCGTCTTCTTCCAACGGCGGGACCAGGTTGGCGACGTTGCGGATCATGAACAGATCGCCCGGATCGGTCTGGAACAGGGTCGCCGGCTCAACCCGCGAGTCGGAACAGGCGACAACGCAGATCTGCGGACGTTGACCCTGGGTCACGAGCTCCTGGATCAGCGGTTTCGAGTCCTGAAAGGCCCCGGTCCGAAACCGGCGGTAGCCTTCGATCAATTTGTTCACGTTGGCGCTCATGCTCGCCGGTCCTTTAGCGCTTAGGCCGTTTCCGCTTCGCGGCGTTTCTCGGCCTTCTTCCGTTCGTTGGGGTCCAGGATCGCCTTGCGCAGACGGATCGCCTTGGGCGTGACCTCGACCCGTTCGTCATCGCCGATGTAGCTGATGGCCTGTTCCAAGGTCAACCTCCGGGGCGGGGTCAGGCGGATCGAATCGTCCTTGCCCGAAGCCCGCACGTTGGTCAGCTGCTTGGCCTTCAGCGGGTTCACTTCCAGATCGTTGGAACGCGAATTCTCGCCGATGATCATGCCTTCATAAACCGCTTCGCCGGACCCGATGAACATGATGCCGCGTTCTTCCAGGTTGGCCAAGGCATAGGCGACGCTTTGGCCCGGAGCGTTGGAGATCAACACGCCGTTGCGCCGACCCGGGACCGGGCCGCGATGCGGGCCATAGGAATGGAACAGGCGGCTCATCACGCCGGTGCCCCGCGTTTCGGTCAGGAAGTCGCCGTGATAGCCGATCAGGCCACGGGTCGGGACCAGGAATTCCAACCGGGTCTTGCCGCCGCCGGACGGCTTCATGGCCAGCAACTCGCCCTTGCGCAGGCTTAAGGATTCAACGACCACGCCCGAGAATTCCTCGTCCACGTCGACGACCACTTCTTCCAACGGCTCTTCGCGCTGGCCCGTCTCCGGGTTGGAGCGGAACAGCACGCGCGGCCGCGAGATCGACAGCTCATAGCCTTCGCGGCGCATCTGTTCGATCAACACGCCGAGCTGCAATTCGCCACGCCCGGCAACGTCGAAGGCGTTGTCGTCGGGGGTGTCGGTGATGCGGATCGCCACGTTGCCCTCGGCTTCGCGTTCCAGGCGCTGACGGATCACGCGGGACTGCACCTTGTCGCCGTCTTTACCGGCCAGGGGCGAGTCGTTGATCGAGAACGTCACCGACAGGGTCGGCGGATCGACCGGCTGCGCTTCCAGGGCTTCGGCCACTTCCGGATCGCACAGGGTATCGGCGACCGTCGCCTTGGTCAGACCGGCGATGGCGACGATGTCGCCCGCCTGGGCCTGATCGACCGGCTGGCGCTTCAGATCGCGGAACACCAGGATCTTGGAAACCCGGCCCTGTTCGATCAGCGTGCCGTCGCGGCGCAGGGCCTTGATCGGCATGTTGGCGTCGAGGGTGCCCGATTGAATGCGACCGGTCAGGATACGGCCAAGATAGGGGTCGGCCTCGACCGTGGTCGCCAGCATGCGGAACGGCGCGTCGTCGGAGCCGACGTCGGGCGAAGGCACGTGTTCGACGATTTTGCGGAACAGGGGCTGCAGGCCGTCGTCATTGGCGTCGGGCGCATCACCGGCCCAGCCGTCGCGGCCCGAAGCATAAAGCAGGGGGAAGTCGAGCTGCTGATCGTTGGCGTCCAGAGCCGCGAACAGGTCGAACACTTCTTCATGCACTTCGTCGATGCGGGCGTCGGGGCGGTCGACCTTGTTGATCACCACGATCGGACGCAGGCCCAGTTTCAACGCCTTGCCCAAAACGAACTTGGTCTGCGGCATCGGGCCTTCGGCGGAATCGACCAACAGCAACACGCCGTCGACCATACCCAGGATGCGTTCGACCTCGCCGCCGAAATCGGCGTGGCCAGGCGTATCGACGATGTTGATCCGGTACTTGTCCCATTCGACCGAGGTGCACTTGGCCAGAATGGTGATGCCCCGCTCCCGTTCCAAGTCCCCGGAATCGAGGGCCCGTTCGGCCACGGCCTGGTTGGCGCGAAACGCGCCCGATTGACGCAGCAGCCCGTCGACAAGCGTGGTCTTGCCGTGGTCGACGTGGGCGATGATGGCGATATTGCGGAGCAAGGTCCGGGTCATTGAGGGGTTATCCTGAAAAAGGTTGTTGGTGGCGGCGCTGCTGCCGCCCCCGATGATTTAAGGTCAGGCGTCCGCCCGCAGCTTCAGCGCCAGGGCCGCCTTAAGATCCGTTTCCGGGCGCGCGCCGATCTGCGAGATCACTTCGGCGGCGGCAATGCCGCCCATGCGCGCGCTGGTGACAAGTGTTTCGCCGTGGGTATATCCGTAAAGGAACCCGGCGGCATAAGCATCGCCAGCACCCGTCGTGTCAAGCACATGTTCAACAGGTGTCGCGGCGACGGTCTGCATGCCTTCGGCGCTGACGATGACCGAGCCCTTTTCCGAACGGGTCAGGGCGGCGATTTTGCAGTGGCCTTTGACCTTTTCCACGGCAGCATCGAAGTTATCGACCTGATAGAGAGACATGATCTCGTCCTCGTTGGCGAACAGGATGTCGATATGGCCTTCGATCAGGTCCAGGAAGTCGGCGCGGTGACGGTCGACGCAAAACGCATCGGACAAGGACAGGGAAACCTCGCGGCCCGCGTCCTTGGCGGCGGCGGCGGCGGTGCGGAAGGCCTCTTTAGCTTCTTCCGGGTCCCACAGATAGCCTTCCAGATAGGTCACCTTGGCGGCCTTGATGACGTCCAATTCCACATCGGCCGGGCCGAGGTGAATGCTGGCGCCCAGATAGGTCAGCATGGTGCGCTGGGCATCGGGCGTGACCAGGACCAGGCAATTGGCCGTGGCCGGACCATCTTCTGCCGGGGCGGTATCGAAGTGCACGCCGAGCGAGCGGATATCGTGGCTGAAGATACGGCCGAAGGCATCGCTTTTGACCTTGCCCATGAACGCCGTCTTGGCGCCCAGACCGGCCAGCACCGCGATGGTGTTGGCGGCGGAACCGCCGGAACATTCCATGGCCGGTCCGGCCTTGTCATAGACCTTGGCCGAGGTCGCTTCATCGACCAGGGTCATGGCCCCTTTGCTCAGGCCCTCGCTTTCAAGGAAGGCATCGTCGGTTTGGGTCAGGACATCGACAATAGCGTTGCCGATGCCGACGACGTCGAAGCGGGGATCGCTCATGAAAGCCTCTCTTTGCTTTTAACTTTAAAATATGGGTTCGAATCGGGGGCCAGTCGGCGCGGAGTATAGCGATGGCGGGCCCGGCGTCCACCCCGGCGGCAACCCGACGGCGACATGCCCCCCATGCGCAAGGCGCGGGCCTTGCGGCCAGACGGCGGCACGGCGTACAACCTGACAGGACCTGATCGACAGCAACGACAACAGGACGTCCCTTTCCCATGATCGATGCCCTTATCAAAGGCGTGCAACAACTGGGTGACAAACGCACCCAAAAGCCGCTGTGGATTTCCGTGGCCGTGGCCATCGGCGTGTTCGCCGCCCTTTGGATCGGCCTCGGCGCGCTGATCAAATACACCGCGATCTTCGAGTTGGGCTGGCTTGAGACCATCGCCGACGGGCTGGGCTGGGCCCTGGTTCTGGTCGTCACCTGGGTTTTGTTCCCGGGCGTGGTGTCCGCCGTGGTCGCCTTGTTCCTGGATCAGGTCGCGGAATCGGTCGAAGCCCGCCATTACCCCGGCCTCGGCCCGGCCCTGGGCCAGACCGCGGGCGAACAGGTCATGACGGCACTGCGCTTTCTCGGTGTGATGGTCGTCCTTAACCTGGTGATCCTGCCGACCATGTTGATGGGGCCGGTTTATCCGGTGCTGTTCTATTGCGTGAACGGCTATCTGCTGGGCCGCGAATATTTTGAAATGGTCGCCGCCCGGCGGATCGACATGCGCAGCACCTTCGCCCTGCGTCGGGCGCATAGCGGGCGTTTGTTCCTGACCGGGGTCGCGATTGCCTTTCTTTTGACAATTCCGGTCGTCAACCTGCTGACGCCTGTGATCGCGACCGCGGCCATGGTCCATCTGTTCGAGGGCTGGCGGCGGCGCGCGGGCGGCGGGATCAACGGCGGCGGAAACGCCCGAGCGACGGGCACCGACGTGGCCCAAGCCGGGGCCAATTCCGTGCTGGACGGATCGGGACCCAGAGCGTAAGTAGGTGTCTATGTTTGGGAAGAAGAAGGGCGGCTCGCCCGAAACGGCGCCGGCCGCCCGGAAGGAAACGGACGTGAGCGACGAACACAACGAAGACAGCGGCGATTTGTCCGCTCCCCCCCTGAAACCCTTTTCCCGTAAGGGCTCGCACGCGCCGAAGCCGCCGGCTTCGTCCGGCATGAGCAGCGACATGCATCGCCGCCCGCCCGAAGTGCCCAGCACCGCGCGGCGCATCGAACGCGCCCGTTCGCTGGATTCCGGCTCGGACCAGAAGCGATTGATCGTCGGACGCGACATTTCCCTGACCGGTGAAATCAATTCCTGCGACCGCCTGATCGTCGAAGGCCAGGTCGAAGTGACCCTGCCCGGCGCGCGGTTGATCGAAATCGCCCCCACGGGCGTGTTCAAAGGCAACGCCGACGTCGAAGAAGCGGACATTTCTGGTCGTTTCGAAGGCGAACTGACTGCCCGCGGCCGTTTGATCGTGCGCGCCGGTGGCCGGGTCCAAGGCAAGATCCGCTATGGCCGGATCGTCATCGAACAGGGTGGCGAGATCGCCGGCGACATGCAGACCCTGGACGACAGCCGCGACTAGGTCGGTGGCCTTTCCCCGATTTCACGTCCTTCTCGGGCCGCTCCTGGCGGGCGGCCTGCTGAGCGCTTGCGCGACGGACGACATGGCCGGCTTCGTGCCCGTGGCGGAAACCCCGATGAAGGCCGCCGCCGCCCCGTCGTCGACAATGCCGTCTTCAAACGGACCCGAGGTCACGGCCCTCCCGCCCCTGCCCCATGTCACCGCGGATGAGGTTTTGGGCTTCACCCGCCCGGATTTGTTGGCGACGTTCGGCCCCCCGGCCTTTCGCCGGGTCGACAAGCAGGCGGAAATCCTGCGCTTTCGCGGCGCGGATTGCATGCTGGACGTGTTCCTGTATCACGACGGCAAGGACAACACCGCCGGGCGCGTCGCCCATGTCGAGGCCCGCAACACCAAGGGTAAGACCGTCGACCGCGAGGCCTGCATCAGCGTGACCCCGCGCACGCGCGGTTAACACGCCGAACTGGTTAAACCGTCTTTCCCTTGAACCGGCACAGGTCAGCGACGACGCAGACCTGACAATCGGGCTTTCGCGCCTTGCAGACGTAGCGGCCATGCAGGATCAGCCAGTGATGGGCGTGGCGCATGTAGGCCTGGGGCGTGACCTTCAGCAATTTCTTTTCAACCGCCAGCGGCGTCTTGCCGGGGGCAAGGCCGGTACGGTTTCCGATCCGGAAAATATGAGTATCGACGGCGATGGTCGGCTCGCCGAAGGCGATGTTGCGGACCACGTTGGCGGTCTTGCGCCCGACGCCGGGCAGGGCTTCCAACGCCGCCTGATCGTTGGGAACTTCCGATCCGTATTGCGCGATCAATATCTGCGACAACTTATATACATTGGCGGCCTTGGTGCGGTACAAGCCGATGGTCTTCACGTAATCCCTGATCGTGGCCTCGCCCAATGCGGCCATTTTCTCCGGCGTGTCGGCGATCTTGAACAACGGTCCCGTGGCCTTGTTCACGCCGACATCCGTGGCCTGGGCCGACAACACCACGGCAACCAACAGGGTGAACGGGTTGACCCAGTCCAACTCTCCCTTCGGCTCCGGGTTCTGTTCCTGGAGGCGGCGGTAAAATTCCTCGACGTCTGCTTTCTTCATGGCACTTTCTTCACGGCGGGGGCCGGATACCGGCAATTGACTCAAGTCATGCCCGGCGGGGCGGGGGGCCGATAGATTGCACCGAGCAAAGGCGCGGAACAACCGATGAACGACACATCTTATCCCCTCAAGCGGCATTTCTGGCAGCGCATCGCGCCGGGGCTGGTGGTCCTGTTGGGGGCTATGGTCGCCGCCAGCGTGTTCGCCGTGATCCGAACGACGGAAAGCATTTACCTGGAACTCGCCCGCCAACGGGCCGAGGCCGTTTCCGCTGCCGTGTCCCATTCCGCGCCCGAGGCCTGGGCCCATCTATTGGCCCATGGCGATACCCGCGCCGACCATGAAAAGCTGCGCCCCGCGATCGAACAGGAAGTCCGCGAACTGCGCATTCAGGCGATGAAGGTCTACAACCTGGCGGGGCAGGTCCTGTATTCGACCGACGCCGCCGATTTCGCCAAGCGCGAGACCAATGCGGCGATGAAGACCGTTGTATTCGACGGCACGCCGGTCCTGGTCCGGATCAAGGAAAACGGCCAGGACCTGTATGAAATCTACGTCCCGGTACGAGACGCCAACGGCGACATCGCCGCCGTGTTCGAACTGTACGAACCGGTCGACTACCTGGACGCCTTGCTCTATCGCTCGGGCGTTCTGGCGGCGGTCGTCCCCGTGATCGGGCTGGTCCTGCTGCTGGTCGGATTGGGCCTTTTGGTCCGGCGCGGCCAGCGCGAAATCGACAGCCGGTCCCGCGCCCTGGCCGACACCCAACGCAAACTGGAAAGTTTCGTCTCGGCCAGCGCCGTCGATGCCGCGCGGGGCGGCGGCGACATCCCGTCGCAGCGTGTGCGCCTGACCCTGTTCTATTCCGACGCCCGCGACTTCACCGGCTATTCGGAAAGCAACCCGCCGGAGCGTGTGGTCTGGTTCCTGAACGAATTGATGGGCATCCAGGTCGCCGCCGTCGAGGCCCATGGCGGCGACGTCGACAAGATGATCGGCGATGCCCTGCTGGCCCGGTTCGACGGCGCGGACGCCGAGGCCCGCGCCCTGGCCGCCGCGCGCGACGTTCAGTCCGAGCTGACCCGCGCCAACCTGCCGCGCCCGGTCGGCATCGGCGTTTATACCGGCGAGGTCATTTCCGGCGCGATTGGGGCCGCCCACCGCCGCGACTTCACCGTGATCGGCGATGGCGTGAACGTGTCCGCCCGGCTGTGTTCCGCTGCCGGCGCCGGCGAGATCGTGACCGATGCCGACACCCTGACGGCCGCCGGCCCGGGCGCTGGCGACGGCTTCGGTCCGGAAGAGCCGATCACCGTCAAGGGTCGGCGCGAAGCCGTGCGCATTCATCGCTTCATCAGCCCGGCAGGAACTTGATCCGGGCAATTGACGAAGGCCCTTTTCGACCCCGCCCCGGCTTGCGTATCATGCGGTTCATGGACGAAAACGATCACGGTCACGAATACGATCCAGACGCCTGCGTCTTCCGGACCGAGCTGCGCCCGCATCGATCGGCGACGCTGCGTGGCGTTCATATTTTCATGTGGGTGTTGGCCGTGTTCTGGGTGCCGCTGGCGGCGCTGTTGATCGTGATCGGGGCCTGGCCGGTGTTTCCGTTTTTGGGTGGCGAGCTGCTGCTGCTCTACGGTTTGTTCCGGCTGAACCTGCGGCGCGGGCGCGAGGTCGAGACCATTGCCGTCACGCCCCGCGAACTGAGCGTCGAACGGGTCAGCCATTGGGGCAAGCGCGACCGCTGGACCTTTCAGCCGCAATGGCTGCAGATACAGGTGGATGAGCCGAAGGGATTGGGCTCGCGCCTGTTGCTGCGCTCGCACGGGCGGTCATTGGCGATCGGCCGCTTCCTGACCTTGGACGAAAAGAAATCGACCGCCGAAACCCTGAAGCGGGTTTTGGACGACGTCCGCAATCCCGCCTTGATCTAAAGTTTGGTCGCGGGACTAGCTCAGGCCCAACACATCCCGCATCGAATACAGGCCGGGGGCCTTGCCCTCGCACCACAGGGCCGCGCGCACCGCGCCGCGGGCGAATATATCGCGCCCGCCCGCGCGGTGGGTCAGCTCGATCCGTTCCGCCGGACCGGCGAAGATCACCGTATGGTCCCCAACCACGTCGCCGCCGCGCAGAGTGGCATAGCCGATGGTCCCGTCCGGGCGCGGGCCGGTATGGCCCTCGCGGCTCATCACCGCACTGGCGTCATGATCGATGCCGCGCCCTTCGGCGGCGGCCTTGCCCAGCATCAACGCCGTGCCCGAGGGCGCGTCGATCTTGTGCTTATGGTGCATTTCCACGACCTCGATGTCGTAGTCGGGGCCGAGGATCGCCGCCGCCTGCTTGGCCAGACCGACCAGCAGGTTGACGCCGAGCGACATGTTGCCCGCCTGCACGACCGGCACCTTCGCCGCCGCCGCGTCGACCGCGGCCTGCTGCTCGGCGCTCAGGCCCGTGGTGCCGATGACCATGGCCGTTCCGGCCTGGGCCGCCATCGCCGCATGGGTCGCCGTCGCCGCTGGAACGGTGAAATCGATGACCACGTCGGCCGCCGCGAACACCGCCGCCGCGTCGTCGCTGACCAGCGCGCCGACCGCACCGGCGCCGACCATCAGGCCCATGTCCTGGCCGATATAGGGGCTGCCCGATTGCTCCGTGCCGCCGGACAGGCTGGCGCCCGCCGTGTCCAACACGGTCTGGGTCAACATCCGACCCATCCGCCCGCAGCAACCGACAATTCCGATTTTCATAGGATCACTCCGTTCCCGCCCGATTTGCTTGAGGGGAATCTATGGAGAGCGACGCCGGAAGGGAACCCAAAAATCCAGGAACCGTCCTGAAGACTAGTCCTTCAGGTCCTCCCACAGCTCTTTGACCTTGTCGAAGAAGCCGGTGGATTGGGGGTTCTGGGTTTTCTGGTCGCTGGCATCCGCGAATTCCTTGAGCAGCTCTTTCTGCTTGTCGGTCAGGTTCTGCGGGGTTTCGACCTGGACCTGGACGAACATGTCGCCGCGCGCCTTGGACCGCATGACCGACATGCCCTTGCCCGACAGGCGCAGTTGATGGCCCGTCGGCGTGCCCGCCGGAATGGTGATGCGGGCGAGCTTGCCTTCGATCGTCGGCACCTCGACCTGGCCGCCCAGGGCCGCCGTGGTCATGGGGATCGGCACGCGGCAGTGGATGTCCGCGCCGTCGCGGTGGAAGAAGCGGTGCGGGCGGATCGCCAGGAACAGATACAAATCGCCCGGCGGCGCGCCGCGCAGACCAGCCTCGCCCTCGCCGGAGAGGCGAATGCGCGTGCCGTCCTCGACCCCGGCGGGGATGGTGACGCTGAGGGTCTTTTCCTTGTGCACGCGCCCGGCCCCGCCGCAAACCTTGCAGGGGTCCTTGATCACCGTGCCCCGGCCCTGACAGGTCGGGCAGGTCCGTTCGACCGTGAAGAAACCGGATTGCGAGCGCACGCGACCAGCGCCGCCGCAAGTGGGACAAGTGGTCGGCGCGGCACCGCCCTCGGACCCCGTGCCGTCGCAGGCCTCGCAGGAGACCGAGGTCGGCACGCGGATTTCGGCCTTCTTGCCGTGGAAGGCTTCTTCCAACGACAGGTCCATGTTGTAGCGCAGGTCGGCCCCATGGCCGCCCGCATGCCCACCGCGGCCACCCCGGCCGCCCATGAACTCGCCGAACATTTCTTCGAAGATATCGCCGAAGCCGGAAAAACCCTGCCCGCCGCCGCCGAAGCCTTCGTAGCCGCCGCCACCGCCGCCTTCGAACGCGGCATGACCGAAGCGGTCATAGGCGGCCCGCCTTTCCGCGTCCTTCAGAACCTCATAAGCCTCGTTCAGTTCCTTGAACTTCTTCTCGGCTTCCTGGTCATCGGGATTGCGGTCGGGATGGTATTTCATCGCGAGCTTGCGATAGGCGCTTTTCAACTCGCCTTCGTCGGCGTCGTTCTTCACGCCGAGAATGTCATAGTAATCGCGCTTGTCAGCCATCGAAGGTCCTCCCGGACATCAGGACAATGGAAAGAGACCCCGTTCGGAGAAGCGCCGGGAGAAATTCCCCCGGCGCATCCGAAACTTAGTCGTCTTTCTTGTCCTTGCCGTCCTTGTCCGGATTGACTTCCTCGAAGTCGGCATCGACCACGGTGGCGTCGTCGCCGTCCTTGCCGGTTTCGGCAGAGGCTTCGGCATCGTCGCCGCCTTCTTCCTGGGCCGCCTTGTACATGGCTTCACCCAGCTTCATGGCCGCCTGGGACAGGGCTTCGCACTTGGCGTTGATCGCCTCGGCGTCGTCGCCTTCCTTGGCTTCCTTCAACTCTTCGACCGCGGCTTCGATCGCCGACTTTTCGTCCGCGCCGATCTTGTCGCCATAGTCGGCGAGGTTCTTTTCGGCCGAGTGGATCAGGGTGTCCGCCGTGTTGCGGGCTTCGACCAGGCCGCGACGCTTCTTATCGTCGTCGGCATGGGCCTCGGCTTCCTGAACCATCCGTTCGATGTCGTCATCGGACAAACCGCCCGAGGCCTGGATGCGGATCTGCTGTTCCTTGCCCGTGGCCTTGTCCTTGGCCGACACGTTGACGATGCCGTTGGCGTCGATGTCGAAGGTGACTTCGATCTGCGGCAGGCCGCGCGGGGCCGGCGGAATACCCATCAGGTCGAACTGACCCAACAGCTTGTTGTCCGCCGCCATTTCGCGTTCGCCCTGGAACACCCGGATGGTCACGGCCCCCTGGTTGTCCTCGGCGGTCGAGAAGACCTGGGACTTGCGGGTCGGGATCGTGGTGTTGCGGTCGATCAGGCGGGTGAACACACCGCCCAGGGTTTCGATACCCAGGGACAGCGGCGTCACGTCGAGCAGCAGGACGTCTTTGACGTCGCCCTTCAGCACGCCGCCCTGAATGGCGGCGCCCAGCGCGACCACTTCGTCGGGGTTGACGCCCTTGTGCGGCTCGCGACCGAAGAATTCCTTCACCACTTTGTGGACCTGCGGCATGCGGGTCATACCGCCGACCAGGATGACCTCATCGATTTCGGAAGCCTTCAGGCCCGCATCCTTGAGCGCCTTTTTGCAGGGCTCGATGGTGCGTTCCACCAGGTCTTCGACCAGGGCTTCCAACTTGGCGCGGGTCAGCTTGAGGTTAAGGTGCTTCGGGCCGGACTGATCGGCCGTGATGAACGGCAGGTTGACCTCGGTCTGCTGCGTCGAGGACAGCTCGATCTTGGCCTTTTCCGCCGCTTCCTTAAGACGCTGCAGGGCCAGCCGATCGTTGCGCAGATCGATGCTGTTTTCTTTTTTGAACTCGTCGGCGAGGTAGTCGACGATGCGCTGGTCGAAGTCTTCGCCGCCCAGGAAGGTATCGCCGTTGGTCGACTTCACTTCGAACACGCCGTCGCCGATTTCCAGCACCGACACGTCGAACGTGCCGCCGCCAAGGTCATAGACCGCGATGACGCCGGAATCTTTCTTGTCCAGGCCATAGGCCAGGGCCGCCGCGGTCGGCTCGTTGATGATGCGCAGCACTTCCAGACCGGCGATCTTGCCCGCGTCCTTGGTCGCCTGACGCTGGGAATCGTTGAAGTACGCCGGGACGGTGATGACCGCCTGGGTGACGCTTTCGCCCAGGTAGCTCTCCGCCGTTTCCTTCATCTTCTGCAGGATGAAGGCCGAAATCTGGCTGGGGCTGTATTTGTTGTCGTCGACCTGAACCCAGGCGTCGCCGTTATCACCCTTGGTGATGTTGTACGGGACGAGCTTCTTGTCCTTTTCGACCATCTTGTCGTCGAAACGGCGCCCGATCAGGCGCTTGATGGCGAACAGGGTGTTTTCCGGGTTGGTCACCGCCTGGCGCTTAGCCGGGAGGCCGGTCAGGCGCTCGCCGGAGTCGGTGAAAGCGACCATCGAGGGCGTGGTCCGGGCCCCTTCGGAGTTTTCGATCACCTTCGCGTCCTTGCCGTCCATCACGGCGACGCAGGAGTTGGTGGTGCCCAGATCGATACCGATAACCTTACTCATTTGTATGTCCTTTCCTTTAGGCAAACCGTCCAGGGCCCGATCGCGGCGCCCTCCGGAGGCTTCCATCAATGTTTCAGGGGCTCATTAACCCATGCCCGGCGGGAAGAAAAGTTTTCCGCCGCTACATTACACGGCCCAGGGTTAACAGGCTCCTGCCAAAACCGCAGCAAAGACCATTGCGGTTCGGGGGTTATATAAGAGGGCCGAAAGCCCCCCGCAACCCGCCGAACGGTAAAATCCAAAGCAATCAACCGCCCGGATTTCACCTGGATTTCAACGGCATTCGCGTGGATTTCCTATAGCTCCTCGTTGACCTGACCGCCCGCGCCGGGGCCGCCCTGTTCATAGGCCTTACCGTCGCCGGATGCAGCCTCGCCCGCCGGGGCCGCCGGGGCGACCGGTTCGGGCTTCGGCCCGCCCTTGGTCACGCCGACCTTGGCCGGGCGCAGCAGACGATCGTGCAGCATGTAGCCGGCTTCGATCACTTGGGCGACCGTGCCCTGCGGCTTGCTTTCATCGGGGATTTCGAACAGCGCCTCATGGGCGTTGGAATCGAACCGCTGGCCCAGCGGATCAATCCGCTTGATGCCGTTGCGTTCCATCGCCGACAGCAATTCGCGTTCGGTCATTTCCACGCCGGTCGCCAGGGTTTCCAGCGTGTCGGAGGTTTTACGCGCCTCGGCGTCGATACTGTCGAGCGCGCGGCGCAGGTTGTCGCCCACGCCCAGCACGTCGCGGGCGAACGAAGCGACCGCGTATTTCGACGCATCCTGTTTGTCGCGCTCGGCCCGGCGACGCACGTTTTCGGCCTCGGCCAGGGCGCGCAGCATGTGGTCCTTGGTTTCGGTCAGCTGCGCTTCCAGCTCGGCCACGCGCGCGGCCAGGTCGTCTTCCGCCGGGGCGGTGTCCTCGGGCGCGGTGTCGGCGTCGCGGGTCATCGACGGGATCGGGGCCTCGCCTTCCGGCGCGGCGGCGCCTTCGGGGGCGGGCGCCTCGTCGGGTGTTTGCTCAGGTGTCTGTTCAGGTTTGCTTTCTGACATGTCGGTTCCTTTGGGGGGTTCCTTTGGTGCGTTCTGCCGTCCGGAGCAGCGGCGATGTTAGCGCCGACGCCCGGCGCCGATGAAGCCGCCGATCAGATCGGCGGTGTAATCGACCATGGGGATGATGCGGGAATAGTTCATGCGGGTCGGGCCGATGACCCCGACCGCGCCGATGATCTGTTGTTGTTCGTTGCGGTACGAGCGCACGACCATGGCGCAGCCCGACACATTGAACAAGGTATTGTCCGCGCCGATGAAAATCTGCACGCCGTCGGCAGTGTCGGCCATCGACAGAATACGCAGCATCTGTTCCTTGGTTTCCAAAGCCGAGAACAGGCCGCGAATGCGTTCCAGATCGGTGACCAGATTGACGTCTTCCAACAGATGCGCCTGACCGCGCACGATCAGCGACCCGCCGGACGAGGCGTCGCCCCCGGCCCAGGTCGCCAAGCCGCCCTCGACCAGGCGGGCGGTCAGCTCGTCCAACTGCGCGCGCTGGTTTTCCAACTCGGTCATGATGTCGCCGTGGGCATCAGTGATGCTGCGCCCGACCAGCTTGGCCGACAGATAGTTCGTCGCCTGAACCAAAGCCGACGCCGGCAGGTCGGCCGGGATTTCCATGATCCGGTTTTCGACCACACCCGATTCCGTGACCAGGATGACCAGGGCGCGACCGGGGCTGAGGTGTACGAATTCAATATGCTTGAGCGGGCTTTCGGTCTTGGGCGCGACCACCAGCGACGCGCAATGGGCCAAGCCCGAGAGCGTCTGCGTCGCTTGTTCCAACAGACCCTCGACCGAGCTGGAGGTACCCGCGCATTGGCTTTTGATCGAGGCGCGTTCGGTTTCGGTCAGATTCCCGACCTCGAGCAGCCCGTCGACATAGAGGCGCAGGCCGGATTCCGTCGGCAGCCGCCCGGCGGACGTATGGGGCGAGAACAACAAACCCATGTCTTCCAGATCGGCCATGACGTTGCGCACCGTCGCGGGCGACAGCGAGACCGGCAAGCGGCGCGCCAACGTGCGGGAGCCCACGGGCTCGCCCGTTTCGACGTAGCTTTCGACGATCTCGCGAAAGATCTGGCGCGAACGGTCGTTGAGTTCCTCGATCATGGTCCCGGTCCGGTTCGGACGTTCGATCCTGGTAGTGGATGAATGTTGCGTGAAAATCTGGCGTAACGAAATCTCGCTTGGGCGGAATTTAGTCGCCGCGCCGGGCGGTTGCAATGCCCCGGCACGTCAGCGGGGGGCGATGCCTAACCCTGGCCCCAACCCTGGCCGAATTGCCGGGTTTACCGGGCCGGGCGGCGCGGGTAGTGTGCCGCTCCAGGGAAATTCACCAATCCAATATACCAAGGGGACTACTGTATGAGACCGTCGGGCCGCGCCACAGACCAATTGCGCGACATCGTTCTGGAACCGGGCTTTGCCAAATACGCCGAAGGATCGTGCATGGCGCGGTTCGGCGAAACGCACGTTTTGTGCACCGCGTCGGTCGAGGAACGGGTCCCCGGCTGGATGCGCGACAGCGGCAAGGGTTGGGTCACGGCGGAATACGGCATGCTGCCCCGGGCCACGGCGCAACGCACCAACCGCGAAGCGGCGCGCGGCGGACAATCCGGCCGGACCCAGGAAATCCAGCGCCTGATCGGGCGGTCCTTACGGGCCGTCACCGACCTGAAAGCCATGGGCGAGGTGCAGGTTCGCCTGGATTGCGACGTGATCCAGGCTGACGGCGGCACCCGCACCGCGGCGATCACCGGATCTTACGTGGCGCTGCATCTGGCGTTTCAGCGCTGCGTCGATTTGGGTCTGATGAAGGCCCTGCCCCTGACCGATCAGGTCGCCGCCGTTTCCTGCGGCATCTATAAGGACCAGGAAGTCCTGGACCTGGATTACGCCGAGGATTCCAACGCCCAGGCCGACGCCAACTTCGTTCTGACCGGGCGCGGCGGGATCGTCGAAATCCAGGGCACGGCGGAAGAAGAGCCCTTTTCGCAAAGCCAGTTCGACGATCTGATGAAGCTGGCGCGCAAGGGCGTCGATGAACTTTGCCTGGCGCAACGCCGGGCCATCGGGCTGGAGTAACGGCGGTGGCGCGGACGTTTACAGAAGACCGTCTGGTTATCGCCACCCACAATCCCGGCAAATTGCGCGAGATTCAGGACCTGTTGGTTCCGTTCGGGGTTCAGGTGACCTCGGCCGGGGAACTGGGCCTGCCCGAGCCGGTCGAAGACGGCGACACCTTTCAAGCCAATGCCTTGATCAAGGCCCATGCGGCGGCGCAGGCCTCGGGCCTGCCGGCGTTGGCCGACGATTCCGGGCTGGCCGTCTCTGCCCTGGGTGGGGCGCCCGGCATTCATTCCGCCCGTTGGGCCGGTCCGGAAAAGGATTTCGGCCAGGCGATGGAGCGGATTTGGGAGCTGATCCTGGAATCCGAAGACCGCCGCGCCCATTTCGTCTGCGCCCTGGCCCTGGCTTGGCCGGACGGCCACGCCGATGTGTTCGAGGGCCGCGTCGACGGCACGCTGATCTGGCCACCCGCAGGGGACAAGGGCTTCGGCTACGACCCGATGTTCCAACCCGAAGGCTATTTCATCACCTTCGGCGAAATGGACCCCGAAGCCAAACACCGCATCAGCCACCGCGCCCATGCCTTCGAACAACTGGTCACGGCCTGTTTCCGGGGCCGGGGCTGACGCCGCCATGACCGGCCAGGCGGCCGCCCGCGCAGAAATCGACCCGACAACGCCGACCTTCGGCGTTTATGTCCATTGGCCGTTCTGCGAATCCAAATGCCCCTATTGCGATTTCAACAGCCATGTCGCCGCCGCCGTGGACCAGCACCGTTGGGCCCGCGCCCTGGTCGCCGACCTGGCCCATTACGCCGCCGACACCCCGGAGCGGACGGTGACCAGCGTGTTTTTCGGCGGCGGGACCCCATCGCTGATGACGCCCGAGACCGTCGCCACGGTGATCGATGGTATTCGCGGCCTATGGCGATGCGCCCCGGATATGGAAGTCAGCCTGGAAGCCAATCCGTCGAGCGCCGAAATCGCTGCCTTTGAAGACCTGAAAGCCGCCGGGATCAACCGCCTGTCGGTCGGGGTCCAGTCCTTCGACGATGCTGCCCTAAGCGGGCTGGGCCGCCGTCACAATGCCCAGGCGGCGCGCCGGGCGTTGTATGGCGCGCGGGAGCATTTTCAGGAGTTCTCATTTGATCTTATTTACGCCAGACCAGATCAAACAAAGGAATCCTGGCGGCGGGAACTGGCCGAGGCCCTGACTTTCGCCGGGACGCATCTGTCCTTCTATCAGCTGACGATCGAGCCGGGCACACCGTTCCACAAGGACGGCGTCCGCCCCGCCGACGACGAGTTGGGCGCGGCCCTATTCGACATTACCCAGGACGTTTTGAACCAGGCAGGATTTCCGGCCTATGAGATTTCCAACCATGCCCGACCCGGGCATGCCTGCCGCCATAACCTGAACATCTGGCGCGGCTGGGATTATGTCGGCGTCGGGCCCGGGGCCCATGGGCGTCTCGCCCTGACCGAACCGTCCGGGCGGCGCCAGGATTGGGGTACCCATCAGATCCATAACCCCGAACGCTGGTTGTCCCTGGTCGAAAGCCAGGGCCATGGCACCGCCAAGCGGCGCGCGCTGGAGGCCGAAGACCGGGCCGAGGAGCGGGTGATCATGGGCCTGCGTCTGGAAGAAGGGATCGACCGCGCCCGTTTCCTGGCCCAGACGGGGCAAGATGTTTTGACCCTGATCGAGCCGTCGCCGCTGGCCTATGCCGTGGGGGCGGGCTACGTCGAGGTCGATGAGGATTGCCTGAAAGCCACGGCGGAAGGCCGCTTGCGGCTGAACGGCCTGCTGGCGTCGCTGCTCGTTAAATAATCGAAACGGATATCAGTTGGTCGGCGTCTGGAACGTCGCCGGGGCCTTATCGACGACCACGGCGTCGCGCTGACGAACCTGCAGCACGGCCAATCCCCGCTCGGCGGTGCCATCGGACAGGAACCGGAAAATCCCGTCCCGTCCCGCGAACCCATTGGCGTTGGTCAGGGTTTTCTCGGAAAACCGGTCTGCTTCCGGCAACTGGGCCAAGACCGCGGCCAGGGCGGCGGCGTCATAGGCGATGGTCGCCAGACGCGGCGGCAGCTGGCCATAGACGTCTTTATATTCCTGTTCGAACCCGGAACGGGCGCTAGGCGCCGGGGCCGCATACCATCCGCCGACCAGGGCCGGTTCCGCCCCGATGCCCGGCTCATCCCATTGACCGGTGCCGAGCATGCGAACCTTTTTCGGGTCAATGTCGTAGAACGGCAGCAGGGCGGCGATGGCCTGCAGGCGCTTGCCGCCATCGGCGACCAACAGCGCGTCATAAGGCAGGTCGCCCATGGTCTGCAGGTTTTCTAAGCGCGCCAGGGCTGCTTTCGACACTTCGTCGCTCTTGCCTTCAAGCTCTTTGCGCTGAGCCAGCAGGGTCGCGCGGCGGAATTCGTAATCGGCCATGTCGCGGACCATGTCGGAAAAATCCTCGGCCGCCGGGTCATAGACCTCGGTCCGCGCCACCGTACCGCCGGTCCGGGCGACAGCGACTTTGAAGGCGTGCAGGACGGCAAAGCCATAGGCGTTTTTCGGCGCCATCGCCGCGAACCGCGTCACCCCGCGCTGGCTGGCGAATTCGACCACGCGATCGACCTGCGGCCGGGGCAGGAAACCCAGGGTGTAGACCCCATCGCCCGTTACCGAACGGTCCGAGGTAAAGGCGATGACCGGTACCTTTGCTTGCTTCGCCACCGGGGTCATGCCCTCGACGCTGGCCGCGAACAACGGACCCAGGATCAGGCCCGCGCCGTCGCCGATCGCCAATTGCGCGGCTTCGGCGGCACCCTCGGGCGTGCCACGGGTGTCATGGGTCAGCAGGGTGAATTTCTGATCGGCGAAGGAAAACAGCGCCATTTGCGCCGCATTCAACATCGCCTGACCGACACCGGCGCCGGGACCGGTCAGAGGCAGCAGCAAGGCAACCCGGGTCGAACCGTCGTCGGGGGCGGTGATCGTCGTGATCGCGGGCTCCGCCTGTTGCGCCAGGGGGACTTGCGCGGTCAGCGGCGGCGGCGACGGGCGCGGCACCGGGGTGACCGCATAAGTCGGCGGCGGTGGGGTACGCGGGCCGGACACGATCGGGCGCGATTCCGCCGATGTCCGGCTGCCGCCTTGATTAACGCCGCCGAATGGCGATGATTGGCAGCCGCCCAACAGGGGCGACAGGGTAAGGGCCAAAACGCACAGGACCTTTGCCGGGCGCGAAAGGGCGTTGAGCGAAAATGACCTGTCCATCCGATAATCCGCCGGAAATTGTTGCAAAGGGCCCGAGGGCGCCGGACGACGCCCCGTTGGAGGCCGCACTTTATCTGGTCTCGACGCCCATCGGCAACGCCGGAGACATCAGCACCCGGGCGCGCGACGTTCTGGCGCGGGCTGATCTGGTCGCCTGCGAGGACACCCGCGTCACCGGCAAACTGTTCACCCTGCTGGGTCTTCGCCGTGACGACGGGGCACAACGCCTGCTTCCTTATCACGACCACAACGCCGAACGGCAACGCCCGCGCATCATGGAATGCATTGAAAAAGGCGGAAGCGTGGCATTGGTGTCCGATGCCGGGACGCCTTTGGTTTCGGACCCGGGGTACAAGCTGGTCGCCGATTGCGTCGCCGAGGGCCTGACCGTCACCGCGATTCCCGGCCCGTCGGCCCCGTTAATGGCGCTGACCTTGTCGGGTCTGCCGACGGATCGGTTCTTTTTCCAAGGCTTCCTGCCGTCCAAGGGTGCCGCCCGGCGAACCGCGTTGCAGGAGATCGCCGCCGTTCCCGCGACCCTGGTTTTCATGGAATCGGCGCCGCGCCTGCTGGCCTCGCTGACAGACATGGCGCAGGTGCTGGGCCCCCGCCCCGCCGCCGTGGCGCGCGAGCTGACCAAGAAATTCGAAGAAGTCCGGCGCGGCCCCCTGCCCGATCTGATCGATCATTACACCCAGGCCGGCCCGCCCAAGGGCGAGCTTTGCGTCGTCGTCGGCGCGCCCCTGGCCGATGCCCAACCGACGGAACAGGACCTGGACGCGCTGTTGGCGGAAGCCCTTACCCGGACATCGGTCAAGAACGCGGCGGCCGAGATCGCGGCACAGACGGGCCTGCCCCGCAAAACGGTTTACGCCCGCGCCCTCGCCCTAAAAGACCAAGTTTCGAAGGACGCGTGAGCACGACTCCGCCGGATAAACGGCAACGCGCCGAAGCACGCGGCCGAAGCGCCGAGCGGCTGGCGAGCCTACTGTTGATGGTGAAAGGCTACCGTATCCTGGCCCACCGGGCGCGCACGCCGGTCGGCGAGATCGACCTGATCGCCCGCCGGGGAAAGACCCTGGCGTTCATCGAGGTCAAGGCCCGCCACGACCGAACAAGCGCCCTGGAATCCCTAACGCCCCGCCAGCGGCAGCGCATCGCCCGCGCTGCCGGGGCTTTCGTCCGCAGTCGGCCGGACCTGGCCGACCTGAACTGGCGATTCGACCTGATTGCCGCCGCCGGAAGCTGGCGTCTGCATCACATGAAAGATGCCTGGCGGCCCGGATTGGATTGATTTCCGCTAGGTTTCCGCCGCCTCAGCGCCACGAAATCCGCAAAATCGCCGCCCACCCTGTTGGTATCCACAATTCATCCACTTAAATGGGAACGAAGTTGGTCCCATGAGGGCTTTGTCCGGCATGGCCGCGCGGATAGAATGCGGCCCGGCCAAGCCCGCCGACCGAAGGAGAATGCACCGCCATGGTTTCGACGACACATTCCACCCTCGAATTTCGCCATAAGCCCGCCCGCCTGAACCCAAGTCGCCTTCTGGCCGCCCTGGTTCTGTGCGGCGGACTGGCCGCGGGGTTGAGCGGCTGCGTCGGGGCCGCCGTCGGGGCCGGGGCGACCGTGGGCGTTGCCGCCATGGACGACCGGGGTGTGCAAGGCGTGGCTCGTGATGCCGGCCTGGCCACCCGGGTACGCGGTAAATGGCTGAACTACGATTTGGAAACCGGCGATACCCTGGCCGTCGATGCCAGCGTCAAAGTCTACAACCGCCGGGCCATGCTGACCGGCACCGTCAAATCCGAGGACATCCGCGCCAAGGCCGTGCGCCTGACCTGGGAAGTGGAAGGCATCGACGAGGTCATCAACGAACTGAGCGTCGGCGACAGCTCGGTCGTGGACAGCGCCGTCGATAGCTGGATTTCCGCCCAACTGACGGCGAAAATGACGTTCGACAAGGACGTCCAGGCAATCAATTACATTATCGAAACGGAAAACGGTGTGGTTTACCTGTTGGGTCAGGCGCAAAGCCAGGCCGAACTGAACCGCGTGCTGGGCCACGCCCGCGCCGTGTCCCGCGTCCGCGACGTGGTCAACCACGTGCAGATCAAGGCGCCGGAAGCTGAAAAGCCCGCAGACGGAAAGGCATCCTGATCCGTGATCGCCGAAGACTACCTGGAAGACCGCCTGTTGGAGCTTGAGGCAGAACCCCGCGCCCGCCTGGCCGCCTATGGGGCCCTGCCGGATGATCGTTTTCCCATGGTCTCGGCGGCGCTGGATCTTGCCGAAGCGCGCAATCCCGGCCTGAACCAAGGGCCCTACAAACGTCACCTTGAGCGGCTGGCCGCGGATGTCGGCGCCTATGCCGGGGGTGAGCCGGTCTCGCTTGAGACCAAACGTGAAGCCCTGGTCCAGGTTATCGCCCGGCGCTACGGCTACGGCGGCGATGAAAGCGTGTTCGACGATTTGGATGCCGCCGACCTGTCGCGGGTGATCGACACGCGGCGCGGTCTGCCGGTGGCCTTGGGCATTATCTACATGGATGTCTGCCGCCGCCTGGGCTGGTCCATAGTCGGGATTGATTTCCCGGGCCGGTTCCTTGTTCGCCTGGAAGACCGGGACGAACGGATGATCCTTGACCTGTACGAAGACGGCCGTGTCATGAACCCGCCGGAATTGCGCGTGATGCTGAAGAGCATGGCCGGGGCCAAGGCTGAATTGCAGCCTCATTACCTGGCCGAAATGAGCGCGCGGCGCGTGGTTCTGCGGCTGGAAGACAATATCCGCGCCCGGCAGGTTCAACGCGACCAACTGACCGCCGCCGCCGAGACCCTGGACCTGATGCTGATGTTCGCGCCCGCCACCGGGTACCTGTGGCGCGAAGCCGGTATCGTCAACGCCCGCCTGGACCGCATCGGCATCGCGATCAAACAGTTGGAGGAATATCTGAAGCATTCCCCCGGCGAAGAAAGCGGCTATGAGACTTCGTTGCTGTTGCAGGATTTGCGCGCGAAGCTAAATTAGGCCGCCGGTTCGTTCCCTTCATCTCACTCCCGGCCGATCAGAAAGGACTATCCCATGGCGCTTACCGTGGCGATCCAGATGGATCACGTGTCGTCTATCGACATCAACGGCGACAGCACGTTCGTCATGGCGCTGGAGGCGCAAAAGCGCGGCCACAAGCTGCTGCATTACCTCCCGGGCGATCTGGCCTATCAGCACGGGCGGGTGACCGCCTGGGCCGAGCCGATGGAAGTTCGCCGCGAAAAGGGCAACCACTTCACCCTGGGCGAAAAGCAGGCCATCGATCTGGCCGACGTCGACGTGGTTCTGATGCGTCAGGACCCGCCGTTCGACATGGCCTATATCACCGCGACCCATTTGTTGGAGATGGTTCATCCCAAGACCCTGGTCGTCAACAATCCGGCCGAGGTTCGCAACGCCCCCGAAAAGCTGTTCGTGACCCGGTTCGCGCAATTCATGCCGCCGACCCTGATCGCGACCAACCGCAAAGACATCCTGGCGTTCCGGGAAGAGCACAAGGACATCATCGTCAAACCGCTCTACGGCAACGGCGGGGCCGGGGTGTTTCACATCAAACCCGACGACGAAAACCTGAACTCGCTGTTGGAAATGTTCACCCAGATGTTCCGCGAGCCGATCATTGTTCAGGCCTACTTGAAGGACGTGCGGCAGGGCGACAAACGCATCATCCTGATCGACGGTGAAGTCGCGGGCGCGGTCAACCGTGTGCCGGCGGCGGGTGAATCCCGATCGAACATGCATGTCGGGGGACAGCCGCTGAAATCCGAGCTGACCGAACGGGAACGCGAAATTTGCGCCGCCCTGGGGCCGGAGCTGAAGGCCCGTGGCCTGATCTTCGTCGGGATCGACGTGATCGGCGGCTACCTGACGGAAATCAACGTGACCTCGCCGACCGGGTTGCAGGAGATCAACCGCTTTGACGGGGTCTGCCTGGAAAGCGACATTTGGGACGCGATCGAAGCACGGGTTTAACAAGCCGCGACAACCGGGAGGATAGGATGGCGCTCAAAGACGCAATGGTCGAGGTCTCGACCCGATACGGACGCATGCCTGCTTTCGCCGCCTGGCCGGAATGCGCCGCCGAAACGCCCGTACCGGCGATCATCTTCTATATGGATGCCCCCGGTTTCCGCGAAGAGCTTTGCCAGATGGCCCGGCGCATCGCCAAGGCCGGCTATTACTGCATTGTCCCGGACATGTATTACCGCCTGGGCACCATCCGCCTCGATCTGTCGCGCCGCACCGACGCCATGACCAATGTGTTTCGCGCCGCCATGGATTCCCTGACCAACGCCGACGTCGCCGACGACACCGCGGGACTATTGGCGTTTCTCGACGGCCAGGGCGAAGTCACCGCCGGGCCTGTCGGCTGCGTCGGGCATTGCATGAGCGGTCGCTACGTCGCCACCGTCGCCGGTCGCTTCCCTAGCCGGATCAAGGCCGCCGCCTCGATGTACGGCGTCGGGATCGTGACGGATCAGGAAGATTCCCCGCACCTGTTGTTGGACAAGGTTCAGGGTGAGCTTCTGTTCGTGTTCGCCGAGACCGACGCGCATGTACCGCAGACGACGGTCGAAACCCTGAAGAAAGCGATCAAGAAGACCAAGGTCAACGCGACGGTCGTGCAGCCGAAAGGGACCGGGCACGGATTTCAGTTCGTCGAGCGGCCTGTTCATACCCCGGTGCAGGCAGAGGCCGCCTGGGACATGCTGTTCGATCTTTGGGCGCGCAACCTGAAGCCGAGAGCGCCGCGAAGCCGCCGGTAGACACCGAAAGGCAAAGAGGTCCGCCATGAAGACGCTGTTTCTTCTGCGGCATGTGAAATCCGATTGGGACGACCCCTGGGTCGAGGACTTTGACCGCCCGTTGGCGCTGCGCGGGCGCAAAGCCGCACCGCGCATGGCGCGCTACATGGCGGCGAAGGGGCTGGTGCCCGATCTGGTGCTGTGTTCCAGCGCCCGGCGCACGCGGGAGACCTGGGCCCTGACCGCCGCGCAATGGGATGCCCCGCCACCGGTCCGCTTTCGCAAGGGTATATACGAAGCCGCAGCCACGAGCCTGTTGGCGCTGATCCGGAAAACCCCAGCGGAATGGTCGCGCCTGATGGTGATCGGCCATAATCCGGGCATGGAGAACCTGGCCCATCTGTTGACCGGCGGCGGCAAGACCAAGGCGATAAAACGGATGATGGAGAAGTTTCCGACGGGTGCGCTGGCGGAACTACGGTTCGACGCCGAGACATGGCCGGAAATTCAGGAAGAAACCGGCGAATTGCGCCGGTTCAAGCGGCCCCGGGATTTGGACTGACGCCAAACCCCGGGTCGCCGAAATCTGTCGAGCAATACGCCCTGATCAGAAGGTGTAACCGACGCCGATACCGATCACCCAGGGGTCGAGGTCCGTCCCCTTTGCATTGACGGCACCGCCGTTGGCTTTGATGTCGGTCGAAACGAAGACCTTCTTGAGGTCGAAGTTGACCGACCATTTGTCGTCGATTTGATAATCGAGACCAGCCTGGAAGGCGTAACCGAATTCGTCGCTGTACGAGACGTTCTGAACGCTCGGGCCCGTACCATGCTTATAGGTGATGGTGTAGTTGATGCCCGCGCCGACATACGGCTTCCACTTTCCGTCCGGATTGAAGTGGTACTGCAGGGTCAGCACCGGGGGCAGAGCCCAGACCGTACCCAGGTCCAAATCACCACTGGTCGAATCCTTGACCTTCACCTTGTGCTTGGTCGTCGCCAGGATCAGCTCGGCCGAGATGTTCTTGGTGAAGAAATAGGTGAAGTCCAATTCCGGCACGTAATCGTTGGTCGTGCTGGCGTTGCCGCCCAGCGCATCGGTGGTGCCGCTGGTATCGGTCATGAAACCGATGCCGCGCAAACGGACGAGAAGATCACCGGCCTCTCCCGCTTTAACGGGGGCCGCAATGCCGCTGATGAGGGTCAGGGCAAGAAAACCCAAAAACATAGACCGCATGTTCGAAATCCTTAGAGCTATTCGAAGCTAGAACTGTTCAAGGCTGCACGATTTAAAAATCCCCAAGGAAATTGTGGAATAAGACGAAATTGTGGCAAGCGCAAGCATTTTTACATAATCCCTTACGTAGATTGGGGTTGCGCCGAATTGGGATCGGCCCGGGACCGAACGCATAGGCCGACGTTACGAGGGGTTCCTCTTTTCCGTGAATAAGGTATTTGTAAACACGGGGAGCGTCAGACATCCGTCGGCGCGAAAGAGGAAAAGGAACGACGCGCCGAAATGGTCGCACGCATTGCCACCGTCGCGTTTCAGGGCATCGAGGTTCTGGACGTGGACGTTCAAGTACAAATGGCGGGCGGCCTGCCCGCCTTTTCCGTAGTCGGATTACCGGACAAAGCCGTCGCCGAAAGCCGCGAACGGGTGCGCGCCGCCCTACATGCCATGGGGCTGGCCCTGCCGCCCAAGCGCATCACCGTCAACCTGGCCCCGGCGGACCTGCAAAAGGAAGGCAGCCATTTCGACCTGCCCATCGCCCTGGCCATGTTGACCGCAATGGACGTTCTGCCCGCTGAAGAAATGTCACGCTACCTCGTCCTTGGCGAACTGGCGCTGGACGGCGCCTTGGCCCCGGTTGCCGGTGTTCTGCCCGCCGCCGTTCATGCCAACGCCCGGGGTCTGGGCCTGATTTGTCCGGGCCCGCAAGGGGGCGAAGCCGCCTGGGCCGGTGGCGCGGACATTCTCGCCCCCCGCGACCTGTTGTCCCTGGTCAATCATTTCAAGGGCGCGCAAATCCTGTCGATGCCCGAACGCCCCCAGGCCGACGACGCCGTGCACTACCCGGACCTGGCCGACATCAAGGGTCAGGAAACCGCCAAGCGGGGATTGGAAATTGCCGCCGCCGGGGGGCATAACCTGTTGATGGTCGGCCCGCCGGGCGCCGGGAAGTCGATGTTGGCGCAACGCCTGCCGGGCCTGCTGCCGCCGTTGGAACCGGAAGAGATTTTGGAGGTCTCGATGGTTCAGAGCTTGGCCGGAGAGCTTCAGGGCGGGGGCCTATCGCGCCGGCGCCCGTTCCGCGACCCGCATCATTCGGCCTCGTTGCCCGCCCTGGTCGGTGGCGGCATGAAAGCGCGGCCCGGCGAAGTTTCATTGGCCCATCTGGGCGTTTTGTTCCTGGATGAGTTGCCGGAGTTTCAACGCGCGACCCTGGAAAGCCTGCGCCAGCCGCTGGAAACCGGACGCGTTTCCGTGGCCCGGGCCAATGCCCATGTGACCTACCCGGCGCGGGTCCAGTTGATCGCGGCGATGAACCCCTGTCGCTGCGGCTATCTGAGCGACCCGGCGCAGGCCTGTTCCCGCGCGCCGAAATGCGCCGAGGATTATCAAAACCGCATTTCCGGCCCGCTGTTCGACCGTATCGATATTCATCTCGATGTGCCCGCCGTCAACCCGTTGGACCTGGACCTGCCGCCCGCCGCCGAAGGCACGGCCCAGGTTGCGGCCCGCGTCGCCGCCGCCCGGCGGATCCAGGCCGAGCGGTATCGGGATTTCCGCGATCAAGGTGTGCGCACCAATGCCCAGGCCGACGGCGATCTGTTGGACAGGGTCGCCCGCCCCGACGACGCCGGACGCAAGCTGTTGATCGACGCGGCGACCCGCCTAAGCCTGTCGGCGCGGGGATATCATCGGGTGTTGCGGGTGGCGCGTACCCTGGCCGACCTGGACCGCTCGGACGGCGTGACCCGCCTACATATCGCCGAAGCCCTGTCGTTCCGTCGCGTCGCACCCGGACGCGGCGTCGCTGCCGTAGGGTTTTAAGGTCGGCCCTCGGCAATGCCGGTGGTTGTAACCAACGCCATCGGAATATACAGGGTTGTTTCGTAAAATAACCTTCGCGTATTACATAGATGAACCTGTCGGGCGCGGAGCGTTCGACCAGGTCCCCTTCCACTCGGCCACCGCCTGCTAGCGTGAGCCAATCAACAAACGATCGATATCCAAGGAAAAGAACTGTCCATGAAGACAATTTTTGCAGCCCTATTGGGCATTGGTCTGGTGGCCTCGGCCGCGTCCGCAAGCGACTACATGTCAGCCGCCGACGTCAAAGCGCTGTTCACCGACAAGACCTTTGACGGCGTGTTCTTGAAGAAAAACAAAAAGTTCACCGCCTACGAAGCGACGGACGGAAGTCACAACGTGGTTTCTGCCAACGGCAAGAAAAGCGACGGACGAAAGTGGTCCGTGAACGACAAGGGGCAGCATTGCACCACCAGCAAGAAATGGAAGGAACCGCGCTGCTCGTTCATCAAGGACGCAGGCAACGGCGAGTACCACAAGATCAATGATGCGGGTGAGCACACCCATACCCTGACCAATTTCAGGGACGGGAATCAGCTTTAACGAATACCGTTAGAGACGAAAGGCCGGGCCAACCGCCGTTTGTGCGGATCGCCCCGGCCTTAAGTCGTTTTCAGCCCTATTTCTTTTTCAACATCGGGCCGACCGGCTCGCCGCCGACGATATGGACATGCAGGTGAGGAACTTCCTGATGGCCGTTCTCGCCGGTGTTGGCGATCAGGCGATAGCCGTCGGCATCGACCCCCAGCTTTTCCGCGATGGTTCGGATGGCGCGGATATAGGCGACGATTTCGGCGTCGCTGGCCTGGGCCGAAAAGGCGGTCATGTCTTCGTAGGGGCCCTTGGGAATGACCAGGACATGAATGTTCCGCTGCGGCTGAATGTCCTTGAACGCCAGGACATGGTCGTCTTCGTAGACCGTGTTGCAGGGAATTTCGCCACGGATGATCTTGGCGAAGATGTTGTTGCTGTCATAGGCCATGGGTCGTTCCTTTGTTCTGCACCGGGGGTTCCGGGCGGACCACGATCTCAGGATTTACGGGAATTCTTTTCCTCGATCCCTGACTGGCCGGTGCGGTGGCGCAGTTCGGCCCAGACATCGTCGGGGGCGACGCCCATTTCGGCCCAAAGCGTCAGCAGGTGATACAGCACGTCGGCGCTCTCCTTGGTCACGCCGACCTTATCGCCGGTCAGGGCCGCGACCACGGTTTCGACCGCTTCCTCGCCGACCTTGCGGGTGATCAGCGGCGCGCCGCCATCGAGCAGCTTAGCCGTGTAGCTGGTGGTCGGGTCCGCGCCCTTGCGGCTTTCGATTGTCGCGAACAGGTCATCCAGAACATGGGTCATGACCGAAGTCCTTTAAACTGAGAGGCTTTAGGTGAGGTCTTCATCCAGTCTTACAGGAGCACCATGCGCCAGCATATGGGCTTTGGCTTCCTGAATGGAATAAGTGCCGAAATGGAAGATCGAGGCAGCAAGCACCGCCGAGGCGTGCCCTTCGGTAATGCCGTCGACCAGATGATCCAGGGTTCCGACCCCGCCGGACGCAATCACCGGGATCGGCACGGCGTCGGCGACGGCCCGGGTCAACGGCAGGTCGAAGCCGTTCTTGGTCCCGTCGCGGTCCATCGAGGTCAGAAGAATTTCGCCCGCGCCGAATTCGGCCATTTTCTCGGCCCAGGAAATGCATTCGATCCCGGTCGGCTTGCGCCCGCCATGGGTGAAGATTTCGAACCGCGTACCGTCGGGCGAAGGTTCGCCGGTTTTCGCATCGACCCGCTTGGCATCGACCGCGACCACGATGCATTGCGCGCCGAACTTTTCCGAGGCCTCGCGTACGAAGTCCGGGTTGTGCACGGCGGCGGTATTGATCGAGACCTTGTCGGCCCCGGCCAGCAGCAGCTTGCGGATATCGTCCGTTGTCCGCACCCCGCCGCCCACGGTCAGGGGCATGAAGCATTGTTCCGCCGTGCGGGCGACCACGTCGAAAATGGTGTCGCGATTTTCATGGCTTGCGGTGATATCGAGGAAAGTCAGCTCGTCCGCGCCCGCGGCATCATAAACCCGCGCCTGTTCGACCGGATCGCCGGCGTCGACCAAGTCGACGAAGTTCACACCCTTGACCACGCGGCCCTGGTTGACGTCCAGGCAGGGAATGACGCGTGCTTTCAACATATGCTGAGCCCCCTAGGCCGCCAACAATTCAACGGCCTCTTTCAGGCCGATCTTACCGTCGTAGACGGCCCGCCCGGAAATGACCCCTTCGAGCAAATCACCGCCCTGGGCCTTCAAATCCGCCAAATCCTGCATCGACGACACCCCGCCCGACGCGATCACCGGGATCGACACGGAACGCGCCATTTCCAGCGTGGCTTCCAGGTTCGGGCCCTGCATCACGCCGTCGCGGCCGATATCGGTGAAGATGATGGCCGCAACACCCGCGTCTTCGAACCGGCGCGCCAGGTCCAGGGCGGTCATTTCCGAGACCTCGGCCCAGCCCTCGACCGCGACCAGCCCGTCGCGGGCGTCAATCCCCACGGCGACCCGGCCCGGATGGGCCTTGCAGGCGGCGCGAACCAGGTCCGGATCGGTCAGGGCGACCGTGCCCAGGATCACCCGGCGCACGCCGCGCGCCAGCCAATCGTCGATTGTCGCCATATTGCGGATGCCGCCGCCCAGTTGAACGGGGATGTCCAGGGCGTCGAGAATGCCGTTTACGGCGGCGCCATTCACCGGCTTGCCTTCGAATGCACCGTTAAGATCAACCAAATGAACCCATTCGCATCCGGCATCCTGAAACTTGCGCGCCTGGGCCGCCGGGTCGTCGGAAAACACCGTCGCCTGATCCATGTCGCCCTGATACAGGCGCACGCAGTTTCCGTCTTTCAGGTCGATGGCGGGGAAAAAGATCATTACCAACTCCGGCGGTGCGGATTGCCCTTAGGGCATCCAATTTAGGAAATTTTCGATAAGCTTAAGCCCGACAGCCTGGCTTTTCTCTGGGTGGAACTGTGTCCCGACCATGTTGTCGCGACCGATGGCGGCCGTCACCGGGCCGCCGTAATCGGTTACGGCCAGCAGATGTTCGGAGACTTCCGGGATCATATGGAAGGAATGGACGAAATAGGCGTGATGGCCGTTCGCCAGGCCTTTCAGGACGGGATGCTCCTGATAGCCGACCCAAAGCAGCTCGTTCCAGCCCATATGGGGGATTTTCAGGCTCTTATCCGCGGGCGCCAAGGCCCGGACCTGGCCCGGAATCCAGCCGAACCCGGCGTGTTCGCCGTATTCGAACCCGGCGGTCGCCATCAGCTGCATGCCGACGCAGATGCCGAGGAACGGCTGTCCCTTGGTGATCACCGCTTCGTTCAGGGCTTCGTTCATGCCGCCCAAGGCATCGATCCCGGCCCGGCAATCGCCGTAGGCCCCGACACCCGGCAGGACAATGCGGTCGGCCTTGGCGACCACGTCCGGATCGGCGGTGACCGCGACCGTATCGCTGCGGCCCAGGTCACTCAGCACCCGTTCGAACGCCTTGGCGGCGGAACGCAGGTTGCCCGAGCCGTAATCGATCAATGCGATGGTCATTACCAGCCTTTGTCCTTACTCAAACCCAGAACTCAAACCCCGTACTCAAACCCTGAGGCCCGCACCCGCCAGATCGCGGGCCAGGGCCGGATCGGCGTCGAGGAAACGATAGAGCGCTTCGTCCCGGTCCTTACCGCAGACGGGCGAAACCTCGACAAACCCCTGCCCCCCCAGATAGCGGCGATAGAGATCGTTGCCCAGGAAGCCGACCGCCGCATAAAGCACCAGCATCGCCGCCCAGGCCGCATCGGGAACCAGCGCCTCGGCCACCAATCCGGCGACAGAAACGATCACGAAAAGTCCCAGCGCCGTCCACCACATCCGGTTCCACAGCGCCCAAAGGAAGGTGAACAGGAACGCCGGCCAGGAAAACCCTTCCTTGACCAGCTTCACATCCCGGTCCGGGTCCAGGCCGTGACGGCGAAGGTGAACGGTGAACACGCGCATCGGACGGTTTCGTTTCTGACGGAAGAAGCCTTACAGCGAGCCGCCCAAGGTTCCCTTGGTGGAGGGCACGGCATCGGCCTTGCGCGGATCGATCTCGATCGCTTCGCGCAGGCTGCGGGCCAGGCCCTTGTAGCAGGACTCGACGATGTGGTGGTTGTTCTCACCGTACAGGTTGTCGACATGCAGGGTCGCGCCCGCCGCCTGGGCGAAGGCCTGGAACCATTCCTTGAACAGTTCCGTGTCCATGTCGCCCAGCTTCGGCTTTGAGAAATCCACCCGCCAGATCAGGTAGGGCCGGTTCGACAGGTCGATGGCGATCCGCGACAGGGTTTCGTCCATGGGGATCAGGGCCGAGCCATACCGCGTGATGCCCTTGCGGTCGCCCAGCGCCATGTTGACCGCTTCGCCGATGGCGATGCCGGTGTCTTCGGTGATGTGGTGGAAATCGATATGCGTGTCGCCCTTGGCCGCAACCGTCAGGTCCATCAGCGAATGACGCGACAGTTGCTCCAGCATGTGATCGAGGAAGCCGACGCCGGTCGAGACGTTGTATTCGCCGGTGCCGTCCAGGTCGACCGTGACCTTGATCTGCGTTTCCTTGGTGTTGCGTTCGATCGTCGCCGTGCGCATGGGCGGAAATCCTTTACTTCATGCGGGATGCGGTCTTTTACCAGTGCGGCGCGTTTTTGCACATTTTTAATTAAAATGGGCGGCTTCGGCGGCCCCGGCCTTGACCGTCCCGGCCCACCGGACCACATTCCCCACCTGACGGTTTTACGGCGAAATCAGGAAATTCCATGGCTTCAGATACCCCCACCTGGCACGGCACCACCATTCTTTGCGTCCGCAAGGGCGATAACGTGGTTTTGGCCGGGGACGGACAGGTCAGCCTGGGCGATACGGTGATCAAGGCCAATGCCCGCAAGGTTCGCCGCCTCGGCAACGGCACGGTGATCGGCGGTTTCGCCGGGGCCACCGCCGATGCCTTCACCCTGTTCGAACGGCTGGAAGCCAAGCTGGAACAATATCCGACGCAACTGACCCGCGCCTGCGTCGAGCTGGCCAAGGATTGGCGGACCGACCGCTACCTGCGGCGGCTCGAAGCCATGATGGCCGTGGCCGACAAAGAGGTCTCCCTCGTCCTGACCGGAACCGGCGACGTGCTGGAGCCCGAAGACGGGGTGATCGGCATCGGGTCCGGCGGCAATTACGCCCTGGCCGCCGCCCGCGCCCTGATCGACCGCGACGACATGGACGCCCGCGCCATCGCCGAAAAGGCCATGAGCATCGCCGCCGGGATCTGCGTCTACACCAACGCCAATCTGACCATCGAGGCCCTATGACCGAGTCCGCCGAAAAGGCTGCCCCGCAAACCGCCCCCAAGTCCGCCGAAGACAGCGCGGGCACGACCAGCTTCACCCCGCGCGAGATCGTCTCGGAACTGGACCGCAACATCATCGGCCAGCACGACGCCAAGCGCGCCGTGGCCATCGCCCTGCGCAACCGCTGGCGGCGGCAGCAGCTTCCCGACAATCTGCGCGAGGAAGTCCTGCCCAAGAACATCCTGATGATCGGGCCGACCGGCGTCGGCAAGACCGAGATCGCCCGCCGCCTGGCCAAGCTCGCCCAGGCCCCGTTCATTAAGGTCGAGGCGACCAAATTCACCGAGGTCGGCTACGTCGGCCGCGACGTCGAACAGATCGTCCGCGACCTGGTCGAAACCGCCATCCACATGACCCGCGAACGCCTGCGCAAGCAAGTCACGGCCAAGGCCGAACTGCGCGCCGAGGAACGGGTGCTTGACGCCCTGGTCGGCGAGAACGCCAGCAAGGAAACGCGCGAAACCTTCCGCCGCAAGCTGCGCAACAACGAGCTCAACGACCGCGAGATCGAAGTCAACGTCGCCGAGACGCCGAGCATGGGCATGCCGACCTTCGACATTCCCGGCATGCCGGGGGCGCAGATGGGCATGCTCAATCTGAACGACATGCTGGGCAAGGCGTTCGGCCAACAGCAAAAGGCCAAGCGCATGACGGTCGAGGAAAGCTACGCCGTGCTTCTGGCCGAGGAAGGCGACAAGCTGCTCGACGACGACCGCGTGGTCAAAGACGCGATCCATGCCGTGGAAAACAACGGCATCGTGTTCCTGGACGAGATCGACAAAATCTCCGCCCGCTCCGAAGCCAAGGGCGGCGACGTCAGCCGCGAAGGCGTGCAGCGCGATCTGTTGCCGCTGATCGAGGGCACGACCGTCGCCACCAAGCACGGCCCGGTCAACACCGACCATATCCTGTTCATCGCCTCGGGCGCGTTCCACGTCGCCAAGCCGTCGGACATGCTGCCCGAACTCCAGGGCCGCCTGCCGATCCGCGTCAACCTGAACGCCCTGACCAAGGACGATTTCAAACGCATCCTGTCGGAAACCGAGGCCTCGCTGCTGAAGCAATACGCGGCCCTGATGAAAACGGAAGAGGTCGAGCTGATCTTCACCGACGACGCCGTCGACGCCATCGCCGACCTGGCGGTCGAAATCAACGAAGGGGTCGAGAACATCGGCGCCCGCCGCCTGCACACGGTGCTGGAAAAGCTGGTCGAGGAAATCAGCTACTCCGCCTCCGAACGCTCCGGCGAAACCATCACCATCGACGCCGCCTATGTGAACGACCAGGTCGCCCCGCTGGCGAAAAATGCGGACCTATCTAAATTTATCCTCTGACTCAAGACGCGATGGGCTGGCGCGGTTGGCATCGCGCCGTGCCCACGGATTTTGCAGAACAGCCACCGGCCTAATGCGTCGGCCCGCCCCGGGTTCTTGAGGCGCGGCGGCCGCGGATTTCGGCGATGATCCAGTCGACCGTGTCTTCGTCCAGTTCGTGGATCAGTTCGGCCAGCAGGTTGGCCAGTTCCGTGGCCTTGGGGTTGAGGCCCGCCGTGTCGACGGTGACGCGGGGATGGGACAGCCCGGCCAGGCGTTTTAATTCGTCCGTTTCTTCCGTGCCCAGGTTGAAGTAACCCGCGATCTGCTGCACCAGGCCGGGGCCGGGGCGGCCGCGATAGCCGTGTTCCAGGGCCGAGAAATAGGCCGAGGACACGCCCATTTCCTGTGCGAATTGCTTGAGCGTGATCTTGTTGACCTTGCGCAGCCGCCGCAGGGCCTGTCCGAAGGGCGTCATTGATCGGTCCCCCGATTGCGTTTGAGCAGGATGTAAAGCGCCCCTTCGCCGCCGTGATGGCGGGCGGCATGGTCGAAGGCATGGATCAGCCCCTTGATCGGCGGGGCGTTGAGCCAGCCGGGAACGGCCCGGCGCAACACCCCGACCTCGCCCGTTTCGCGCAGGCCCTTGCCGGTGATCACCAGAACGCAGCGCAGCCCCCGGCCATAGGCGCGGGTGATGAAGCCGATCAGTTCGCGATGAGCCTCGGTCTGAGTCATGCCGTGCAGGTCGAGGCGCGCCTCGACCGGGACCTTGCCCCGGCGCATGTTGGTCTGGGTCCGGCGGTCCAGCCCGGGCGCGGCGCCATGGCTGAGATCGCGCGCGGGCGTGCGCGGCGGGGTCGTCGCGGCATCGGGCAGGGGCGTGGGCAGCACGCGGGGGCGGGCGGGCGTTTTCTTCGCGGCCTTGGCCGGGGGGGTGTCTTCGGGGACCGGATGATCGATGCGATCGGGCCGGTTGGTCAGGGGGGTGACGTCGCGCATGACACGCGCCCAAAGGGCGTCGCCGTCTTCCCCGCCGGACCGCGCCCCGGCGGGGGCCTTAGGTCGCCGGTCCGCCATGGCTTTCGCCGCCGGCGATGTCATCGACGATCACGATATGCAGGGTCTTCGGCCCGTGCACGCCGAGGAACAGGGTCAGTTCGATATCGGCGGTACGCGACGGGCCGGTGATCCAGTTGACGTTGCGCGGCATGAACCGGCCGTTGCCGTCCGTGCCCGTGCCCTCGGCCCCGGTCCGGGCCGCCCGCAAGCGCGACCAGATGTCTTCGAAACAGCCGGAAATTTCCGACGCCCGAACGACCGCGATATGCACCGGCGGCAGGAAGTTGACCGTGGTCGGACTTTCCGGCCCGGACAGGAAAACCAGGGTGCCCGTTTCGGCGACGCCGCCGAAGGCATGGCTGAGCCCCGCCGTGTCCGACCCTTGGGCGGAGCCTTCGGAAACCTGAATCGCGGTGCGGTTCCAGGGGGCGGCCTGCAATCGCGGGTCGGGCGTCATGCGCAGGGCGGCGGGCAGGTTCTGCGCCGCCAGATAATCGGCAACCGCGCCCGGCACATCGTCGATGGCAGCGACGCGGGCCACGGTGGCCTGCACGCGTTCGGCCTCGGCCTGGAACCGGTCGGTGGCGGCGGGGCCGCTGTCTTGGCCGCGAACCGGAATGACGTGCCGCGCCTTGGCCGCCAAGCGGTCGGCCACCGCGCGGCGGCGGGCGGCATCGTCCGCGCCGCCGGACAGCGCAGCCTTCAGGTCGCCCATGATTTGCGCGCGGCCGCTCATGATTTGCCGCCCCGAACCACGGCCCCGACAGGTCCCTTGTGATATTGCGAAATAAAGCTGTCGCCCTGGGGGGCGGGCAGGTCGCGCGGACCGGTCCATCCGCCCGCCAGGGGCATGCGCCGGAACCGCCCCTTGCGCCGACCCAAGATCGCCAGCGCCGTCATCATCGGGCCGGTCACGGCGCGGTACAATCGGGGCCGCTTGGCCAGCCAAGCCCAAAGACCAAGGCCCCAGCGCGCCGCCGTCGAATTGCCCTTGCGCTGGAATTGCCGTTCGCGCCAAGCCCGCAGCATACGGGGCAGGGGAATGCGCATCGGGCAGACCGTCTCGCACTTTCCGCACAGGGTCGAGGCATTGGGCAGGTCGCCCGCTTCGTGAATCCCGATCAGGCCGGGAATCAGCACCGCGCCCATCGGCCCCGAATAAACCCAGCCATAGGCATGGCCGCCGATCGATTGATAGACCGGGCAATGGTTGAGACAGGAGCCGCAACGGATACAGCGGAGCATTTCCTGAAACTCGGTGCCGACCAGGTCTGTGCGCCCGTTGTCCAACAGGACGACGTGGTATTCCTCGGGCCCCTCCAAATCGTCTGGGCGTTTCGGCCCGGTGCAGAAGGTGGTGTAGACGGTGATGTCCTGCCCCGTGCCGGACCGGGCCAGCACGCGCAGCACCGTCGCCGTGTCCTCCAGGGTGGGGATGACCTTTTCCAGACTGGCGATCACGATATGGATGCGCGGCAGGGAATAAGTCAGGTCCGCGTTGCCTTCGTTGGTGACCAAAACGTTGGTCCCCGTTTCGGCGATCAGGAAATTGGCCCCGGTCAGGCCTACGTCGGCGGTCAGGAATTTTTCGCGCAGCTCGACCCGCGCTTCTTCCAACAAGGAGCGGGGGTCTTCCAGATCGCGGGCCGGGTCCAATTCGCGATGGGCCTCGCGGAAGGTTTCCTCGACCTGGCCTTTGTTCAGATGCACCGCCGGGGCGATGATGTGCGACGGCGGCTCCTTGCGCAGCTGGATGATGTATTCGCCCAAATCGGTTTCGACCGGGGCAACGCCGTTTTCTTCCAGAAAATCGTTGATGGCGATTTCCTCGCCGATCATCGATTTCGATTTGGTCACCGTGCGGGCATTCACGCTGCGGCAGATTTCCAGGATCTTTTCGCGCGCGTCCTGGGCCGTGCGGCACCAATGGACATGACCGCCCGCTTCGGTCACGCGGGCTTCGTATTGTTCCAGATACAAATCCAGATGGGCCAGAGTGTGATCCTTGATCGCCTTGGCCGCGTCGCGCAGGGCATCGAATTCCGGCAGGCGTTCGACCGCTTCGGCCCGGCGCAGGGGAAAGCCCTGTCCCAGGCGGGTCAGGGCTTCGGCCAATTGGCCGTCGGCCATGGCCTCGCGGGCGTTGGTTTTGAAGCGACGGGTTTGAGCTTCCATCACGCCGTCTCCTCTTCACCTTCACCGATGGCGGGGGTGTCGGTCATCCCGGCCAGAACCTCGGCGACGTGGCGGGCCTGAACATTGGCGCCCCGGCGCTTGAGCCGCCCGGCCATGTTCATCAAACAACCCAGATCACCGGCCAGGACCATATCGGCCCCGGTCTTTTCGATGTCGTCCGATTTGGTGTCGACCATCTTTTCGGAAATGTCCGGGTATTTGACGCAAAACAGCCCGCCGAAGCCGCAGCAGGTTTCGGGGATCTCGCCCTCGACCAGGGTCAGGCCGCCGACCTTGGCCAGCAGATCGCGGGGCTGCTGTTTGACGCCCAGTTCGCGCAGACCCGAACAGCTGTCGTGATAGGTGACCATCGCGTTCAGGTCCGGCGGCGAGAGGTCAGCCTTCATCACGTCGACCAGGAACGACATCAGCTCATGCGTCTTGGCGGCCAGGGCTTCGGCCCGCGCCCGCCAGGCCGCGTCGTTTTCGAACAGGCGCGGATAGTGGTGAGCGATCATCCCGGCGCAACTGCCCGAGGGCGCGACGACATAATCGAAGCCTTCGAATTCCTGGATCACGTTGCGGGCGATGTCGCGGGCATCGGCGGAATCACCGGAATTATAAGCCGGTTGGCCGCAGCAGGTCTGGGCCATCGGCACGGACACGTCGCAGCCCGCCGCCTCCAACAATTGGACGGTGGCGAAGCCGACGCTGGGCCGCATCAAATCGACCAGACAGGTGGCGAACAGGCCGACGCACGGTTTTTCCGCAGGTCCGGCAGGGGGGGGCGTTTCCTCGGTCATGGGGGGCAAGAATGCGGGTTCGCGCCCGGAATGACAAGACGCAACGAAAGCCTGTTACCCAGGCCGATTTAATTGAAATCAGGGCTGCGACGTGCGCGGCAACAACAGGTAGTAGGTACCGGTTTCGTTCATCATCCCGGCGCGGGCCTCGGCCTCGGGCCCGAAGCCCCAGAACACATCGCCCCGGATCACGCCCTTGATGGCGGAGCCCGTATCCTGCGCGACCATCATCCGGGTCAGCGGCTTTTGATTTTTGGGATCCAGCGGGTCGGTGGTCGTCAGCCACAACGGCAGACCCAGCGGGATGAATTTGGGGTCGACCGCCAGGGACCGCCCCGCCGTCAGGGCCACGCCCATCGCGCCCTTGACCGCGTCTTCCGGTTCGACCCGGAAAAAGATGTAGGACTTGTTCTTCTGCATCAGCTGTTCGGCGGCCAGCGGATTGGCCATCATCCAGGCGCGCAGGCTGGGCAGGTTGACGTCCTGTAATTTCATCACGCCCTGGGCGACCAATTCGCGCCCAATCGACGAATAACGGTGCCCGTTGCGACCGGAAAAGGCCAAGCGCACATAGCTGCCGTCGGGCATCAACACCCGGCCCGAACCCTGAACATGCAAGAAGAACAAATCGACGGCGCTGTTAACCCAAAGGATTTCAAGCTGGCGGCCGCGCAGCGCCCCGTCGTTGATTTCGCGCCGGTCGAAATAGGGGACCAGACGATCACCGACCAAACGCCCGGCCAGTTGTTCGCCGCGTTTATCCGGATCGAACTTTTCAAGCTCGACCACCACGATGTCGCGCGGGCGGGAATAAACCGGATAACGATATCGCCCGTCCGGCTGCCAGCTGCCGCGCAACAAGGGTTCGTAATAGCCGGTAAACTTGCCGGTTTCCTGCTGCCCGTCGCGGGCGCGGTAGGGCCGGAAATTCCGTTCGATAAAGAATTGAAGCTGCACGGCGCTTTTTGTGTTCAGGCCAGCCGCCTCGGTGCAGATGCGCTGCAGGTCACCCATGGTGCCGTGTTCCGGCAGGTAGCCGAGCATTTGATCGGCGGGCTTCTTGGCGATAACCGGGCAAGATGCCAAAAACGCCGCAATGCCGTCGGAAAGCACATCGGCGCGCCAGCCGGGCAAAGTCTTGAATTCGGCAGGTTCCAGGGTCAGCTGCGGCGTGGCTTTTTCCGGCGGCTGGTAATCACCGGCGGGCAAGGCGCGGTCGATGGCGCCGCAACCGGCCAACAGGCCCGACGCCACGATCGCCAGGGCAAACGCCCCGACGCGGGCCAAACGGTGATAGGAATTCGCCCCCGTCATGCGTCCCTAATCGGCGCTATGGGTCGCGACCAACAGCCAGTTGGGGTCGCGGGCCTTGGTATCGCGGGCAAAGGTCCAGAAATCGGTGATGGTGATGACTTCGTTCGGGTTGCCTTCGGCGACCATGCCTTCGGCATCGCGTGTCACGTTCACCTGTTCGGTCACGAACTTGACCGTGATGTTGGCGACGCGGCCTTCCATGTAGGCTTCGACGATGTCCGAGGCCTTGATGCCGACCAGCGTATCTTCGACCGTCATGCCGTGTTCTTCGCGATCGCGGATCGCGGCTTCGAACCCGGCGTAGACACCATCGTCCAACAGGGACTGCAGGGTCTTGCGGTCGCCGGCGGCATAAGCGTCGAGGATCATTTCGAACGCGACACGCGCGCCCGCCAGGAATTCGGTGGGATCGAAATCGGGATCGGCGACGCGGATCTGCACCAGGCCGTTTTCGACCGTGCCTTCGGTGGCGAAGGCATTGGGGTCGGCCTTGGCCGCCTCGGCGTCGTCGGCCTGGCGGTCGGGCAGGGAGATCACGTTGTCCTCGCCATCGTTGTTGGCGGCATCCGGCGACACCGGTTTGAACGGGTCACGATGCCCGCTGCCGTCATGGCCGTCGCGCCGCCCCAACACGCTGCGCAGGCGCAGCACGAAGAACGCCGCGACCATGGCGATCAAAATAATGTCGATAAACTGGAAACCGCCGCCCATATTTATTCCCGGACCTTTTGTTCAAACCCATCCCGCGACAGTGCGGTCGGGTTCGGAACGCCGCAGCGGCTGGACCCGCCATCGGCACCCGTGGTTTAACTTTCAACGCGTCCCTTTGCGGCGCAAGGTTAGCTGCTCCCCGGTTCCAGGTCCAGCAAAGCCCAAAACCCGGCGCAACGCCGGTTAACGCATTTGGGTCCTGACATAATCGTATGAGGGAAGAAGTACAACCCGTGGCCTTGATCATTCTGTTGCTGTTTATCGCCGTACCGATCATCGAAATCGGCTTGTTCGTTCAGGTCGGGGGGCTGATCGGCCTTTGGCCGACCCTGGCCGTGGTCATTTTGACCGCATTCCTGGGCACGGCCCTGTTACGCCAACAGGGTTTGGGGACTTTGCGCCGGGTTCAGGAAAACCTGGCCCAGAACCGCATTCCGGTGCAGGAAATGTTCGACGGTCTGTGCCTGTTGATGGCGGGGGCGCTGTTGTTGACGCCCGGATTCATGACCGACGCCTTCGGGTTCCTGTTGTTCATCCCGCCGTTTCGCGCCGCCGCCGCCCGGGCCATCGGGCAATATGTCCTGAGCCGCGGTCAGGTTCACGTTTCGACCGCCGGCATGGGATCGGGCCCCGATGGGGATTATGCCTATCGCACCGAACAACATTACGGGCCCGGCAACAGAGCCAACGGCGGAACCGTTATCGACGGCGATTTCGAAGAAATCGACCCCGAGGCCCCCGCGATTTCCGGCAAACCGGATCAGAACAGGCGCGGCGACCAATAGTCGGCGAAACCCTTGGCGGTTGTTCCACAATCCGATACATGGTAGCCAGCAATCCGCCTTTTACAGGGAGATACTCATGAGCGACGAAATCATCGGCGGCACGGACGAAGTCAAAGAAGGCGATCAGGTTCCCCTGGTCATCCACGGTCAATACATCAAGGATTTGTCCTTCGAGGTGCCGGGCGCGCCGCAAGTCTTCCTGGAAGCGCCGAAAGGCCAGCCGGAAATGAACCTGAACCTGGACGTTCAGGTCGAAGGTCTGGCGGAAGACGTGTTCGAAACCGTCCTGGACATCAAGGCCGAGAGCAAGGTCAACGGCCAGGTCGCTTATATCGTCGAGCTGAAATACGCCGGCCTGTTCACGCTGCGTGTGCCGGAACAGCATCGCGCGCCGATGCTGTTCGTCGAATGCCCGCGCCTGATGTTCCCGTTCGCCCGTGCGATCCTGTCGGACGTGACCCGCGACGGCGGTTTCCAGCCGTTGATCCTTGGCCCGATCGATTTCGCGGCTTTGTATCAGGAAAACGTCGGCAAGCTGCAGACGCAGGCCCGGGGCGGCACGGCCTAAGGCCGCCTTCCCCGCTTTTTATCGGGCCCAGACCGGGTCCGACAATTTTTCCATGAACGCTTGATGCGCCGCCTCCTCTTCGGGGAGGGGCGCATGCGCGCGTGGCGGGCGGACGACCCGCTCGACCGTCACCGCATCGACCTGCGCTTCCGCGGCCAGTTCCAAATCGGGCTGACGGCCGCCGATCAGTTCCAGATAGACCTCGGCCAGAAGCTGCGCATCCTTCAACGCGCCGTGCAGTTCGCGGTGGGAAATGTCGATCTGGAACCGTTTACACAATGCATCCAGGCTGGCGCCCGCGCCGGGGAAACGTTTGCGCGCCATCGGGACGGTATCGACCGCCTGCGCCAACGGGATCGACGGGCGTTTGAGCCGCGCCAGTTCCGCATTGATGAAACCCATGTCGAACGTGGCGTTATGGATGATCAACGGCGCATCGCCGACGAAATCGACGAAGGCATCGGCGATGTCGGCGAATACCGGGTAATCCGACAGGAATTGTTCCGACAGACCGTGGACGTTGAACGCCTCGATCGGCATGTCCCGTTCCGGGTTGATGTACTGGTGATAGGACTCGCCGGTGGCCAGATGATTGACCAATTCGATACAGCCGATTTCGACGATGCGATGCCCGCTTAGGGGATCAAGCCCGGTCGTTTCCGTATCCAGCACCACTTCCCGCATGGCGTTTCTCCTGTTCCTGCCCAGATAAATTAGGGCGATCAGCCGATCACCAGTTACGCGAGGGGCCCCAGACCCGTCCTTTACGATTGGTCTCGTTTCCGGCGATCAGTTTGACGATCGCCTTCAATTGCCGCAAGGCCGGTGCCCGTCCGATCCCGGTATTGACCGCGAAATCGGCAAGCCAGACCTTTTCCCGCGCCGGAACCTGACGGTCAAGTATGGCTTGGAATTTTTCAGGCGTCATGCCGGGTCGGGCCAGAACACGGCGGCGTTGAATCGCGTCGCGGCAATGAACGACCAACACCGCGTCGCAACGCGCATCGCCACCGGTTTCGAACAATAAGGGGATGTCCAACACCACGACCGGCGCATGACGCCGCGCGCAGGCGGCAAGAAATCGATATTCGGCCCGGCGAACCAGGGGGTGAAGGATCGCTTCCAGCCGCTTCAACGCGGCATCGTCGTTCAACACCCGCGCGCCCAAGGCCTGGCGATCGACCGCCCCATCCTTGACCGCGCCGGGAAAAGCAGCTTCGACCGCCGAGACCGCGGCCCCGCCCCGCCCGGTCAAGCGATGTACGGCGGCATCCGCATCGTGCACCGGTAAACCCAGTTGGCGGAGTTGCGCCGCCGCGGTCGATTTTCCCATGCCGATAGAGCCGGTCAGGCCAAGGATGAACATCGCCCGACGCCCCGGTCAGCCGCCGTCGAGGCGGGAGAGGATCCGCGCCCGCAAATCGCCCGTGACTTGTGGGGCCTGGCCGAACCAAGCTTCGAACCCGGGCCGGGCCTGATGCAGCAACATGCCCAAACCGTCGACGACGGGATTGCCGCGCGCCCGCGCAGCCGCCAGCAAATCCGTTTCCAACGGCACGTAGACGATATCATTAACCAGCGCCGTCACCGGCAAGGCCGATAAATCGATCTCAAGCACGCCTTTGCCGGTCATGCCCTGGGTCGTGGTGTTGACCAACAGATTGGCCCCGTTCAGTCGCGCCGCCCGATCATCCCAATCATCGACGGCAATCGGGCCGCCCAACTCGGCGGCCAGGCGTTCAGCCCGTTCGCGGGTTCGGTTGAGCAAGCGGATCTCCGGCACCCCGGCGTCGATCAAGGCGACGATTACCGCCCGCGCCGCACCGCCGGCCCCAAGCACGACCGCCGGTCCGGCGGGGGGGTTCCATCCGGGCGCGCCGTCTTTCAGATTTTCCAGAAAACCGAAGCCGTCCGTATTTGTGCCGAACAACCGCCCGTCTTCTCCGACGATGATGGTATTGACCGCACCGATCCGGCGGGCCAGGGCATCGGCCTCGTCGACGGCGGCTAGGGCCGCCTCTTTATGGGGCACGGTCACATTGGCGCCGCGAAATCCCATTTTCGGCAGGGCGGCGACAACCTGGGCAAAATCCTCGGGCGCCACGGGCAGGGGGACATAAGCGCCGTCGATCCCCAACGTTTCCAGCCAATGGCCATGCAACACCGGCGACAAGGAATGGGCCACCGGCCATCCCATCACGCCTGCCAGTTTCGCTTTTCCGGTTATGCTCATCGTCTTCGTCCGTCGTTCGCCAAGCGCCGGGTGGTCAGGCCAACAGGCCCGGCGCGGGAATATGCAACCGCCGCAGCGTATCCAGCAGGGACAGCAACGGCAAACCCAAGATCGAGAAATAATCGCCATCGATATCGGCAAACAACTGAGAACCCAGACCCTCTAGCTGGTACGCCCCGACGGACGTCAGAACCGCATCGCCGGCACGATCCAAATAATCGGCAATCGCATCTTCGGTCAGGGGGCGCATGATCAGATGCGCGGTCGAAACGTGACGCCAAAGCTCCGCGCCGTCACGAACGATCACCACCGCCCCGAACAGGCGATGGTCCCGGCCCGATAGCTGGCGCAGGGTTTGCGCCGCCGCCGCCCGATCCACGGGTTTGCGCAATGACATACCATCAAGATCGAGCATTTGATCCGCGCCGATCACCCATTTCCCCGGATGGCGCGCGGAAACAAGGGTCGCCTTGGCCAAGGCCAAGGCTTCGGCAACCTCCGGCGTTTCCATACCGGCGACGCGGCAATCGGCCTCGATCTTCGGCTCATTCACATCCGCCGGATCGATCTCGAACGCCAACCCCGCACCTTCAAGGATATCGGCGCGAACACGGCTGCCCGATGCCAGGATCAAAGACGGCGCGGCGGCTGTCTCGATCATGAAGACTGCGTCAGGGCCGCACCGTGCCGCTGATTATAAAGTTGAATCACATTGGCCGCCGTTTCCTCGATGGACTTTCGAGTCACGTTGATGACCGGCCATTCGTATTTGGAAAAAACGCGGCGGGCTTCCGTGATTTCCTTCGACACCATGTCCAGGTCGACATAATCGGTGTTTTCATCCTGATCCAACAAGCGCAACCGCTGGCGGCGGATTTCGACCAAACGGCGGGGGTCCTTGGTCAAACCGACGACCAACGGATTGGTCAACTTGAACAGATCGTCGGGCAGGGGCACGCCGGGTACGAACGGCACGTTCGCCGTTTTCAGCCCCCGGTTCGCAAGGTAAACGCTGGTCGGTGTCTTGGACGTGCGCGATACGCCGACCAGAACCACATCCGCATTATCCAAGTCCCAAGTGGATTGGCCGTCATCGTGGCTCAGGGCGAAATGCATGGCTTCGATCCGATCGAAGTATTCCGCATCCATCACGTGCTGGCGACCCGGTCGGGCCCGGACCTTGGCATTGAAATAAGCACCCATCGCACCCAAAACCGGATCGAGCACCGGCGTATGCGGAACCAACAGGCGGCGGCAACCGTCTTCCAAATGCTGGCGCAAATCTTCATGAACCAGGGTGTAAAGGACCATGCCAGGCTGATCATGGACGATCGACAGGATTTGATCGATCTGGTCGGTACTGCGAACCATGCTCCACATATGTTCCTTGGCATTGACGCCATCGAACTGCGCCAAGCAGGCACGGGCGACCATGGTCACGGTTTCACCCGTGCTGTCCGAAATCAGATGAAGATGGAATTCTTTCACGGGCGGGGAAACTCCGGCTCGGGTGGGATAACTCCGGCACAAACGCTGTATGAAATCGGGATGGATTGTGGATAACCACGGGGTCATTCACAGGCTATGGGTTTTCCGCCCGATGACCGTTCATGGATACACAGGCAGACAGCCGGTGTACAACACAATTCATCCCTTTTCGAAGCGGTGACAACTGTTGGAACCACTCTTGTTCATCCCTGTTTTTCCCGCTCTCCAGAGCAAGTCGGGAAGATAGACGAATCAAACGATTAGAATTGTTGTTAGCGAGTCTATGCACAGGTTTCCAGACCTTGGCGCAGATGCCTTTCCGAGATTCTGGATAACCTGTTGATGCATTTAATCCCCGACTCTCCCCTGCCCAACTACCACATCAATTTTCTATCTAAAGATATGTTTATTTTAATAGTTGGACCGCCCGTCTATTGTGCCCCGACCCGGTCTTGAGGCCGAACGAACGACCTGTCGGAGAGCCCTTCCCTTGCGTTTTTTTCTGGAACCCTTTCACGGTAAGCCCACGGCCCGCCCGCCTGTCTGGATGATGCGCCAGGCCGGACGGTACCTTCCTGAATATCGAGAACTGCGCAAGCAGGCGCGTGACTTCCTGAATTTCTGCTACACCCCGGATATGACGGTCGAGGCGACGTTGCAGCCGATCCGGCGTTACGGCTTCGACGCGGCGATCCTGTTTTCCGATATTCTGGTGATCCCGGACGCGCTGGGCCAGAACGTACGGTTCGAGGAAGGCGTTGGGCCGGTCTTGGATCCGGTAACGGATCGTGCCGGGATCGATGCCTTGAATGCGGACAGGGTGTTGGACCATCTGGCCCCGGTGTTCGAAACTCTGACCCGGTTGCGTCGTGAACTGCCGGACGAAACAGCCTTGATCGGGTTCGCCGGGTCGCCTTGGACCTTGGCGTTCTACATGGTCGAAGGGCGGGGGGGCGTCGACGGCAGTAAGCTTAAGAGGATGGCCTATGGCGCGCCGGACGACTTCGCAGCCCTGATCGGGGTGTTGGAAGAAGCCTTGGTTGTTTACCTATGCCGTCAGATCGAAGCCGGTGCGGAAGTTCTGCAGTTGTTCGATAGTTGGTCGGGCATTGCCGACGAAACGCTGTTTCAGCGTTGGATTATCGAGCCGACCGCGCGGATCGTGGCGCGGGTCAAGGAACGCCATCCGAACGTGCCGATCATTGGGTTTCCGCGCGGCGCCGGGCCGATGGGGGCGAAATACGCCCGGGAGACGGGTGTGAACGGCATGTCGGTGGACAGTCAGGTTCCCTTGTCCTGGGCCAAGGAGAACGTGGCCGCTGATTTCGTTTTGCAAGGCAATCTGGACAATCAGCTGCTGGTGACCGGCGGCGAGGAAATGGACGCGGCGGTTCGGCGGATCATGGCCGATATGGCCGGACGGCCGTTTATCTTCAACCTGGGTCATGGGATCGTGCCGCAGACGCCGCCCGAACACGTGGACCGGGTTTTGCATATCCTGCGTGGGGGGAAATAGCGCAAACCGACGAGGGATAGGACGATGACCAAGCGCGCGGTAATTTTGTTCAACCTGGGCGGGCCGGACGGACCGGATGCCGTTCAGCCGTTTCTGTTCAATCTGTTCAACGACCCGGCGATTATTTCGCTGCCCAATCCGTTTCGCTGGTTCCTGGCCAAGACGATCAGCAAGCGGCGCGCGCCGATCGCGCGCGAGATTTATGGCCATATCGGTGGAAAATCGCCTTTGCTGGAAGAAACGCAGGCGCAGGCCGATGCCTTGGAAGCTTTGTTGAACGGCCCCGGAAAACCGGAAACGCGGGTGTTCATTTGTATGCGCTATTGGCATCCGATGAGCGCCGAGACGGCAAAGGCTGTCGCCGCGTTCGGCCCAGATCAGATCATCGAATTGCCGTTGTATCCCCAATTTTCGACCACGACTTCGGCGTCGTCTTTGAAGGATTGGCGGCGGGCAGCTGCAGCCGCGGGGATCAAAGCATCGTCGAAGGCAGCCTGTTGTTATCCGACGGCGCCGGGATTCATCGGGGCTGCCGCCGATTTGGTCGCCAAGGGGATCGAGACGGCCAGAACGGCGGGGGAGCCTCGGGTCCTGTTCTCGGCCCATGGCTTGCCGAAGAAGGTAATCGCCAAGGGCGATCCGTATCAGTGGCAGGTCGAGCAGACGGCGGCGGCGGTGGTCGACGAGCTGACGAAGCGGGGTATCTCCGGTTTCGATCCGGTGGTTTGCTATCAAAGCCAGGTTGGCCCGCTGGAATGGATCGGTCCCGCGACCGAGGATGAAATTGCCCGCGCCGGGGCCGATAAGGTCCCGTTGGTCGTGGTGCCGATCGCGTTCGTGTCGGAACATTCGGAAACCCTGGTCGAATTGGATATCGAATACCGCGAGGTCGCGGATCACGCGGGCGTGCCGTTGTATCATCGGGTTCCGACGGTCAGTAACGCGCCGGGCTTTATCGAGGCCCTGGCCGAGATCGTCGAGACGACCGGCGAAAAGGTGGCGCGGACTTGTCATCCGTCCGGTGGTCGGATTTGTCCAGCGGAATGGCGCGGTTGTCCCTGCGTTGCCCAAGGCTAAGGAGGCGAGGGGATGGAGTTTTCGGCGGAAGCCTATGCCTGGGTGAAGGCATTGCACATTATCAGCGTGATCGCCTGGATGGCGGGGATGCTCTACTTGCCGCGGCTGTACGTTTATCACGCCGATGCCTTGCAGGGGTCGGACAAGTCCGAGACCTTCAAAATCATGGAGCGGCGGTTGCTGCGCGCGATCATGAATCCGGCGATGGTCTCGTCGATCATCTTTGGGCTGCTGCTGATGCAAGCGGCCGGGCCGGCGATCTGGGATACGATCTGGTTTCCGATCAAGGTCGCGTCGATCGTTGGGATGATCATCCAACATATGTTTCTGGCCCGGTGGCGTCGCGAATTCGCCGAGGACCGGAACAAGCGGCCGGCGCGGTTTTATCGGTTCATGAACGAGGTTCCGACGGTGCTGATGATCGTGATCGTGATCATGGTGGTGGTGAAGCCGTAGGATCTCGAATATCCTGTCATCTCACGCATGAACGATTTGGAACAAAAAGTTCAATTGACTTGATTTTCCGGTTTCGTTAATCATCGCGTTGTGCCGATACGGACGGCATCCCGCCAACCTTCGGGTCCGGTTACAAAAGGCCCAGCCCAATCAGAATTCGATAGACGAAGCCGGTCCTGGCCTGTCCGAAAATCAGCAGCCCGATGTCTTGCACCGGTTCCCCGCGGTTTATGCCAACGGTATCGAGCCGACGCCAAGCAGGCCCGACGAAAGCCGTAATCAGAACGTACCGTTCGAACGGCAATCAAGTTTCCCCTTAATTCCCCTCCATTTCATTGACCGATCAGGCCCAAAATGAACCTTAAGGAACTGAAAGAAAAATCCCCCGCTGACCTGTTGGCCTATGCCGAGGAGCTGGAGATCGAGAACGCGAGTTCTCTGCGCAAGCAGGACATGATGTTCGCGATCCTCAAGACGCTGGCTGACAACGACGTCGCGATCTATGGGGACGGCGTCTTGGAAGTGCTGCAGGACGGCTTCGGCTTTCTGCGCTCGCCGGAAGCGAACTATCTGCCGGGCCCGGACGATATCTACGTCTCGCCGTCGCAGGTCCGCCGCTTCGGCCTGCGCACCGGTGATACGGTCGAAGGCGAAATTCGAGCACCCAAGGAAGGCGAGCGCTATTTCGCCCTGTTGAAGGTCAACCAGATCAATTTCGGCGACCCGCAGGCGGTTCGCCATCGCATCAACTTCGACAACCTGACGCCGCTGTATCCCAACGAGCGGCTGATGATGGAAATCTCCGACCCGACCCATAAGGACCCGACGTCCCGGGTGGTCGATCTGATCTGCCCGATCGGTAAGGGTCAGCGCGCCCTGATCGTCGCCCCGCCGCGCACCGGTAAGACGGTGATGCTGCAGAACATCGCGCATTCGATCGCGGAAAATCACCCTGAATGCTATCTGATCGTCCTGCTGATCGACGAACGGCCGGAAGAAGTGACCGACATGGACCGCTCGGTTAAGGGCGAGGTCATTTCCTCGACCTTTGACGAACCGGCGACCCGTCACGTCCAGGTCACCGAAATGGTGATCGAAAAGGCCAAGCGCCTGGTCGAGCACAAAAAGGACGTGGTCATCCTGCTGGATTCCATCACCCGTCTGGCCCGCGCCTATAACACCGTGGTGCCGTCGTCGGGCAAGGTTCTGACCGGTGGTGTCGATGCTAACGCCCTGCAGCGCCCGAAGCGGTTCTTCGGTGCGGCGCGTAACATCGAAGAAGGCGGCTCGCTGACCATTATCGCCACGGCGCTGATCGATACCGGATCGCGCATGGACGAAGTCATCTTCGAAGAATTCAAGGGCACCGGTAACTCGGAAATCATCCTCGACCGCAAGCTGTCCGACAAGCGGACCTGGCCGGCGATCGACATCACGAAGTCCGGCACCCGCAAGGAAGAACTGCTGGTCGATCCGGGCACCTTGTCCAAGATGTGGGTGCTGCGCCGGATCCTGATGCCGATGGGCGTGACCGACGCCATGGAGTTCCTGTTGGACAAGCTGAAGCATTCGAAGACCAACAACGATTTCTTCGAATCCATGAACAGCTAAGTTTCTTCGGACGATCGATATTCGACAAAAGAAACCCCGGTGGATCACTCCACCGGGGCTTTTCTTTGCGATTAAATCGTAAAGACGCTTTACGGAATAAGAACCGTCGAGCCGGTTGTTTTCCGGGATTCCAGGTCCTCGTGGGCACGCGCCACATCGGACAGGGGATAGGTCTGGTTGATGTTGATCTTGACCTTGCCGGAGACCACGGCGTCGATCAGGGCATTGGCCCCTTCGGCTAGGATTTCCGGGTTCCGGGTATGGGTCGCCAGGGTCGGGCGGGTGACATAGACCGATCCCTTCGGCCCTAGGATGGCCGGGCTGAACGGATCGACCGGGCCGGACGCATTGCCATAGGTCGCCAGCACGCCGAACGGGCGCAGGGAATCCAGGGACGCCATGAAGGTCGCCTTGCCGATGCTGTCGTAAGCCGCGGCGACGCCCTCGCCGCCCGTGTATTCACGGGCCATCTTGGCGATGTCTTCCTTGGAGTAGTTGATGGTATGGGCGGCCCCGGCGATCTTGGCGATTTCCGCCTTTTCCTCGGAACCGACGCAGCCGATCACGGTCGCACCCAGGGCTTTGCCCCATTGGCACAGGATCTGGCCGACGCCACCGGCGGCGGCATAAACCAGGACCGCATCGCCCGGCTTTACCGGATAGGTCCGATGCAGCAGGTAATGGGCGGTCATGCCCTTGAGCATCATGCCGGCGGCGGTCTGGTCGTCGATCGCATCGGGCAGTTTCACCGCTTTCCACGCCGGGATGCAGCGGGCCTGGGTATAGGCGCCCTTGAGCATCGGATAAGCGACCCGGTCGCCGACCTTTTTGTCGGTCACGCCGTCGCCGACGGCTTCGACGACCCCGGCGGCTTCCATGCCGATGATGTCGGGCATGCTTTCGCTGGGATACAGGCCGGTGCGGACATAGATGTCGATGAAGTTCAGACCGCAGGCGGTCTGGCGAATTTTGATCTCACCAGCTGCGGGATCGCCGACGTCGACGTCTTCGTAGGTTAGAACCTCAGGTCCGCCGTTTTCATAGATACGGATGGCCTTGGCCATGAAATATCCTCCTGTTGGATGGGACCGGCACTTTTTTGACAGGCCGGTTGTTATCGGTTGGGTGAGGGTATCTTGGTCACCGAAAGGCGGTCCGGCAAGCTTGTTGAACGTGGCCCTTTAAATCAGGGCCGCACCTTCCAGCTGCAGCAAGGCTTGTTTGGTTTCTATACCTTCGCCCGCGGAATAACCGGTCAGTCTACCGTTTGCTCCGGTCACCCGGTGGCAGGGAATGAGAATCGGTAGGGGATTGGCGCCGCAGGCGCGACCGACCGCGCGGGCGGATGTTCTCGGGTCCGCCCCGATCCGTGCCGCCAGTTCGCCATAGGTTTCCGTGACGCCATAGGGAATGGCCTGCATTCCTAGCCAAACACGGTGTTGGAAGTCGCTGCCGGCCGGTTTCAAAGGCAGATCGAATTCGGTCAGGTGACCATCGAAATAGGCGGTCAATTGGCGGGTCGCTTCGTTTAGCAAAGGCGACGAATTTGACGATGGTGCGCGGCCCCATTCCAGGACGATCAGGTTTTCCGCATCGGCAAACAGGGTCAACGGCCCGACAGGAGAGTTCATGGAGGTATAGAAATCGCTCGTCATGCGTGCTCGGTCAGTGTCGCCTTCAAGGTCGCGGGATCGGTCAGGGGCAGGGAGCAGGTTTGTCCGACGCAGACATAGGCAGCGGCTTTGCCATCGACCACGCCTTTGCCGGACGCAGGATGGGCGGGAGGCAGGTCCGCGCCATCCGCCGTGCGGATCAGAACAAGACGGGGATGACCGCTGGCCAAAGCGGCGGCGGCCAGGTCGGCGGCGGTAGCGTCGGATCCGGCGATGGTGACCTGGACGGCGTTTTCCAGGATTTCGAAACCGGTCATGAAGGTCGGCTGATGGGCGAGGTAGACATCGTCTTCCGGGGCCAAGGCTTTGAGCAAGGCGTCGGCGCGGTCGCGGTAGGTCGTTTCGCCGGTAACGTGGAACAGCCGGGCCAAAACTTCGACCATTGTCCCATTGCCGCCGGGAACGGCGTTGTCATGGACTGGTTTGGAGCGGGTCAGCAGGTCCGGCGTGTCGTCGGCGGCCATGAAATACCCGCCGTTGGCGTCGTCCCAGAAATGCTGGTTCAGGACGTCGACCAGGGATTTGGCCCGGCTGAGGTATGCTTCGTCGTCGGTCGCCTGATGCAGGGCCAAGGCGGCGCGGGACAGGTTGGCGTAATCCTCCAACACACCGGGGTGGGCGGCCCGGCCAGCGCACCAAGTGTGGTGCAGGCGATCACCGTCGGTCAGGTTGCCAAGCACGAAATCAAAGACCTCGGCAGCGGTCGCCATCCATTCGGGTTGTTCGAACACGGCTGCGGCCTTGGCCAGGGCGGCGATCGCCATGCCGTTCCAATCGGCCAGGACCTTGTCGTCGCGCATGGGCGGGATGCGTTTGGCCCGATGTGGCAGCAGGATGTCGCGGCAGTTTTCCAATACGGCCTCGCGGGCGGGGTCGCCGAAATCGGGATCGGCGGACCGGTTGAGGATCGTATGACCCTCCCAGTTTCCGCCGGGAGCGACGTCATAGGCCAGTTTGAAGACCGGGGCGTCTTCGCCCAACAAGGTATCGATTTCCTCTGCGGACCAAACGTAATACTTGCCTTCGACACCCTCGGAATCCGCGTCATAGGCGGAAACGAAGGCAAAGGGGGCGGCGTGGTCGTCGGACGAGCGCATATCGGCCATCATCCAGGCGACGGTTTCGGCCGTGCGTTGGCGGAACAGATCGGCGCGGGGGCCGTCCGGCAGGCGGGGCCAGACTTCGGTCATCAGCTCGATCAACAGGGCGTTGTCGTAAAGCATTTTTTCGAAATGGGGCACCAGCCAGTGGTCATCGACCGAATAGCGGGCGAAACCCCCACCCAGGTGGTCATAAATCCCGCCCTGGCAGATATTGGCCAAGGTGCCGGTGACGGCGTCGCGGTACTGGCTGTTTCCGGTGCGGATATGGGCGCGCCATAGGGCCTGGAAGAAATTGGGTTGGGGGAACTTGGGCGCACCTTGGGTGCCGCCATGGACAGGGTCGACGAATCGCAGCATTTGGGTGGCGGCGGCATCCAGCCCTTGTTCGGTGACCGTTCCGCCGCCCTTGGGCGTGGCCAAGTTCGAAAGGGCGTCGCGCATCCGCTTGGCGTTTTCGGCGATCTTTTCCGGCTCGTTCTCATAGGTCTGGGCCAGGCTGTGCAGAACCTGGGGGAAGCTGGGCCGTCCATAGCGGGGGGCGGGGGGGAAGTAGGTGCCGCCCCAGAATGGTTCCAGATCGGGGGTCAGGAACATGGTTAGGGGCCAGCCGCCGTGCTCACCCATCATCGCCAGCGCGGTTTGATAGATGTTGTCGATGTCGGGGCGTTCCTCGCGGTCGACCTTGATATTGACGAAATGAGCATTCATCAGGCCCGCAATCTCGGGATGTTCGAAGCTTTCATGGGCCATCACATGGCACCAGTGACAAGCGGCGTATCCGACGGACAGAAGGATCGGTTTGTTGGTGGCGCGGGCTTCAGCCAAGGCCTCGGGACCCCAGGGCCGCCAATGCACGGGATTATCCTTGTGCTGGAGCAGATAGGGGCTGGTTTCCTTGGAAAGGAGGTTGGCTGTCATTGTCTCTCCACCCGGTCCTGGTTCATGGCCGATTGCCACGACCACCTGTCCTGGCTACGTTGGGGTTTCTGGTCCTGCATACAAGCAGTTAATTGCCGATGCAAAGAATGGCGGGGATGATCCGCCCGGCGGCCGCGATAGGAAAGGTGCCTGATATGAAGATTACGGTGGATGTCGATTGCACGCCGGAAGAGGCGCGGAAGTTTCTGGGCTTGCCGGATGTGAAACCCATGCAGGACGCCTTGATGAAGGATCTGGAGGAACGGATGCGGGCCAACCTGGCGGCGCTCGACCCCGAAACCATGTTCAACACGTGGTTTCCGGCGGGTGTCCAAGGGTTCGAGCAACTGCAGAAGATGTTCTGGAACCAGATGTCGGCCATGGCGGGCGATGACAGCCAGGCCGCAACGACCAAGAAGGACGAGACCAAGTGACCACGGGCCAAGACAACGCCGTCAATCCTGAACAGACAGAAAACGACCCTCCGCTGTTTTTCGAGCGGCATGTATTCGTTTGCACCAATGAACGCCCCTGCGGGCATCCGCGCGGCTGCTGCACGACCAAGGGGTCGGTCAAACTGCGCGATTACATGAAGGCCCGGGCCAAGGAATTGGGCCTGAAGAACGTGCGGATCAATTCCGCCGGTTGTCTGGATCGCTGTGAGTTGGGCCCGACTTTGGTCATTTACCCGGAAGGTGTTTGGTATCACTGCGACAGCCGGGAAGACATTGACCGGGTGCTCGAGACCCATGTCCGGGACGGTGGCCGGGTCTCCGACCTGATGCTGCGCCCCGGTGACGATCCGGAAAAGAAGAAATAGCTAGGCAGGCCGCCGATCCAGCGGTTCGGCTGCGATTAGGGACGACATGTCGGTGACGGACGAGACGATCTTCGCCCTGGCAAGTGGCGGCGCGCGCGCAGGCGTGGCGGTTGTTCGGGTGTCGGGCCCGGCGGCAGTGCAGGCGTTGGCAGCGCTGACGCCGGGCGTTGACTTGCCCCAAGCGCGGGTCGCCAGCGTGCGAAAGCTGGTCGATCCGCAAAGCGGCGAAGTTTTGGACCACGCCCTGGCTTTGCTGTTTTCCGGCCCCGGAAGCTTTACCGGCGAGGATGTCTGCGAGCTGCATGTCCATGGGGGCCCGGCAGTGGTTGAAGGCGTTTTAGCGGCTTTGGGGCGGATCGACGGCCTGCGTCCGGCCGAGGCGGGGGAGTTTACCCGGCGCGCCTTCATCAATGGCCGCATGGACCTGACGCAGGCGGAAGCCATCGGTGATCTGGTCGCGGCGGAGACGTCGGAACAACGGCGCCAGGCTCTGGAACAGGCGGCGGGATCACTTGGGAAACTTTACGAAGATTGGCGCAGAAGGCTGATTGCCGCCGTGGCGCATGTCGAGGCTGGGATCGATTTCTCGGACGAAGACCTGCCGGAAGATATAGACGCTGCGGCGTGGGATGCGCTGGCGGGCCTTCGCGACGAAATTTCGGCCCATTTGAATGATGGGCGTCGGGGGGAACGGTTGCGCCAGGGGGTGCATCTCGCCCTGTTGGGCCGCCCCAATGCCGGAAAATCGACGCTTTTGAACCTGCTGGCTGGCCGTGACGCGGCGATCGTATCCGAGACGGCTGGCACGACGCGGGACGTGATCGAGGTGCATCTGGACTTGGGCGGGGTGCCGGTGATCGTTGCCGATACGGCGGGTCTGCGGGAAAGTGCTGACGAAAT
>CAXGUG010000003.1:0-89620 GCA_964012715.1 uncultured Rhodospirillaceae bacterium | reverse complement strand
CATACTCGGCACGTTGTCCGACGGGAGCTTCGGCATTGTGAGCGAGCGTTTCATTTCTGATATTTCGCAATCTAGCTAACGTATGATCTCCCTTCGCCTGCCGATACTTTCGCTGAAATTCCGCAATCTGCATTCGGATCATTTCTTTTCGCTCTTGAAGCGCCTCATGTCCTCCACGATGAGGTGCTTCCATATCGACAAAATTGCCGACAAAGCCAGGGGCTTGAAAAATACTTTCAGCCCTAGGCAAAGAGAGGACATCGCCCCGATCATCCCAAAGACGAATGAGGGCAATCACTTGCTCAGCGAAAACAGAACGCAACACAGTCCCATGTCCCCAAGCTTCGATCGTGTTATCAAGCGCATCTGAAACAATGGGATCATATGCCCCTTTGATGTGAATGCTCTGCACTTCAATCGCAATGAGCAAATCTTGTTCCGATTGAGCCGCGATACGTTTCACAATAAATCGATATCTTGCTGAAAGGGCATCTGATCTCCTTAAACGGATCAAGTAACCCAGCATATCAGAATATCCCCGAGAAATTTTCGAGCTGAAATGCATAAAGAAGGCACTCCCCTAGCCCCCCTGGGCACCCCCTAACCACTCGCACAGCGCATTATTTGTCCCCGCGCTGCTCAGCGGGAGTTGCCACTGCGAGAGGCTCCGCATCGAGCAACTACGTTGACCGTTCACAATTCCTGACTCAAAATCAGTGTGAACGTGCTGCTAAGTGACTCACGGGGTTTTAGCCCGAAGCCACTATCTTCTTTGAATTACAAGGGGGTGGATGGTGGGCGCGGCTGGGATTGAACCAGCGACCCCTACGATGTCAACGTAGTGCTCTCCCGCTGAGCTACGCGCCCTTCCCTGTCCTGCCCCCGTCGGGGGTGGCCAAGAGACGTGGGTTTTAATGCCTTCGGCCCCGCTTGGCAAGCCCCGCAACGCCTTTCCTTTTTCGGCCCCGATTTCATGGGTTTTCCCGGCGGGAAAGCCCGGAAATCCGCCGTGCCGGTTAAGAAACCGTTGCGCGCCCCGCGCCGGGGCGATAACAGATTGAGGGTAAGTCTTTTCAGCCGACGGGGCGGTTTTCGATGAGCAGGGGCGATGGACCGAAGCGATGGATAAAGGCCTGACCGGAGACGACCCCGCCGAAAGCGCCGAATTCGACGGCGCCGGGGCAGCGTCGGAAACGACCGCGCCGTTCGACATCTTCCGCCCGCAAACGCAAAACGCCCCCGTGGTTTTCGCCTCGCCCCATTCGGGCCGGGCCTATCCCACCGATTTCGTCGCGCAATCGCGGCTCGACCCGCTGTCCCTGCGGCGCTCGGAAGATGCCTTCGTCGACCGCCTGTTCAAAAGCGCCCCTGAATTCGGCGCCCCCCTGATTCGCGCCAATTTTCCGCGCGCCTATGTCGACGCCAACCGCGAGGCTTATGAGCTGGACCCCCGCATGTTCGCGGGCGTCCTGCCGGACCATGTGATTACCCGCTCGCCGCGCATCGCCGCGGGCCTGGGCACCATCGCGCGGATCGTCGCCAACGGCGAAGATATCTACAACCAGCCCCTGACCTATGCCGAAGCCCGGTCACGGATCGAGACCACGCATCGCCCCTATCACCGGGCGCTGAAGGCCCTTTTGGACGATACCCAGCGGTCGTTCGGCGGCTGCTTGCTGATCGATTGCCATTCCATGCCGTCGAATATCATCGTCGGGCGGACCGACCACGGCCTGGGCGACATCATCCTGGGCGATTGCCACGGCACCGCCGCCGCCCCGGCGATGACCGCCCTGGTCGAACGACTGCTGAAGGAGCAAGGCTTTTCCGTGACCCGCAATCGGCCCTATGCCGGTGGCTATACCACCCGTCATTACGGCCGCCCGCGGCTGGGCGTGCATGTGGTGCAGATCGAGATCAATCGCGCCCTGTATCTGGACGAAGCGGCGATCGAACCCCTGCCGCAGATGGCTGAAATAACCGCCCGCATGGCATCTTTCGCCGCCGAGTTGTGCGCCGGGGCGCGCCGCCTGGTCCTGCCCGAAGCGGCGGAATAGCCCCTCCTTCCCCCGATCACCCGAAAACAGGCCCGAAAACCGCCATGACGCCCCCAGACCCGATCGAGATTCGCGACGCCACCGAGGCCGACATGCCCGCGATCCAGGAAATCTACGCCCATCACGTCCTGACCGGGGGCGGCAGCTTCGAATACGATCCGCCGGACTTGGCCGAGATGGTTCGCCGCCGGGCGGCGATCACCGATGAGGGCTATCCCTATCTGGTCGCCGTGGACACCGCGAATTCAGGCAAAATCCTGGGATACGCCTATGCCGGGGCCTATCGCCCACGCCGGGCCTATCGCTACACCGTCGAAAACTCGGTCTACGTGGCCGACGACGCCCATCGCCGGGGCGTAGGGCGCAAGCTGCTGGCGGAACTCATCCGCCGCTGCACAGACGCCGGATATCGCCAGATGATCGCCGTTATCGGCGATTCCGGGAACGCTGGGTCAATTGGGTTGCACCGCAATATGGGTTTTCGTCAGGTCGGGATCGTCGAAAACGTCGGATTCAAATTCGGCCGCTGGCTGGACTCGGTCACCATGCAGCTGCCCTTGGGCGAAGGCGGCGATACTCCGCCCCCGGAATAATCCCTTTTTCTCATATGCTTAAAGCCTGAGATCCGGACAAAAAAAGGGGCCGTGTCGATGACACGGCCCGAGTCGTTGGGAGGAAACATCCAAGTAAAGGCAGGTACGGAAGACCGTCTGGGAGGATCCGTCTCCCGCATGCTGCGATGCAAAATATATCGGCCTCAGTTCGCAGGTGCAAACAAAAAAATACGCTCCCGTGCATTTTTTTTCGGCTGGGCAAAATCGACCGCCCATTATTCCGGCACTATTTTCACAACCAACTGAAATAAAACGATAAATTTTGCCGTCTCGATGGCACGGCATTTGCGACGTCATGGACAGAACGGGAGAAAAACCATGGCGTGGAAAACGCGCTTGATCCTTTGCTGGCTTATTGCCGGGGCTGCTTTTTTGCCCGCGGACGCCTTTGCCAAGCGCGGACAAGCAATTGAAAAACCAGAAGAAATTTGCCTGAACGCGACCCGCGCAGTTGAGCGTCGCGAAGGCATTCCCAAAAATTTGCTGGGCGCGATCGCCCTGACGGAGTCGGGCCGGTACGACGCCGAGACCGGGGAAAATTTTGCCTGGCCCTGGACCGTTACGGCCGAGGGCAAGGGACGCTATTTCGCGAGCGAGGCCGAAGCCCGCGCCGAAGTCGAAATTTTGCTGAGCCAGGGCGTGCGGAATATCGACGTCGGCTGCATGCAGATCAACATGCATTACCACTGGAACGCCTTCGAAACCCTGGATCACGCCTTCGACCCGGTCGCCAATGCGGCCTATGCCGCCAAATTCCTGAAGGAAAAATACGCCGATACCCGCCATTGGCTGAACGCGGCGGGCCAGTACCACTCCCAGACGCCGGAAAACTTCCGCCCCTATCGGATCAAGGTTCTGAGCTACTGGAACCGCCTGAACCGGGGACCGGCCGACAGCCAGACCGCCGACAAAAAGGATAAGCCCGAAGCTGAGGAAGAGCGGGAAACCCGCGTGGTCGCCATCGACGAAGGCCGGACGCAACGGCTGAACGCCATTCTGCGTGAAAAGCGACGCGAAGGCCGCACCGATATGCGCGCCCTCGACGATGCCGACCGCCGCCTATCGGACCTGGACGATTGGCGCTTTCGGCAAAACCGCGGCATTCGCCTGGAAGCCGTGGTCGCGCAGCGCATGGCGGAAATGGAATTGCGACGTAAGGAAAAGATGCGCGAACTGGACCGGGCGACCAAGGAATTCACCTTTGCCGAGAAGCGCCAGGAACAATTGGCCCGCTGGCGCAAAACCGGCAACCTAGTCAGCGAAGCCCCGATGGTGACGGTCGAGCGTTAAGCTCGCCCCCCCCGGAGCCAAGACGTCAAACCCAGATGATCTTCGACCAGAACAAGGCGCGGTCCTGGTCGGTCGCGTGACGTTGCAGGTAATTGATGATGTCCGTCGAGCTGACCATCCCGGCCAAGCGCCCCTGTTTGACCACCGGCATATGACGGAACCCGCCCTGCGCCATGGCCGAGAGAACGGCATCAATGTCGTCGGATGAACCGCAGGTCTGCACATCGCGGGTCATGGCGGAGGAAACGGGTCGCGTCAGGGCATCGGCGCCATAGTCGCCGACAAAGCGGACGATATCCCGTTCAGACAAGACACCGGCGATGACACCGCCGGCTTCTTTTTCGTTGCAGCCGCCACCATCGCAGACGACCAACAGGCCGATATCATAGTCTGCCAGGCTTTCCGCCGCCTGCTGGAGGGTCGCCTCCGGCGCGATCGTTTTGACCTTTTCAAGGCTGCGACCGCGGACTTTCGCCACGTTCATAACGCCTTCCTATCCCCAAGCAGTGCAAACACAAAAAAGGCCGCGCCATAGGCACGGCCTTTATCGTGTTACCCGATAAAGGGAACAAGGAAAAGGCCGACGCAAGCGCCGGCCCTTTTGTAACTGTTATTTCTTGGGGGCTTGCGTGAAGTCCGCATCGCTGACCGGCTCCAGCCAGTCGGCGCCTTTACCCTGGTCGTCGGCTTCCGACAGGGCCAGGTGGCACATCATGCTGTCGGGCGCGGCGCCATGCCAGTGACGGGCGTTCGGCGGAATGATCACGGTGTCGCCGGCGCTGATTTCTTCGACCGGCTGGCCTTCCAGCTGATAACGGCCGGAACCGGACAGAACGTAAAGGATCTGGCCGACGGCATGGGTGTGCCAGTTGGTGCGGCCACCGGGGGTGAAGGTCACGCGCGAGACACGCAGGCGCGACGGCGCTTCTTCGGCGAACACGCTTTCATGCAGAACCTGGCCGACGAAGTTGTTGGCCGGGGCGATCTTGGTTTCGCGGTCGCTGGCGCGGATGATTCTGGGTTCCATTGGGGGGATCCTCCTGATTTATGGTGGAAATGGTGTTTTGTTGTGCCGCTACATATGGCACGGCCCAGCTACAAGGTGAAGCGGGAAGGCTCCACCAGACTTTCCCAGCATCTAATCGCCCGCTTGATGGCCAATGGGCGCACCCCTATCTTGGGGGCGCGTTCATACCTTTCCCCGTACTCTAGACGCCAAGGCGCCTTTTCGATGTCAGATGCTTCGACTGAAACCCTGGACCCTCGCCCGGCGGGACTTCTCGGCCGCCTGCAATCCTTTATCGAAGCCGAGGGGACGCGCCGCTTCATCATCGCCGTAATCATTCTGAACGCCATCGTCATCGGCCTGGAAACGTCCCCAGCGATCATGGATGCCGCCGGGGACGCATTGGTGCTGCTGGACCATCTGGCGGTCGCGGTTTTCGTCGCCGAGATCATCATCAAGCTGATCGTCTACCGGTTCCGGTTTTTCACCAGCGCCTGGAACGTGTTCGATTTCCTGATCGTCGCGATCTCGCTGACCCCCGCGACGGAAGGACTGACCGTGCTGCGCGCCCTGCGCATCCTGCGGGCCCTGCGCCTGGTATCTGCGGTGCCGAAAATGCGCGTCGTGATCCAGGCCTTGTTGGAAGCGGTGCCGGGGATGAGCTCGGTCCTGGCCCTGCTCTGTCTGGTGTTCTACATCGCCGCCGTGATGGCGACCAAGCTGTTCGCCGGGGATTTTCCCGACTGGTTCGGCACGATCGGCCGCTCGGCCTATACCCTGTTCCAGATCATGACCCTGGAATCCTGGTCGATGGGCATCGTCCGCCCGGTGATGGAGGTCCACCCCTACGCCTGGGTATTCTTCGTGCCGTTCATCCTGATCGTCACTTTTGCGGTGCTGAACCTGTTCATCGCGATCATCGTCAATTCCATGCACGACGCGACCGCCGCCGATGCCGAAAAACATCAGGCCGAACAGGACGACCTGCTCCGCCGCATGGCGGAGAAGATCGACCTGATCGAAGCCAAATTGGCGGAGCGGCCCAAGCCCGACGGCGAAAACGACCGCCCAAACTAGAACGCGGGGCTAGATAACCCCGCGCTCCTTCAGGTCCGCCAGTTCTTCGTCGGAAAAGCCCAATGCACCGTAGACGTCGGCGTTCGACGCGCCCAGACCTTCGCCGAGGGAGCGGATGGTGCCCGGCGTCTTGGACAGCTTCGGCACCACGCCCGGGACGGTCACTTCGCCCACTTCGGGTGCGACCATCCGCACCAGTTGCTCGCGCGCATGGAAATGCGGGTCTTCGAAAATATCGGCAATGGAATTGATCGGGCCGGACGGAACCTCGGCGGCGATGCACTTCTCCATGACCTGGTCGCGGGTCTGCGACATGCACCAGTTGGTCACTTCCTCGATCACCGTATCCCGGTGTTTCAGGCGCTCGGCCTGATCGCCATAGGCATCCCACAAATCCGGGCGGGACATAGCCTGAGTCAGGCGTTCGAACATCTTTGAGGTCGTGCAGGCAATGGAAATGAACTTGCCGTCGCCGCAGGGGAAATGGCCGTGCGGCACGGCATTCAGGGTGCCGGTGCCTTCCGGTTCGCGGATCTTGCCGACGGCGGCATAGGCCGGGGCCATTTCGTCCAACACCCGGAACACGCTTTCGTACAGGGCGGCGTCGATGATCTGCCCCTCGCCGGTTTTGTCCCGGTGGCGCAGCGCCATCATGATGCCGATCGCGCCGTACATCCCAGTCATGTAGTCGCCCAAGCTGGTCGAGCCGGGGGTGACTGGGATTTCCCCGGGCTTCCCGGCAAGATACGTCAGGCCGCCCACGGCATGGCCGATGCGGGCGAAACCGGGCCGGTCCTTATAGGGCCCAGTCTGGCCATAGCCGGTAACCCGCAGCATGATCAGGCCCGGATTGATCTCGCTCAGAACGTCCCAACCCAGGCCCCAACGCTCCAGCGTGCCGGGGCGAAAATTTTCGACCAGCACGTCGGCGTCCTTGATCAAGCGTTTCAGGATGTCCTGCCCCTCGGGTGCGCGCAGGTTCAGGGTCACGGATTTCTTGTTCCGCGCCTCGCTCAGCCAGGCCAGGGAGGAATCGGGCTTCGCCGTCTTGGTGCCGTACCAGCGCCACGGGTCGCCGCCCGCATTGGCGGCCCCGTCCTTGGCTTTCGACGGGGCCTGTTCGACCTTGATCACGTCGGCCCCGAATTCGCCCAGGATACCGGCGGCGTAGGGCCCGGCGACGAAGGTCGCGATATCAATGACGCGCACGCCTTCCAACGCGGCGGTAGAAATGCTCATCGCTCAGCCCTCCGCGAAATCGGCGTCGGCCTGCATGGCCAGCCAGCCGTCCTGATCGAGGGCCCAAAGGTCGGTGGAATTATCGCCCGTCAACTTACCCTGGAAGGTCATTTCTCGCCCATCGGTGAAGCTCGGCCGCACGGCGCGATAGGCGAACCGCGTCATCCGCTTGCCCTTGGCCGCCATTTCACGCGCTCCCAGGTCCATCAACAGGGTCGCGATCAACGGCCCATGGACGATCAGGTTCGGATAACCTTCATCCTGCTGAGTAAATTCGCGGTCGAAATGGATGCGGTGAGCGTTGAAGATCAGCGCCGAATAGCGGAACAGCATGGCTTCGTCCGGCAGGACCTTACGCGTCCATTCCGCGCCTTCGGGGGCCGGCTTCGGCGCCGGCTGCGGGGCGTCGGCGGGGGCCATGTCGCGATAGACGATGTCGTGTTCCTCGACGATCACGTCCTTGCCTTCGACCTGAATGCGGTGTTCGACCAGCACGAAGATCAAACGCCCGGTCTTGCCTTCCTTCAGGGTCACATCCTTGACCGTGGACAGGCGCGTCGCCTGATCGCCGATCCGCAGCAGCCCCGGGAACCAAATGCGCCCACCCGCCCACATGCGGCGCGGCAGCGGTACCGGCGGCAGGAAACCGCCCTTCTTGGCATGGCCGTCAAAGGCCAGCTCGGAATGCTTCGGCGTTTCCAGAAAGTGCAGCCAATGGGCCGACGGCGGCAGCACGTCGCCAACCTGCGGCGCGGGGTCGTCGCGGTCGATGGTCGCGCTCAGGGCGCGGGTCGGGAATTCGCCGATCAGGTCCGCCAATTCCTGGGTCTTGCCGATCCAGGTCCGCAGGTGATCGATATCCAAAGGGGCATTGGGGTCGATGTTATCCATGGGAGGTTTCTTTCTTTTCTTCAAATTCGCTCAAAAGGCCGGCGGTCAGAACGACCGGGGCATGTCCAGGACATGCTCGGCGATGTAGCTGAGGATCAGGTTGCTGGAGATCGGGGCAACCTGGAACAGACGGGTTTCGCGGAACTTGCGCTCGACGTCGTATTCCTCGGCAAAACCGAACCCGCCGTGGGTTTGCAGGCACATGTCGGCGGCATGCCAGGTCGCTTCAGAGGCCAGCAGCTTGCACATATTGGCCATCGCGCCCACGTCGCCGCCGGCATCGAAGGTCTCGGCAGCTTGACGAACCATCAGGGCCGCCGCTTCCGTTTCGGCATAGCAACGCGCGATCGGGAACTGGATACCCTGGTTCTGGCCGATGGGCCGGTCGAACACCCGCCGATCGACTGCGTAATCACGGGCCTTCTGGATGAACCAGCGGGCATCGCCGATGGCTTCGGACGACACCAGGATGCGTTCGGCGTTCATCCCGTCGAGGATGTAGTAGAACCCGCGCCCTTCTTCGCCGATCAGGGCGTCGGCGGGAATCCGCAGCTCGTCGAAAAAGATTTCCGTGGCCGCATGGTTGACCATGGCGCGGATGGGTTTGATCTCCATCCCGTTGCCCAGGGCCTTGCGCATATCGACCAGGAAGATCGACATCCCCTGGTGCGGCTTGGCGGCTTCTTCACGCGGGGTGGTCCGGGCCAACAACAACATCAGGTCGGAATGCTCGGCCCGCGAGGTCCATACCTTCTGCCCGTTGATAACCCATTCGTTGCCGTCGCGCCGCGCCGTGGTGCGGATGCGCGTGGTATCCGTGCCCGATGTCGGCTCGGTCACGCCGAAGGCCTGAAGCCGCAACCGGCCCGCGGCGATTTCCGGCAGGTATTTCTTTTTCTTTTCTTCGTCGCCATGGCGCAACAGTGCGCCCATGATATACATCTGCGCGTGGCAGGCGCCGCCGCTGCAGCCGGATTTATGGATTTCCTCCATGATCGCGATCGCTTCCGACAGGCCCAGGCCCGATCCGCCGTATTCCTCGGGGATCAGGCAGGCCAGGAAGCCCGCTTCGGTCAGGGCATTGACGAATTCGGTGGGATAGGCCCGGTCGGCGTCTTTGCCACGCCAGTATTCGCCGGGGAAATCACGGCATAATGCGGCCACGGACTCCCGGATTTCCGGGTGCGTTTGGGGAGAGCTTGTCATGGATGTTCCTGGGTTTCATTTTTTTGGTCGATAAAGTTTTAATGGTTTTAGCCCAACCTTGCGGCCTTCTGGAAGGGCCGTGACATTAAGGGCATCGGACAAGGACCGGCGGCAAAGTGGCGGATCACATCAAAATCGCGGTGGTAATCCCGGCTTATCGGGTAACCAATCACGTTGCCGACGTGATCCGGGGCATTCCCGCCTGGATCAAACGTATCTATGTCGTCGACGACGGCTGCCCCGATCAATCTGGGGCCACGGCCAAGGCCGTGGACGATCCGCGCGTGGTCGTCCTGCACCGGGTGCAGAACGGCGGCGTGGGGGCGGCGGTCAAGACCGGCTACCGCCAGGCCATGGCCGACGGGTTCGACATCGTCGTCAAAATGGACGGCGACGACCAGATGGATCCGGCCTATCTGGAACCCCTGTTGAAGCCCATCGCCACCGGTCATGCCGACTATACCAAGGGCAACCGCTTCCGCGATCTGAAGGCCCTGCGCCAGATGCCGCGCGTGCGTCTGTTCGGCAACAGCGTCCTGACCTTCCTGGTCAAGGCCGCGTCCGGCTATTGGCAAATGATGGACCCGACCAACGGCTATACCGCGATCAACCGCGACGCGTTGGAGCGGATGGAGCTGGACCGGGTATCCGACGGCTATTTCTTTGAATCGGACATGTTGATCCGCCTCAATATCGCGGGGGCGGTGGTCGAGGACGTGCCCATCCCCGCCCGCTACGGCGACGAACAATCGTCGCTTCATATTCCGTCGATCATGCCGGTGTTCATCTACCGCCTGATCCGGGGCATGGGAAAACGCATCCTGTTCAAATACTTCATCTACGATTTCTCGCTGGGCTCGTTCTATCTTCTGGCCGGCTCGCTGCTGACGGCCTTCGGGCTGATCTTCGGCGGAATCAAATGGTGGGAAGCCGCCCAAAGCGGCGTCACCGCGACCATGGGCACGATCATGATCGCCACGCTGGCTGTCCTTTTGGGCGTGCAATTCCTGGTTCAGGCCATCAATTTCGATATCCAGACCACGCCGAAACGCCCGCACGACGACGATTAAGCCTTTAAGCCTTTGCACCCGGCCCCCAAATACCCCTAAAAGGTGGGAAATCGGACCGTCAAGCGGCGCGCCGCAGGGACGAAAACAGGCAAGCGGATAGGACATGACCCAGACGACGGCCAATCAGACGCCATCGCCGACCCGGAACGCCAAGCCGTTCCGCGTGATGTTCGTGCATGCGCCTGATCCCGTCTATTCCGACACACAGACCTATGGCGCGATCTTCATGCCGGTCTGGGCCTATACCCTCGCCGCCCATATCCCCGAAGACCTGGGCGTGGATCTGTTGCTCCACGACACCCGGGTTCAGGGCAAGACCGGCATCGCCGAAGCGGACCTGTACCTGTTTTCCGGCATCAATCAGGACGCGGGTTTCATGAACCGCGTGCGCGCGGATTTGAAAGCCCGGTTCCCTGGCACCCGCTCGATGGTCGGCGGCCCCGTCGCCTGGTCGTTCGAACAAGCCGGAACGCTGGATCAGCTGAAGGATTTCGACCACGTCTTCGTCGGCGACGCCGAGGCCTCGATCGCGGACCTGATCCAATCGGTCCGCGACGGCCAACCCATGGACCACATCATCAAGTCGCCCGGCCGGTTCGAGATCGCCAAATCAAAACCCATGCACCGGGGCCTGATGGACACCACCATCGGCCGCTATTACGGCGCGGTGATCGAGGTTTCGCGCGGCTGCCCGTTCCTGTGCGAATTCTGCGACATCCGCATCATGGACGACAACAACCGACCCCATAACAAGCCGTCGGACCTGATCGTCGCCGAACTGGACCATCTGTGCGAATTGGGCGTGTCGCAAATCCTGTTCGCCTGCGACAACTTCATCGGCGAACCGCGCTGGGCCGAGGAAGTGATCGACAAGATTCTCGCCTGGAAGGAACGGACCGGCCATACGCCGTCGCTCTATACCTGGCTGACCATCAACCTGCACAATCACCCGGACCTGATGGCCAAGATGCGCCGCGCCGGTTTCGACATGCTGTTCATCGGCATCGAGAGCTTCTCCAAGAACTCGCTGCTGGAAACCGCCAAGGTGCAGAATTCGGCCACGGAGCTGACCCAGGTCGTGCGCGAAATCCAATCGCGCGGCTTCATCGTGGTCGGCGGGCTGATCTTCGGGTTCGATTCAGACGACGACGATTGCTTCGATATCACGCTCAAGGGCCTGACCGAGGCGGCGTTGCTGTCCGGCGACCCGTCGTTGTTGACCGCGCTGCCCGGCACGCCGCTGTACCGCCGCATGAAACTGTCGAAGCGCCTGCGCGACGTACGCTTCGGCCTGGGCGGCTACAAGTATCAGACCAACATCCAATACCTGCTGCCGCGGCGGCGGATGATCGACGGCTACAAGCATTTCGTCGATGTCTTTACCGACGGCGAATATCAATACAACCGGCTCAAGGCATTCTTCGACCTGCAGGCCGAGGGCCACCATGTCCCCATCGAGGGCCAGGGCTTCGGCAATACGGGCCTGTTCCTGAAGATGGTGTTCAAGAACTGGCGGGCGCTGCTGCAATTGTCCAAGCGCATGCTCCGCTTCTCGATGAAGCCGCAGCGCGTGTACTACGCGCTCAAGGGCTTCTTCATGGCCTTCTCGCGCCGCAAGGACGTGCCCAATTGGTTCGGCTATTTCCAGTTCTGGCTGTTCGCCTGGACCAATGCGGCGCTGAAATACCTGAACCTGTCGGACGCCGATTTCGACATCGAAAGCGTGCCGGCCGACTTCGATATCTCCGGCATCCTGCCCTCGGATTACGGCTCCACCGCCAAGGAGCCGATCCCCGCCGGCAAAATCAAAGCCCAGCTCCGCGCCACGACAGCGCAGCTCGAAAGCGTGATCGAGCGCAAGAAAGCGGCGGCAGGCTAACCCCCTCCAAAAAAACCGAAACGCGATTTCCAGACCGGATCGATGGCCCCAGTTATCTTGACATCAAGAAATATATCTTGACGTCAAGATAGAACGTGCGAAGACTGTCGCCATGAACGATATGTCCGACACATCGCCCCTGCGCGCCCCGGAACAGGCTGACCATGTCGACCTGATCGTGGCGCTGTGGCGTCGCGAATGCCCGGATCTGGACCTGCGCGGCATGGGCGCCGTGGGCCGGGTGCGGCGGCTGAACACCTTTTTCCTGCGCGCGATGGAAGAAACCTGGGGCGAGTTCGATTTGAACGTCGCCGGGTTCGACGTGCTGTCGACCCTGCTGCGGGCGGGCGCGCCCTATGCCTTGTCGCCGGGCGAGTTGATCGCCTCGACCATGGTCACTTCGGGCACCATGACCCATCGTATCGATCAGTTGGAAGGGGCCGGTCTGGTCAAACGGCTGCGCAACCCGAACGACGGGCGCGGCTTCGTGATTTCGCTGACGCCCCAGGGCAAGAGCCTGGCCGAGCGGTCGGTGGCCGCCCATGTGGAAACGCAGGCGCGGCTCGTCGCCGCCCTGGACGATAAAGAACGGGCCACCTTGGAAGGCCTGCTGAGGAAACTGCTGACCGGGTTCGAGGAACAAGAATGATCCGGCAGCCGGGAACAAGAGGACGACCAAGTGAAGATCGACAACACGCTGGACCTGAGCCTGGCGCCGGATGACGCTTGGCGCACGCTGCTCAACATCCCTTACGTCGCCCCCTGCCTGCCGGGGACCAAGCTGACCGAGGTCGTGGACGAACGGACCTATGAAGGGATCGTTCAGCTGAAGCTCGGCCCCGTCGGATTGTCGTTCCGGGGCACCGCGGTGATCGAGGATGTGGATGCCGAGGCCATGCGCGTGCGCGTCGCCGCCAAGGGGCGCGAAGACCGGGGTCGGGGATCGGCCCACGCCACGGTGGTGTTTCAATTGCACCCGCAAGGCGACGGCACCCGCGTCGCGGTCGAAACGGACCTGAACCTGGCGGGCAGCATCATCCAATACGCGCGTGGGGCCGGGGTTGTGACCAAGACCGCCCAGCAATTGGTCGATCAATTCGCCGAACGCCTGACCAAGCGGATCGAAAGCGGGGAAGAGCCGGATGAAGCCGCGATCAAGGTCGGCTCCCTGTTGTGGCAGGGGCTGACCGCGCGCCTGCGCGGCGGCAAGGCACCGGCGGGGGACGCATGAAACCCGCCCCCTTCACCTATCACCGGGCCGAAACCCTAGCCGAGGCCGCCGAGATGGCGGCCAGCCTGGACAACGCCCGCCTGCTGTCCGGCGGCCAATCGCTGATGCCGATGATGAACCTGCGTTATGTCGCGGTCGACCACCTGATCGACCTCAACCCCGTTGCCGAACTGGCCGGGGTAGCCATCGACGGCGGGCGTGTGACCATCGGCGGGATGACCCGCCAGCGCACGGTGTTGGAACACGATGCCCTGGCGACCCTTTGCCCGATCGTCCGCGAGGCCCTGTCCTTCGTCGGCCATGTTCAGACCCGCAACCGAGGCACGGTCGGCGGCTCGCTGGCGCATCTCGACCCGGCGGCGGAACTGCCGGGCATGGCAGCCCTGTTCGACGCCGAAATCACCCTGACCTCCAGGGATGGGGCGCGCACCGTCGCCATGGCCGACTATCCTTTGGGCTATATGACCCCCGACATCAACGAAGGCGAAATCCTGACCTCGGTCGCGTTCGATGCCTGGCCCGCCGGGCACGGCTGGGACTTTCGCGAATTCGCGCAGCGCCACGGCGATTTCGCCATGGCCGGGGTCGGCAGCTTGGTCGACCTGGATGACGACGGGCGCATCGCCCGCGCGGCCCTCGTGCTGATCGGCGTCGGCGACGGGCCGCTACGCCTGGATGACGTGGCCGACATGTTGGAAGGCGAGATGCCTTCCGATGCCTTGTTCGCCGCCGCCGCCGCCATGGCCTCAAGCCGGGCCATGTCCGCCGACGCCCTGGTCAGCGAAGCCTATCGCCAACACCTGGCGGGCGTCCTAGTCCGCCGGTCCCTGGCCAATGCCTGCGCGCGCGCCGGCAAGGAGACGTCCCATGCCTGATACCCCACACGATCCTTTAGCGAAACGCACGATCACCCTGACCGTCAACGGGCGCGACTATACCGCCGCGACCGAAGACCGCTTTTCCCTGGCCGATTTCCTGCGCCACATCCTGGGCCTGACCGGCACGCATCTGGGCTGCGAACACGGGGTCTGCGGGGCCTGCACGGTGCTGGTCGACGGCGAGGCGGTGCGCGGCTGCCTGATGCTGGCGGTGCAGGCCGAGGGCCGCAACGTCACAACCATCGAAGGCCTGGCCGCCGAGGACGGAACCCTAAGCCCGCTGCAACAGGCGTTCATGGACCACCACGGCCTGCAATGCGGGTTCTGCACGCCCGGCATGCTGACCACGCTGACGGCCTTTCTGCGCGATCACCCCGATGCCGACGAGGCCGAATTGCGTGAGGCTTTGTCGGGCAACATCTGCCGCTGCACCGGCTACGACACCATCGTCCGCGCGGCCCTGGCCGCCGCCGAAACCCTGCGCGGGGAGGCCCGGTCATGAGCAGCACCGCCTTCGTCGGGCAGCGCGTCAAGCGCCTGGAGGACCCGGATCTGCTGACCGGCAAAGGTCAGTTTCTGGACGATTTGAAACTGCCCGGCGCGTTGGAGGCCGCTTTCGTCCGCAGCCCCTTCGCCCATGCGACCTTTACCCAGGTCGATGTCGACGACGCCCGCGCCATGCCGGGGGTGGTCGCCGTGCTGACCGCCCGCGATCTGCCGCCGGAGATCCAGGGCAAGCGCATCCTGTTGCAGGTGCCCCATCCGGAAATCACCTATTCGGTAACGCAGGAGCCGCTCGCCACGTCCGAGGTTTGTTTCGTCGGCGAGGCCGTCGCCGTGGTCATCGCCGAAAACCGCCATCTGGCCGAGGACGCGGCGGAACGGGTGATCGTGGATTGGGAGCCCCTGCCCGCCGCCGGTCACTGCGAGGCCGCGCTGAAGCCCGGCGCGCCGATCGTTCATGCCGGCCGGACCGACAACATCGCCGGCCGCCTCAACCTGGGTTTCGGCGATGTCGATGACGCGTTCCGCAATGCCGCCCATGTGGTGCGCGAACGCTACGCCCCCCATCGCGGCACCGGCCACCCCATGGAATGTCGGGGCGTGGCGGCGGCTTACGATCTGGTCGGCGATGCCTTTCGCATCTGGTCGTCGACCCAGACCCCGCACAACACCCAGCGCGCCGTGGTCGAGATGTTCGGCATGGCCGAGGACCACGTCCGGGTCATCACCCCCGATGTCGGCGGCGGCTTCGGGCCGAAAAACCAAGTCTATCCCGAGGAACTGGTGATCCCCGCCGTGGCGCGCCTGCTGGGCCGTCCGATCAAATGGGCCGAGGACCGGCGCGAACATTTCCTGACCACCACCCAGGAACGCGATCAGGTCTGGGACATGGCCGCCGCCGTGGATGCGGACGGCAGGCTTCTGGGCGTCAAGGGTACGTTGATCCATGACGCCGGGGCCTACCTGCCCTGGGGCATCATCATGCCGTACATATCGGCGACGACCCTGCCGGGGCCGTACAAGCTGCCCGCCTATCGCATCGCCGTGACCGTGGCCTTCACCAATCTGGTGCCGACCACGCCGTTGCGCGGCGCCGGGCGACCGCAGGCGGTGTTCGCCATGGAGCGCCTGATGGATGCCGTCGCCCGCGAAACCGGGCTGGACCCGGCAGAGGTCCGGCGGCGTAATTTCATTCAGGCGTCGGACATGCCTTATGACATGGGCCTGACCTATCGCGACGGCGCGCCGGTGATGTACGACACCGGCGACTATCCCGAGGCCCAGGCGCAGGCCCTGGCCAAGGCGGGCTACGACAGCTTCCCCGAACGGCAGCAAGCCGCCCTGGCCGAAGGCCGTCATATCGGCATCGGCATCGGCAACTATGTCGAGGGCACCGGCCTGGGCCCGTTCGAAGGCGCCACCGTTCGCATCCTGACCAACGGGCGGATCGCGATCTATACCGGGGCGGCCGCGGCGGGTCAGGCCCATCGCACTACCCTGGCCCAGATCTGCGCCGACGAACTGAGCGTCGATGTTTCCGATATCGACGTGGTCGGCGGCGATACGGGCTTGATGCCGCGCGGGGCCGGAACCTATGCCTCGCGCATCACCGTCAACGCGGGCTCGTCCGTGCGCACGGCCTCGGCCGAATTGCGGGGCAAGGCCATCGCCCTGGCCGCGGCCAAGTTCGACGTTTTGCCGGAAGATTTGGAACTGCGCTACGGCGCGGTCCACATCAAGGGTGAACAAGGCGACAGCATTTCCTTTGCCGAGTTGGCCAAGATGACCAGCGGCATGCCCGGCTACGCGCTGCCCAAGGGCGTCAAACCGGACCTGGAGGCATCGGGGTATTTCACCCCGCCGCAGGCGACCTATTCCAACGGCAGCCATGTCGCCGAGGTCGAGGTCGATGCCGAAACCGGACAAGTGACGATCCTGAAGTACACCGTCGTCCACGATTGCGGCACGGTCATCAACCCGATGCTGGTCGACGGCCAGGTTCAAGGCGGGGTCGCCCATGGGGTCGGCAACGCCCTGTTGGAACGGATGGTATTCGACGACGACGCCAACCCGCTGACCACGACCTTCGCCGATTATCTGATGCCGACGGCCGAGGTCGTGCCCAACAGCGACATCGTCCATATGGAAAGCCCGACGCCGCTCAACCCCCTGGGCGCCAAGGGTGCGGGCGAAGGCGGCACCATCCCCGCCCCCGCCGCCATCGTCGCGGCGGTGGAGAGCGCCCTGTCGCCCTATGGCCTGCGCATCACTGATTGCCCGATCACGCCGCAACGGATCATCGAGCTGATCCAGGCCGCGACCGAACCCAAGGAGGACCAAGACCAATGAGCCAGACCGGAGACCGTTTCCGCGTCGAACGCGACGGCCCCGTCGCCCGCGTGACCCTGTGCCAGGGCGACGAAGGCAACACCCTGGCCCCGCCCGATATGCATGCCATCGGGGCCGCGATCCGGGCCGAGGGATCGGACCACGCGGTCAAGCTCGTGGTCGTCACCGGCGAGGGGGCGGATTTCTGCCTGGGCCGCCGGATCGTGCCGGGCGTGACCCCGCCCGCCCATGCCCGGGCCTTTCGCGAGCGTGTCGCCGACGCGATCCTGGGCGTTTATGAAAACCTGCGCATGACGCCGGTACCGGTGCTGGTCGCCGTGCAGGGCCGGGCCAAGGGCTTTGGCTGCGCCTTCGCCGCCCAGGCCGATGTGACCATTGCCGAGCAGGGGGCGCAGTTCTCGATGCCGGAAATGGACACAAACCTGCCGCCGACCCTGGCGATTTCCGCCGCCCTGCCGAAGATGCCGGCCAAGGCCGTGTTGAACATGGTCCTGACCCGCGATCCGATCGATGCCGATACGGCCTTCGCCCATGGCCTGATTTCGGCCGTCGCCCCGAAGGGCGGGTTGGGCGGAGCAGTCGATGCCTATATCGCCAAGCTGGCCGACCGCGACCGCGACGCCCTGGTCGCGATCAAGGAATACATGCGCTTGGCCCCGACCATGGACCTGGCCGGTCAGGCGCGCTATGGCGCGAACCTGATTTCCGTGGAAATGACCTCTCAACCGAAGGACTGAACCATGCCCGAGATTTCCCTGAACGGCGAAACCATCCACTACCGCCGCGACGGCAGCGGCCCGACCCTGTTGATGCTGCACAGCCTGGGCACCAACAGCTATCTGTGGGAGGCCCAGATCACCCAGTTAAAGGATCGCTTCACCTGTATCGCCATGGACGCGCGCGGGCACGGCAAGTCGACCAACAACGGCGGGGCCACCATGCAGGCCATCGCCGAGGACGCCCATGCCCTGCTGTCGGCCCTGGGCCTGTTGCCCGCCCATATCATGGGGATTTCCATGGGGGCGCTGCAATGCGCACGGCTGCATGCGATCGATCCGGCGGCGGTTCTGTCCGTCACCTATGTCGACAGCTTCTCCTTCATGGGCGAGGCCGGCCCTGAGCGCGTTCAGGCGCTGACCGACAAGATGAACGCCATGACCATGGACGCCTACGCCAAGGACTACGCCGACGACACCCTGTTGCCGACCACGGCCAAGGGCCATCACGACGCCCTGGTCGCGGCGATCTCCGGGATGACCAAGGACGATTACCTGGACACCGTCCGCTCGGTCTTTACCGAGGACGTGCGCGACCAGTTGAAGGGCATCGACAAGCCGACCCATATCGTCGTCGGCGACAAGGACCAACGCACGCCCCTGGCGGCGGCGGAAAGCGTCCATGCCTTGGTCGCCGGGTCGACGCTGGAGGTCATTCCCGACGCGGCCCATCTGGCCAATATCGACAACCCGACGGGTTTTACCGCGGCGGTCGAGCCGTTTTTGAACCGGGTGCGCGGCTAAGGATTCAGCCGAAGGGCGGAACCTCGCGCTTCAATTCCTGCTCCTGATGCAGGAAAGTCATGGCGACGGAGCCCCGGGTGTCGTCGCCCGGGCCGCGCTGCCGTTCGTCCTGTAGGCGCAGGTTCAACCCGGCCTGTTCCACCAAGTCGCGAAATCGGGCGACGCAGTCGGAGGGCATCTCGAAATTGATGGTCGCGGCGGCGTTGGAAAACAGTGCGTGATTGACGATCCAGCCCGACGCTTTCGAGATCGCGTCGCGGATCAACGAAATCGCCGCATTTCGCTCCATCGAAGTAATCAACTCAAACCGCATGAAATGCATGGCGTTCGCGCCTTGGCCTTGTCCGTCCCGCCGCCCTTACATACCCAGATATACGCCTTCACCCCTGTCGATAAAAGATCGCTGGACCCTTTTCCGCGGGAATGAGATATGGTGCGCCGCGTTTCCCGCCCCTCAACGATCAAGAGTATCCGCCTTGGCCCCGCCCCTGCTTCATCTTCGCGATATCCGCCTGACCTTCGGCGGCACCCCTTTGCTGGAAGGGGCCGAACTGGCCGTCATGCGGGGCGACCGGCTGTGCCTGGTCGGGCGCAACGGCTCGGGCAAGTCGACCTTGTTGAAGATCGCGGCGGGCACGGTCGAGGCCGATGGCGGCGAACGCTTCGTCCAGCCGGGGGCGACCGTCCGCTACCTGCCGCAGGAACCGGACCTGTCGGCGTATAAGACGACCCTGGATTACGTCGAGGAGGGCCTGTCGCCCGGCGACGATCCCTACCGCGCCCAGTACCTGTTGGAAATTCTCGGTCTGACCGGGCAGGAAGACCCGGCCCATCTGTCGGGCGGCGAGGCCCGGCGCGCGGCCCTGGCCCGGGCCCTGGCGCCCAAGCCGGATATCCTGTTGCTGGACGAGCCGACCAACCACCTGGACCTGCCCGCCATCAAATGGCTGGAAGAAGAACTACGCGGCATGCCCTCGGCCATCGTGATGATCAGCCACGACCGCCGGTTCCTGGAAAACCTGTCGCGCGCCACCCTGTGGCTGGATCGCGGCGAGGTTCGGCGCATGGAAAAAGGCTTCGCCGATTTCGAGGAATGGCGCGACGACATCCTGGAACAGGAAAGCGAGGCCCGCCATAAGCTGGACCGCAAGATCGCCCGCGAAACCCATTGGCTGATCCATGGCGTGACTGCCCGGCGCAAGCGCAACCAGCGGCGGCTCGCCAATCTGGTGGACCTGCGCCAGCAAAAGCGCAACCTGCGCCAGGGCCCCGGTGAGGTAAAGCTCGCCGCCGCCAAGGGCGAAACCTCGGGCAAGCTGGTGATCGACGCCGAGGACATTCATAAGTCCTATGGCGAGCGCACGATCATCGACAACCTGTCGACCCGCATCCTGCGCGGCGACCGGGTCGGCATCATCGGGCCGAACGGGGCTGGCAAAACGACCCTGTTGAACATCCTGACCGGGATCGACACCCCGGACGAAGGGCGGGTCAAGATCGGCCAGACCGTGGAAATGGTCACCCTGGATCAGAAACGCGAAAGCCTACCGCTGGGCACCAGCCTGTCCGACGCCCTGACCGGCGGCAGCGGCGACACCATTTCCGTCGGCGGTCAGCCGCGCCATGTCATCGGCTATATGAAGGACTTTCTGTTTTCGCCGGAACAAGCGCCGACGCCGATCAGCGAGTTGTCGGGTGGGGAGCGCGGCCGCCTGATGCTGGCCCGCGCCCTGGCCCGGCCGTCGAACCTGTTGGTGCTGGACGAACCGACCAACGACCTGGATCTCGAGACCCTGGACCTGTTGCAGGAAATGCTCGCCGATTACGAGGGCGCGGTCCTGCTTGTCAGCCACGACCGCGATTTCATCGACCGGGTCGTGACCTCGGTCATCGCCTGGGAAGGCGACGGGCAGTGGCGGGAATACCCCGGAGGCTATTCGGACATGCTGGCGCAGCGCGGCGAAATGCCGGACCGTCAGGGCCAGGCAGGTAAAAAGGAAAAGCCCAAGGCGGTGCCCGCCGACGGCAGCGATCAGAAAGCCAAACCCAAGGATAAGAAGAAGCTCAGCTTCAACGAAAGCCATGCCCTGAAAACCCTGCCGGGCAAGATGAGCAAGCTGGAAGAAGAAATCGCGGGCCACAAAAAGACACTGGCCGATCCGCAGCTTTACGCCCGCGATCCGGATCGCTTTTCCAAGACGGCGGACGCCCTGCAAAAGGCCGAAGACCAACTTGCCGAAATGGAAGAGGAATGGCTGTTGCTGGAAATGAAGCGGGAAGAGATCGAGGGCGCCTGACACCCATCAATCCATCGACGGTTAGTCGATCTGACTGGGACGGAAGTTCCGTGCGGCGCCGTTCGGCTCCACCTCAGGCTCTATTTCTTCCGGCGCGGGGTCGAGGGCAGCGTCCGTCATATACTTGCGGATTGCCTTGCGCAGGTCCTTCATCAACTCGACACCGATTTCGCCGCCGTCGCCCTTGACCTTGTCGCGGAATACCGAGCGCATGGTGTCGATATGGGCCTTGATGACCTTGACCGCGCGATCTTCGGTCGGACAAGGCGCCAGGGTCGTCTTGTAGAGCATTTCCCCGACGCTGGTGATGATCGGATACCCGAAGGTGCCGCCCTGCCCGCGCAATTCGTGGGCCAGCAGGTTGATGTTCTTGAAGTGGCGCGCACGGTGTTCTTCCGATTGCTTCATGGCGCGCTCGCAAATGCTCGACAACGTCGCAAGATAGCCAAGCGCCCAATCGTGGAATTCCAACCCCTTGCGTTGAAGCTGTTCGTCCGCGGCCTGCAGATGGCGCGTCGGCAGTTCACCCGGCGGGTGCATGCCCAGCCCCCCGACCTTTTCCTTCAGCTTGTTGGGCAAGCGGAATAGGTACACGTCGCCCGGGTTCTTTGGCTTTCGCACGCGATCCGACGAATAGACGATGGTCGCTTCCTTTTCCGTAATTCGGCGACGGTTCTGCGTGCCCGGTGGGGCGTTGCGCCGATGCCGATCCGGGCCGAAATAGTCGCGCGTGGCGACGAACTGACGCGGAAAATCGATGACTTCGAGAATGCGGTCGCAGACCGTCTGGGCGGAAAACGGTTTTGCCAGGAATTCGTTGGCCCCGCCGTCGCGCGCTTTTTCTACATGTTCGGTATCGGCGGCACCCGACATCATGATGAACGGCATGAAGCGGTTGGGAGAATCCTTGCCCTGACGGACCCATTTCAACAGCAGGTGTCCGTCGATCGGCGCCATCACGAGATCCGAGATGATCACATCGACAGGGCAGCCGTAAGGCCCGTGGTAGCCGCCGAGAAACTCGATGGCTTCGACCCCGTTTTCAGCGGTGATGACCTGTCCCGCGCCGAGCGTCTTCAGCACGTCCTGAAGGATCTTCACGACGAACCGATTGTCGTCGACAAGCAGGAAGGTCAATCGTTCAAGGTTATATACGCCCATCACCGTATAGTGGCGGGAGTCCTCCTCTCACCACCATTCAACCTATTAAAATAAAACCTCGATAAACCCCATCGGCGTCGTTATTGCGCGCCTGTTGTTTTCATCCTAACCAGAAAAAATCACATAGGACAATACGAGAATACATTAGAAAATAACCATTTAGAGGCGAGTTTTATACTACAACTCTTCTAGTGGATAATTTTCAGCCCCATAATCCGGACGCGGGCGCATGCACTTTTCCTTGTGCGAAATCGAGCCCGGGCACGCGATCTTCCCGTAGCAACAACGGCCCATCCAGATCGACCACCCGTGCCCGGTTCATCAACAACGTCGCCGGCGCCATGGCCAGCGAGGTTCCGACCATGCAGCCGACCATCAGGCCAAAACCCTTGGCCTCGGCCGCGTCGGCAAGCTCAAGCGCCGCCGTCAGGCCACCTGTCTTGTCCAGCTTGATATTGACCATGTCGTAAAGGCCTTCGAGCCGCTCCAGATCGGCCGCCGTATGACAACTTTCATCGGCGCAAAGCGGCACGGGAGATTTGAAGCCGCGCAGAATTTCATCGCCATGGGCGGGGACCGGCTGCTCGATCATCTCGACCCCGATCTCGGCCAGGAACGGACAGAGGTTTTCCAGGCGGTGCAAATCCCACCCTTCGTTCGGATCGACGACCAGGCGGGCATTCGGGGCCGCGGCATGGACCGCGCTCAAGCGGTCGCGAACCTGCTCGCCGTCCAATTTGATCTTCAGCAATGGCACCTTCGACAGTTCCGCCGCACGCTTGCCCATCTCCTCGGGCGTGCCGATGCCGATGGTTTCCGCCGTGACCGCCGGAACGGGTTCCGGCAACCCGGCAAGCTCCCAGGCGCGTTTGCCCGCCTGCTTGCATTCCAAATCCCACAGCGCACCGTCCACCGCGTTGCGAGCCGCCCCGGGGGGCAAGGCATCCAACAGGCCGCGTCGGTCCAGGCCCGAGGCGATCGCCTCGGCGACCTCGGCAATCTGATGGATCACGCTGTCGACGGTTTCGCCATAATGGGCATAGGGAACGCATTCGCCCCGGCCCGCCAGACCGCCCGCGTCCTCGACCTCGGCCACGACGACGCGGGCCTCGGTCTTGACCCCGCGCGAAATGGCGAAGGGACGGGCCAGGGGCCAGCCCTGGTCAACGGCGGAAAGGCGGTGCGGCAGCGTCATGTTCAGAGCTTCTCGATCGCGTCGACAATGGGTGCGACGCCCGTGCGCACCGCATCGACGGCGGGCAGACCCAGGCGTTGCGAGATCTCTGAAAGATACGTCGCCGCGGTCACGTCGTCCATGGAACTGGTGTTGACCGATACGCCGACGACCTTGGCATCCGGTTCGAACATCTGCGCCATGCGTTCGTTGACGGCAATGCAGTTTTCCAGTTCAGGCACCGGCACACCGGGGGTGCCGCGCATTTCCTTACGCGCCGCGTCGTGGCAAAGGACCAGGGCATTGGGCCGCGATCCATGGATCAGGCCCAGCGTAACCCCGGAATAGGACGCATGGAACAAGGAGCCCTGCCCCTCGACCACGTCCCAGTGATCGGCGCTGTTGGCGGGGGTCAGCCATTCGGCCGCACCGGCGATGAAGTCGGCGACCACCGCATCGACCGAAACCCCATCCCCGGCGATGAAGATGCCGGTTTGGCCGGTGGCGCGGAAATCGGCGTTCATGCCGCGGGCCTTCATTTCCCGCTCGATCGCCAGCGAGGTAAACATCTTGCCCACGGACACGTCCGTGCCGACCGTCAGCAAACGACGGCCCGTGCGGGCCTGGCCCGAGGCAACGTCGAATTCGCGCGTCGCGTGGCGGGCATCCGTCAGGGTGCGGCCATGGGTCTTGGCCGCCTCGGCCACGGCGGGAATGCTGGTCAATTTCTGGTGCAGGCCCGAAGCCACGTCCATCCCGGCTTCGATCGCCTGAACGATCACGGCCTTCCAGCTATCGGGGATGATCCCGCCCCGGTTGGCGACGCCGACGACCAGGGTCTTACAGCCGGCGGCAACGGCTTCCTCGATCGTCATGTCGGGAATACCCAGGTCGGCCTTGCAGCCGTCCATGCGCAACTGCCCCACGCACCACTCGGGCCGCCAGTGGACGACACCGATGGCGACCTTGGCCGCGAGTTGATCCGGCGCATCGCCGATGAACATCAGATAAGGGGTGGCCAGAGCCATGATCGGTACTCCCGCAAAAGGTCATTGCAAGAACCGAGGCTAACATTTTGCAGGTGCGAAAAAAGGGGTCAGCGTCCGGGGGAATAGTGGGCCAGAATGAACACCGCCGCCGCATGGGCAACCAAGGATACGGCGCGCCGTGCGCGGCCCAAACGCCGGAGGATTGCCGCCCGTTGCCCGGCGCGTTCCGCCGCCAGATGTTCCGTGACGTCGACGGCGACGTCGTAGCCTTCCCGGTGGGCCTCCATGTACCGCTGGCGTCGCTCCGGATCGAAATCGGGGTGGAAGTGGAACGCGGTCATGGCGCGGCGCGGGCTGCAGAATGTCGAAAACGCCAGGACTTCATCCGGCGCGACGTCGTATTTCCGAATAATCAGGTTGGTCGCTTCCAGGCCGCGCTTGGTCACACGGATGCCGTCGCCATAGTCCTGGGTGAATTCGCAGAACCAATCGCCGGGTAAGTGAGGATCGAAATGATCGTCCGGCAGGGGTTCCGGGACGATGTAATCGACATCGATGGTTTCGGTCATGGTTTATCATCCCCTCGTCTTGGCCGCGCCGGCGATAGGCCGAAACGACTGGCGACCGGTCCATGCATCGACCGACCTGTCCCAGGGTGCTGTTCACCGTGTTTTATTGAATCCGGCGACTATGATTGCCGCCCTTGGCCCGCTGCGCGCCGCCACGCTGGGTCTCCGAGGGACTCATACGCCCGGTTATGACTTTCGGCTAGGTCGAAAATATTCCCCCAAGCCCCCGTCATGGGAATTAAGGGCCGCGCCCTTTGCCGCGCCATTCAAAAAGCCCCTGATAGGGCAACGACTTGGCCAAAATATACGGCCAGAACATGTTCCTAGACCCCGGATGCAACCAGGGAATCCTATTGCGCCCGCCGGAGGCTTCGCGTACATCCGAAACATCTTAAACGGTGCCGTTGCCGTTCTGGCCGCCCGCACCAACCCAGGATTCTCAACCACAAGACTTTCGAGGACATCCATGGCTTATGTCATTCCCCAACCGCCCCAGGCGTACCTTCCGGTCGCCGGTACGGACGATCAGTTCCCCGTGCGTCGCGTCTACTGCGTCGGGCGCAATTACGCCGACCACGCGATCGAAATGGGTCACGACCCGAACCGCGAACCGCCGTTCTTTTTCCAGAAATGCCCCGACAACCTGTTTGTCGGCGGCGGCGACTGGCCCTATCCGGTGGCCAGCGACGACGTGCATTGGGAACTGGAACTGGTGGTCGGCCTGAAGGAAGGCGGCACCGACATCCCCGCTGCCAAGGCCCTGGACCATGTCTACGGCTATGCCGTGGCGCTCGACATGACGCGCCGTGACCTGCAGGGCGCAGCCAAGAAAATGGGCCGCCCCTGGGACACCGGCAAGGCGTTCGAACTGTCCGCCCCCTGCACGGCGATCCATCCCGCGTCCGAAGTCGGGCATCCGTCCGAGGGCCGCATCTGGCTGGAATGCAACGGCGAGGTTCGCCAAGACGGCGACCTGAACCAGATGATCTGGAAAATTCCGGAAATGATCGAATACCTGTCGGGCCTGTTCACCCTGGCCCCGGGCGACCTGATCCTGACCGGCACGCCCGCCGGCGTCGGCGCGGTCCATCGCGGCGACGTCCTGAAGGGTATCGTCGATGGCGTGGACGAACTGACCATCAAGGTCGTCTAATCTGCTTAAACCAGGGGCGAGAAACCGCGGTTTCCTGCCCCTGGATTGCCCCATTCCAGCCCTCGGGCGGCCCAGGTTCGGTGCTTTTCTTCTCTCCGCTTGGACGGAGAAAGGAGACCACCATGGAAACCTTGAAAGCCCCGTTGTTCGCCCTTCTTGTGGCGGTACCGTTGACCATAACGGTCCTGATCGCCGAGGCGATGTTCGATATGCGGGAACTACCCTGGTCGTTCTAGGGGCAACCTGACGCCGCCCGGCGGGGCTATTTGCCGGGGCGTTTTTCGAGCAGCATGCGTGCCACCAGGGGCAGGACTTCGTCCGGCTTCATGCCGGCCTTGACCCTGGGGTCGTACAGCAGGCGTAGCATCCAACGATCGGCCTCGGTCAGATCGACATGCGCGCTGTCGTCGGAAAAGATCGAGATCTTCAGCCCTTTGACGTCGTTGATCAGGCCCATCAGCTGGGTGATTTCCTCGGTCACGCAGGCGCGCAGGAAAATCTTGGGATCTACGCGGGTATTGCCGTAGACGACCTGGGTCGTGATTTCGGCCGGGACGGCGGCGTAAACGAACTTCAACGCGCCGGATTTGAAGATCTGCAACCGGCCGTGACAGAAACCCAGGTTGCTCATCCGCGCCACGTCAGGAGCCTTGAACGCGCCCTTGGTATGCTTCTCGACCATGGCCGGAAGGTCCGCCTTCGGCGCGTAGAAGATCAGCATGTTGATGGGAATTTTCGAAACGTTGGCGGGCAGGCGTTTTTCCCGGCGCATGGTCTCGGAATAGACCAGTTGCACCGGATGGTTCGTTTCCTTGGCGAGATCGGCCAACTGCTTGACCACCAATTGCTCGAACAAAGGCGGATAACCCTTGCCGATGATCGCGGCATTGACCGGCTTTTCCCATTTCAGGATACGTGGTTCGCGCTTTTCGTATTCGGAGCCAAGGGCGACCCCGGCGAAGGCCTTCAACAAATCGACGTTGGAAACATCCTGCGCCCGCGCGGTCGGACCGGCAGCCAGACCGACAAACAGGACACAGACGAAAAGCGGGAAAACTCGGGTCCAGATACGCATCCTGCGACCGTATCAGAAAGGCGCGATCAAGACACCATGTCGTCGATGTAAAAGCCCTGGAACATGGTGATGCCGCAAGCATGACCCGTCTTGATGCCCAGTTCGTCATCGACGCGGGCCAGAACCAGGACCGTGCCCCGTTGCTGCAGGCTTTGAATGGCTTCCTTGAACTGCGGGAGAACCGCTTCCGTTCCCGGGCGCCAGAATACCTTGGCCAGCTTGGCCCCCAGACGCGGCAGATCGATCACGCCCAAGCTTTCCGGGATGATCGCGTCGATCGCGATGGTGCCGCCGCGCGAGCGGATCAGTTCCGACGCCGTCAGAAACTGGTCGAAGTTCTGCAAGATGTTTTCGGCGCGGAATTCCAAAACCAGATTGCCGAGCGACTTTTCGCCCCGCTCCAACAGGTTTTGGAACGAATGGGTAAACACGGTTTCGACGTTGAGGTTCAGGGAGGCCTTGGCCCGGTCCGGATTTACCTCGTCGAAACATTCGATCAGCATCTGATCGAGCGACCGCGTCAGATGCTGGAACACCAGCCCCGCGCCGCGGAAATCGACATTGGTCAGAATGTGTTGGCGGATCATTTCGACCGAGATGAAGTACTCCCGCATCACCGGCATGGGCGGCTTGCCCGGCGTGATCAGCACCGTCGCCTGGGAGCGGATGAAGTTGTCGGTGAACGTCTTCTTGCCCATCTTGCGCATGCCGTCGCGCACGACCTGGATATCGCTTTCGCGCAGCGGCCGGGAATCGCCGGTGCCGACACCGGCTTCCTTGGCGCGATCATCGAAGGCTTCCAAAAACTTGATCGCGTTCTGCAGACGCCCTTGCAGATTGATGATCCGCAGCATCCGCGACTGGTCGATTTGGCCGAAATATTCGGGGAAATTCTGCTGAATGACGCGAATCAGGTCGACCTTAAGCTCCGAGGTCCACTCCATCTGGTTGTAGTCATTCAATTTCATCAACAAGGCGGTGTCTGTGTTGGTCAGACGATAGACTTCCGCGCCACGCCGCTCGTGCGAACGTTCGTAGGATTCATCCGTCTTCTTACGCAGCAGCTTGTCTTCTTCCTCGGTCATGCCGAGGGTAGAAAAACTAACCAAAATCAGGTGGTTAGGCTCTTCCGCGCCACCCTTCCAATGCTTCAGGCGCGTCAGCAGCTTGAGATGATCGCCACCACCGGAGCTTGTTTCCGCCATGCTTCTAACTATCCGCTGTTAATAGTCTGGATTTTGACCCTTCGGCCCCGGACACGGCAAGAGCCATTCCCGTATTTTGCTCACCCTAATCAACGAGTTGATAATACAGAGTTAATTTACCAAGGCATCACAACATCATGCCTTCGACATGCAAGCCCTGGAATGCGGTGATGCCAACCTCGCGCCCGACTCGCAAACCGAGCTCTGAATCGACGCGGCACAATACCACGATACAGCCTGCATCCTGGGCCTGTTTGATCACCGAGCGGTAGCGCGCCAGAGTTTCCGCACCGGAATCGCGCCACAAAACTTTGGCGATATTGGCCTTGAAGCCCGCCAGGTTGAGCACCCCTAGCGCCGCCGGATCGATGATATCGATCGCGACCGTTCCGCCAAGGGATCGAACGGCGGCCTGGGCCGCCTCGTATTTACGCAGGTCGCGTATGATATCGGCCAGCCGGATCTCGACGATCACGTTCCCCAATCGGCTTTCACCCGCCGCCGCTATGAATTTTTGATAGGCCGTGTTGCCGACCGTCTCCAAGGTCAGATTGACCGCACATTTGGAGCCTTTCGGATTGAACAGGCGATAGGCCCCCAGGACCAGACTGTCCAACACCATGGTCAACTGCGGGAACAGGGGATCGGATTCATGGATCGCCACATCTTGCAGCGCATCGCTCCGCAACAAATCCATGCGGACATAGTATTCCCGGGCGATCGGCACCGGCGGTTTGCCCTCGGTGATCAAGGCGATGGTCTGGCCCTGAACGTAGGTATCGACGAAAGCCTTGTCGCCGACCTTGGTGTGAAGGGCCCGGACGGACTGAATATCAGACAGGTTGATGCTGCGCAGGCCATCGGCCCCGGCGATCACGCCCTGCTCCTTGGCCCGTTCCTCGAAGGCTTCCAGGAAGCGGATCGCCCCGGCCATCTGGGTCGTCAGATCGATGCTGCGGACGATCTTGGATTGATCGACCTCCGTCACCTTGTCCGGCGCTTCCTCGCGCAGAATTTTGAACAGATGCATCTTCAGTTCCTGGGGAACTTCCATCCTGTTCATTTCGGTCAGATTGGCGATCAGCGCGATATTCGTCGGCGACAGGCGATAGGCCTCGCCACCGCGCACCCGGGCGATGCGGGCGTGGATTTCCTCGATCTCGTTCCACAAATAGTCGTCGTCTTCGGGCAGCCCCAAATCCGACAGATCGACCAGCAACAAGCTGTTCACATCCGCTTTCCGCCCGCCCATGGCGCGCAATTTACGCAGCAGGTCGGCGGCGTCGCCCGCCATAGGTGAAGACCCGAATGCCATCGTCCGTTCCCCAGATTCTCCGCCCGGCCCAACCGGGATGCCGTCAGGTTGCGGTCTTGCCGCCGGAAAGTAGTTTGTCCACGTGATATCCCTGGAACAGGGTAATACCCAGGCTCTGGCCGATATCGATCGCCTGTTGGTCATCGACATGGGCCATAACCATCACCGTCCCGCTGTCCTGCATCATCTTGATGTCATCCTTGGCGTTCAGGAAAATTTCTTCCGCGTCGGCGCGCCACATCAATTTGGCCATGCGCACATTCAGGCGGTGCAAATTGACCACCCCCAGGCTTTCGGGCGGGACGTTGTCGACCGCGACCATCCCGCCGCGCTTCTTGATCAGGTCGCAAGCCGTCTGAAAATTGCCGAACTGCTGGAACATGTTGTCCTGGCGGAATTCGATGACCACACCGTTCAGGCCGGCCTCGCCGCCGTCCCGCACATAGTGTTCGAAGGCATTGGTGAAGACGGTTTCGACGTTCATGTTCAGCGACGTCTTTGACCGATCCCCGGCAACGGCGCCGATGCAATACAACAACGCCCGATCGAAGGTCAGGGTCAGTTGGTTGAACACGTTCCCAGCGCCGCTGATGTTGACGCCACGCAGGATCGATTGCTTCAACTGAGCGACGCCGACGTAATACTCCGTCATCGCCGGTTTCGCGGCCTGACCCGGCAAAATGCGCGCCGCCGTCTGCGAGCGGATATAGCGGCGGCCGAATTCGCGCGGCCCCAGCTTTTGCAGGGCGGCACGCAGCTTTTGAATGTCCTGCAGGCTGAGCGGCCGTTCGCCTTCCTCGTTGACGCCGGTTTCACGGCGGCGATCGCCATAGGCTTCCAAAAACCGCTTGGCTGTGTCCAGACGCGTTGCCAGATCGATCGGGCGGATCAGGCGGGCCTGATCGATCTTGGAGAAATGTTCCGGCAGATGGTGCTGGATCACCCGCATGATATCGACCTTCAGGTCCATCATGGTTTCCATGCGGTTGAAGTCGGCCAGCTTGATCAGAATCGCCGCGTCCAGGTCCGACAGTTGGAAGACATGACCGCCGCGGTTATGGGCGAAGCTGAGAAAAGCGCCTTCCAGCGCCTGCAGGGCCCCTTCCCGCTGATCGGCCTCGCCCAGCGTGGTGAACGACACCAGCAGCAGATGATTGAAGTCGGATTCCCCCGGCACCCAATGGTTGAGCGTCTCCATCAGGTCGTGAATCGTACCGATTTCGCCGCCGGGATCGCCGCTCCCGTCCGGGTCCAGGTTGTCCACGGGCTACCTCCTCTGCGGGTGGCCGTTTCGGACACCCATTCCCTCGCCGGCCCCTATCCGGCGTTAAAAGCACGAGAGAAGTATAACCTTAAAATAAAAGCCTTCGCCAACAAGGCTTTAGTTATAAGCCTGTTGCTAATGCGGCAACGGCAGTGTGACCTGCACCCGCAATCCGCGCGGCGTCAGGTTCTGAAGGCTGATATCGCCCCCATGGGCGCGCACGATATTGCGGGCGATCGCCATACCCAGGCCGACGCCCCCCGTTTCCTGACTGCGCGAGGTTTCCAGGCGGGTGAACGGCTCGAACACCTGATCGAAGTCCGCTTCGGGGATACCGGGGCCATCGTCCTCGACCGTGATCGTCAATGCATCCGCAGATTTGAGAACGCCAAGCCGCGCCTGCCCGCCGTATTTGGCCGCGTTCTCGGCCAGGTTCCGGATTGCCCGTTTCAGCGCCGTCGGCTGACAGTTCAATATCGCCGCCCCGCTTGTCTCGCAGCTGGCGTCGAATCCTTGATCACTCAATTCCTCGACGACGTCGCTGCATAGCTGTGCGACATCCGCGTCTTCGAGCGCCCCACCGGCCATGTCGTCCCTGGCGAACGCCAGCGTGGCTTCGGTGATGCGTTCCATCTCGTCCAGGATATTCAGAATCTTCTGCTTGTTGTCGGCATCGTCGGTGATGAACTCCGCGCGCAAACGCAGGGAGGTCAGCGGCGAACGCAAATCGTGACTGATCGCGGCCAGCATCCGGGTTCGGTCAGCGACGAATCGATGCAACCGTTCGCTCATGGTGTTGAAGGCGGCGATGGTACGGCGGATTTCGCCGGGACCGGAGGGCGCCAGCTTGGGCGGCACGCCGCCCCGGCCCAATGTATCGGCGGCGTCGGCCAGGTCGCCCAGGGGCCGGGTCAGGCGACGGACCACCAACACCCCAACCACGGAAACGGCGAACACCAGCAGCAACACACCGGTCAGCGTCCGTGTCCCCCAACCGCGCGGCACCGGGGCCGCCAGTTCGCCGACCAGCCAGCCGCCGTCGTTCAGGGCCACGGCCAGGGTCAGGCCGATCGGGAAGCGATAGCGGGACGCACCATGTTTGTCCTCGTGCTTATCGTCATCATGATCGCCGTGGCGCTCGTGATCGTCGCGGCGGCGCTCGTCCATTTTTCGATGGAAAAAGTCCAGGGGACGAAGAATGCCGTATCCACCGTCTTCCGCGACCTTGACCAGAACCGGCCGGTCTCCGGCATCGCCCAGGCGGGACGCCAGCGACCGGGCGAGGTCGTTGTCCCGGTATTCCGGCGCATCGGCGGGCAGCGGGCTGTCCGGCGCAATCCGAAACCGCACCAAGCCCGAGGTCGCGGCGGTCAACACCGTCTGGACCAAGGCGTCGTCCCGACGCTTCGGCAGGTGGTTCAGCGTCTGAACCAACGAGGCCGCGCGCAGCAACACCAATTCATGCCGGGCGCCGATGATCGCGTCGCGCCGGTCCTGCGCGAAGATAAGAAAGCCCGCGAGTTGCGCCGCCAGGATGGCAGCCAACAGCGACAGGACCAATTGCCCCGCCAGCGATCGCGGCCACAGATACTTCATCATGGCTCGGCAACCTCGACCGCGACGGCGAAGCTGTAGCCGCCGCCCCAATGGGTCTTGATGAATTCCGGATTGCGCGCGTCCTGTTCGATCTTCTTGCGCAGGCGGCTGACCTGATTGTCGATGGCGCGGTCGAACAGCTGCGCCGACCGGCCCCGCGTCAGATCCAACAACTGATCGCGGTTGAGAACCCGGCCCGGATGGCGCACGAATACGCCCAGCAACAAACTCTCGCCGGTCGACAACTGCGTCGCCACGCCGTCGGGGCCGGTCAGGGATTGCGCGCCGGGATCGAAGGTCCATCCGGCGAAACGATAAAGGGTGCCCGCCGGCTCGCTGCCGCCGGCCTTGGGCATGGCCCCGGTGCGGCGCAGGACGGCCTTGACCCGGGCCAGCAGTTCGCGCGGATTGAACGGCTTGGTCACATAATCGTCGGCGCCCATTTCCAGACCGATGATGCGGTCCGTGTCCTCGGCCATGGCCGTCAGCAGAATGACCGGAAGCGACGTCGTCGCCCGCAGGTCCCGGCACAGCGACAAGCCGTCCTCGCCCGGCATCATGATGTCCAGGACGACAAGATCGATAGCACTGGTCTCCAACGTCTGGCGCGCCGATTGGGCGCGGTCGGCGGTGGTCACCCGGTAGCCGTGTTCTTTCAAATAGCGGGCCAGGGCATCGCGGATGTCCGGGTGGTCGTCGACGACCAGAATATGTTCGCTGTCAGTCATCTTCAGCCGGTCTCGTCAGTATTCCTGATCCTCAATATGCCGGAGCCGGAAACCCAGGCGGACAAAAATTTGTAACCGATTGTATCAATCCCGCCCGGCGGCACGAGTTGCGACAAACTCCTGCTTTCTCGACATATTTTAGCGACGTTTGAAGGCTTTTATCAGGGCATCGCAAATGCACCGAAACATTGCACTGAAACAAGGAGCCTTCTCATGGCACGTAAATCCCGCATCACCACCCGCAGCAAAATCGTCTTGGGCGCCCTGACCGCCGTCATGCTCGGCACCACGGCCTTCGCCGTCCACGCCGACTACGGCAAACGCGGCGGCGGCCACGGCGAAATGTTGTTCGAACGCTTCGACGCCAACAAAGACGGCAAGATCACCAAGGACGAAATCGCCTCGGCGACCAAGAAGTCGATCACCGACTACGACAAGAACAAGGACGGCCAACTGTCGCTCGACGAGTTCCAGGGCCTGTTCAACGAGATCATGCATCAGCGCATGGTCCGCATGTTCCAGCGGCTCGACAGCGACGGCGACGCCCAGGTCACCGAAGGCGAAATCGCCAAGAAAACCGACCGCATGATGGCCCGCATGGACCGCAATGACGACGGCGAGATCGAACGCGGCGAAGGCCGGCCGCACCACGGCATGCGCGGTGACGGTCCCGGCAAGGGCCATGAGCGCCACGACCGCGAAGAATGCGGCCCGCGCCGTTAACTTCTCCCTCCCCGCCACCGCCGACAAGCCCCGTCGGCGGTGACCATGGAAACGCCGTGACCTGCCCCGGTCACGGCGTTTTCTTTTGTCCGGTTCGATGTCGCGGGTTCAGTCGGAGTCCATCCAGATCGTGAATGGGCCATCGTTGATCAGGCTGACCCGCATATGGGCGCGGAAGCGGCCGGTCTCGACGCTCAGGCCTTCGTCCCGCAAGCGGTCCGCGAACATCAGATAAAGGCGCTCCGCCGTTTGCGGATCGGCGGCGCCGGAAAATCCCGGCCGGTTGCCCTTTTTCCAATCGGCGGCCAGGGTGAACTGACTGACCACCAAGGCGCTACCGCCGACATCGCGGACGGACAGGTTCACCTTGCCTTCGGCGTCTTCGAAAATCCGCATCGCCGCGACCTTGCGCGCGAAGTAGGCAACGGTATCTTCCGTGTCCCCGGGCTCGGCGCAGACCAGCACGACCAATCCAGGGCCGATGGCCCCGACCGTTTCGGCATCCCCTGCGTCTTCGACCACCGCGACCGACGCCTCGGTGACACGTTGCAACAATGCCCGCATGGTGAATTCCCCTGTCTCAATCCAAGGACCGGACTATGCGTGGGGCCGCCCCGGGGAACAAGCCATGAGAATTTCATTTCGCGGGCGGTTGATTTCCCCGCGGCCTCGGGGTTAATTGAGCCGCACAAATACACAATCGGTTGGGAGCCGACCCATGAAATTCTTCGTCGATACGGCCGATGTGGCCGAAATCAAGCGTCTCAACGACACCGGTCTGGTCGACGGCGTGACTACCAACCCGTCCCTGGTCGCCAAATCGGGACGCGATTTCATCGACGTGATCAAGGAAATCTGCGATCTGGTCAACGGCCCCGTGTCCGCCGAAGTCACGGCGACCGACGCCGCCGGCATGATCGAGGAAGGCCGCAAGCTGGCGAAAGTCGCCGGCAACGTCGCGGTCAAGGTTCCCCTGACCGAAGCCGGGCTGGTCGCCTGCAAGACCCTGTCGGGCGAAGGCACCCCGGTCAACGTCACCTTGTGCTTCTCGGCCGCCCAGGCGCTGTTGGCGGCCAAGGCCGGCGCGGCCTTCATCTCGCCCTTCGTCGGCCGGTTGGACGACATCGGCCAGGACGGCATGAACCTGATCGCCGAAATCGCCGAGATCTACGGCAATTACGAATTCCACACGGAAATCCTGGTCGCTTCCGTGCGCTCGCCGCAGCACATCGTCGACGCGGCGCGGATTGGCGCCGACGTGTGCACCGTACCGCCGGGCGTGATCTGGCAGTTGTTCAAGCACCCCCTGACCGACAAAGGCCTGGAAGCGTTCCTGAAAGATTGGGAAAAGACGGGTCAGTCGATCCTGTAAGCGTTTTCTGCCGACTGGTCAGGCGTTGCCGACGACGACCTCGTCGTAGACCTTGGTCCATTTTTCGCGATCTTCGTCGAAGTTCGAATAAGACACGATCTTGTCCACGGTCGATCCGTTTTCGCTGAACGGCACGCGGGCGGTGACCTGGATATAGGGCTTCCACTGTTCGTAGTGGCTGAGCTTGTGAACGAACACCAGCGGCTTGCGCTGTTCCAACACCATCTCGTATTGGCGATGCCCGATTTCGGCCAAGGCCGTCGCGGGAATTTCCGATACCTGTTGCCTGGTCAAGTCGACACCCTTCAGGCGGGTATGGCCCGTACCCCAGAAACGATAAGTGAAAGATCGCGGTTCGGCGGCGACGTCCGCCACCGCGACATAGGGGATCATTTCCGGATCGAGCTCATGCAACCGAAGGTCCGCCCAACGCGGCAAAACTCGGTCACCCTGAAGTTTTCGGCAATGCGCGACGAATGCAACGGTCCGGGGAGTGGTCACGTGTTCGACGGCGACAACGGCGCAGTCGAACCCCGGAACCTTGGTCGGCTTTGACACGACAAGAAGCCTTTTGTTTGGGGGGCTGTTCGGAACTCGCGTTATTTAGGTCTGATTTCTCATTAATGCAACCGCTCCCCCCTGCGCTGGACCCGTAAAAAGAAAAATCTGGTGCTGGTTTCCCTATTTTCGTCAGTCATAATGGGCAATTAATCCAACAACCGGAATCGAGAACGACGTCCATGGGCAGGAAGCCCCAACAACAAAAGACATCCTCACCGTCCGCCGGACAAGAAGCCGGCGAAACCGCGCGCCAAGCGCGCCTTTTTTCCCGCCGAACATTACTTTGCCATGGCGCCGCGTTGACCGCGGGCGGGCTGGGCATGGCCATCGCGCCGATGCTGATCCGTCCGGCGCAGGCCGCGGGCCCGACGCTGAACGTCCTGACCTGGACCGGCTACATCCCCAAACGGTTCGCCAAGACGTTCCGTAAGAAGACCGGGATTACCGCCAACATCACCACGGTCGGCTCCAACGAAGAAATGCTCAGCCAGGTTACCGCGACCCACGGCCGCGCCTGGGATGTGATTTCGCCCTCGGTTCACCGGATGAGCCAATGGCACGCCCTGAACATGACCCAGGCCTGGGATTTGAAGAAAATCCCCAACCTGTCGAACATCGAGCCGAAGTTCATGGCCATGTCCGAAACCTGGTCGTGGAACAAAGGCCAACATCACCTGCCCCATGTCTGGGGCACGGAAGGGATCGCCTGGCGGACCGACCGGTTTAACGGCGTCTATGGCGAATTGTCCCTGGCCGATCTGTGGCGCCCCGAAATGAAGGGCCTGGTTCAAGGACGCCCGCATTCGCTGATGTCCGGGATCGGCCGCATGCTGGCCGCCAAGGGCGACCTGCCGGCGTTCGAAGACGCCTATAAAGACGAAAGCACCATGCGCGGCATCTGGAACGACATCATGAAGTTCGCGGTGGAGCATAAATCCTGGCTGCGCGCCTATTGGCACGATCACGAAAGCCAGAAAACCAACTTCACCCGCAACGGCGTGGTCATCGGCCAATGCTGGGACGGTCCCGTGATCGACCTGGCCAAGGACGACCATCCGGTCGCCTACCTGCCGCCCAAGGAAGGCGCCTTCGCCTGGATGGACGGGCTGGCGCTGACCGCCGCGTCCAAGCACATCGACGAGGCCCATGCCTTCGTCAATGCGCTGTATACCGCGCGCGAGGGGGCCCGTCTGATCAACGAGTCGGGATACAGTTCCGCCGTTCAGGGCACGGAAGCCTACCTGACGAAGAAAACCAAACAGGCCGTCGCCGCCGCCTTTCCCGAAGGGTCGCTCGACAAGCTGTGGTGGTGGCCGGACGAGCCGGTGTGGTTCGCCGGTCTGCGCAACGCCTATCGCGATCGCTATCTGGCCGCCTGATCCAAGCCTGACCCGCGCCTGATTCGCGCTTGCCTTCAGACATGAAAAAGCCGGGACCGCTCAGCGGCCCCGGCTTTTATTTCGTCCGGCTGATGCCCGGCCTTAGATCTCTTCCAAGGCCTCGCGCAGGGTGCCGATCATGGCGTCGATGTCCGCCGGGGTGGCGACGAAGGCCGGGGCGACGATGCCGCTGTCGCCCGTGAACTTCACGTGCAGGCCCCGCCAGAACAGGTCTTTCTGGAACTGGGTGCCCAGCGCGCCGGGCGCACCCTTGGCCTTCAGCTCGATCGCGCCGATCATGCCGTAGCCGCGAATGTCGGCCAGGCAATCCATCCCTTCGAGGGAATACAACGCCTTCTGGAAGTGATCGACCAGACCGGCCGCCTTTTCGAAGGTGTTGTCTTCTTCATAGATCTTCTGAACCGCGACGCCCGCGGCACAAGCCGCCGGGTGCGACGAATAGGTATAGCCGTGGAACAGCTCGATGGCGTTTTCCGGGGCGGCGTTGATGATCGTTTCGTAGATCTCGTCCTTGACCGCGATGGCGCCCATCGGCTGACAGCCGTTGGTGATGGCCTTGGCCATGGTCATCAGGTCCGGCGTCACGCCGAAGGCCTGGGCCGCGAACGGCGCGCCCGTGCGGCCGAAGCCGGTGATGACTTCATCGAACACCAGCAGGATGCCATGGGCATCGCAGATTTCGCGCAGGCGTTCCAGATAACCCTTGGGCGGAACCAGACAGCCGGTCGACCCGGCGATCGGCTCGACGAAGCAGGCGGCGATGGTCGATCCGCCCAGGTTCTCGCAAATGCGCTGCAGGTCGTCGGCCAACTCCGCGCCCTTTTCCGGCTGGCCCTGGGTGAAGGGGGCCGACGGGTCCCAGGTGTGGCGCATGTGAACGACACCCGGCATCACGCCCGAGAAGGTTTCGCGATTCTTGACCATCCCGGCCAGCGAGGTGCCGCCAATGTTGACGCCGTGGTAGGCGCGCTCGCGGCTGACGAAGCGGGTGCGCTGCCCCTGACCCTTGGCGCGGTGATAGGCCATGGCGATCTTCAGCGCCGAGTCGATGGCTTCCGAGCCGGAGTTAGCGAAGAAGATATGGTTCATCGGCTCCGGCGTGATCCGGGCGACGCGCTGCGCCAGATCGAAGGCGCCGGGGTGGCCCATCTGGAACGGCGGGGTGTAATCGTTTTCCAGAAGCTGTTCGTAAACGGCTTCGGCGATTTCCTTGCGGCCATGCCCCAGCGGGCAGCAGAACAGACCCGACGAGCCGTCGAGGATCTTGCCGCCCTTGTGATCGTAATAATGGATGCCTTCGCCACGCACGACGAGACGGGGGCTTTTCTTGAAGTCCCGGTTGCCGGTGAAGGGCATCCAGTTCTCTTCAAGGGAATTGGTGTTGTATTCCATGGTCGTTCCTCCAAAAGGCGTGGCCGAAAGGCACGGCAAAATCCTCCCCGGCCGGGGAAATCGATCGATCTCGCAGGCGATCCCCCCCAAGCATCGATGCCGTCAGGGTTGTCAGGTGATTGGCACCATCGTAATCTTGGCCCTTGGCACCATGTTAGAGCCAGCGCGGGCGATTTCTTGGACCACTTTTCGCTAAATTGCAGACGAATAGGCGGACATGCGCGACGGCATATTTCATCTGGACCGACGGCCCAATATTTCGATCCAGGGGCAGATACGGGAAATGCTGGTTTCGGCCATTCTCGGCCGCCAATTGCCGCCGGGCGACCCACTGCCGTCGTCACGAAAACTGGCCAAAAGCCTGGGCGTTTCGCGCAATACCGTGGTCCTGGCCTATCAGGGGTTGGTCGACGACGGCTACCTTGAATCGCGCGAACGATCGGGCTTCTACGTCGCCGACGATATTCTGGACGGGCGCGCCGACGAACCCGCCGCCCCACCGGTTCAACCCAGCGACGCACGACCCGACGCCGGGCCCGACTGGAACAACCGGTTCCGGGTGCATCCGTCGCACCAATCGAACGTGGAAAAGCCGGGCAACTGGCTGACCTACCCCTACCCCTTCATCTATGGGCAGGTCGATCAATCCCTGTTCCCGATCGCGCAATGGCGCGATTGTTCGCGCCAGGCTTTGGGCCGCAAGGGCATGGATGCCTGGACCGGCGACGCCTTGGCCGCCGACGATCCGATGCTGATCGAACAAATTCAAACGCGCCTGCTGCCGCGCCGGGGCATCCTGGCCCGCGAGGACGAAGTCCTGGTCACCCTGGGGGCGCAGAACGCGCTTTATATCCTGGCCGCCTTGTTGGTCGCGCCGGACACCCGCGTCGCCATCGAGGACCCGGGTTATCCCGACGTGCGCAACATCTTCGGCCTGAAGACCGATCATGTGGAACCGATTCCCGTCGATCAGCACGGCCTGCCCGCCGACGAGCGGCTGAACGGCTGCGATCTGGCCTTCGTCACGCCCTCGCACCAAGCCCCGACCACGGTGACCATGCCCAAATCCCGACGGCAGGAACTTCTGGCCCGCGCCGAGGATCAGGACTTCGTGATCATCGAAGACGATTACGAATGGGAAACCAATTATGTGTCGGAACCGACCCCCGCGCTGAAATCCATGGATGCGGCGGGACGCGTGATCTATGTCGGCTCCCTCTCCAAGACGCTGTTTCCGGGCCTGCGCCTGGGCTATCTGGTCGGTCCGGCGCCGCTGATCCGCGAAGCCCGCGCCCTGCGCCGCCTGATGCTGCGCCACGCGCCCAACAACAACCAGCGCACGGCGGCCCTGTTCCTGGCGCTCGGCCATCACGACAGCCTGGTCCATAAGCTTCAGAAGGCCTACCGGGAACGGTGGAAGATCATGGGCGACGCCCTGGCCGAGCACCTGCCCGGCTGGTCCCAGGCCCCGACCTTCGGCGGAACCAGCTATTGGGTCAGCGGGCCTGACGGCTTCGATGCCGGACGGCTGGCCGACCGCGCCTTGGACGACGGCCTGATCATCGAGCCGGGCCGCGTCAACTTCGCCCGCAAGAACGCGCCCAAGAACCATTTCCGGCTGGGTTTCTCCTCGATCGCGACTGAACGGATCGAGCCGGGCATCCGCCTGTTGGCCGATATCGTCAAACGCGGAACCTGACCACCGCCCATTGGTCCCAAAATGATGCAAAATTGTCATAAATGAGACAATTTAAGCTCATTACCGCGTTCTGGTGCGTCGAATTGCCCGAAACTGGCCCTACTGCATAGTCCCATCAGGCCCTACCAAAGACCTATGGATTGCAGGCTCCCGGGCCCTGCGCGTCTTTACGTTTCGAGACGTTACGCGACCGGGGCAAGCCAGCGCGATGAATGCTATAACTCTGGCAACAACAACCAATGCCGGGCGCACTGCGGCGAATGCCGTGCCCGGCGAAACGCTTACGGGAGGATCCCAAGCAATGACGAAAATGAACACCGAAGAGGCCTTCGTTAAGGTTCTTCAGATGCACGGCATCGAGCATGCCTTCGGCATCATCGGGTCGGCCATGATGCCGATCTCGGACCTGTTCCCCAAGGCGGGCATCACCTTCTGGGACTGCGCCCATGAATGCAACGCCGGGATGATGGCCGACGGCTTCACCCGTTCGTCGGGCAAGATGGCGATGTGCGTCGCCCAGAACGGCCCCGGCATCACCAACTTCGTGACCCCGGTCAAGACCGCCTATTGGAACCACACCCCGATGCTGCTGGTCACCCCGCAGGCCGCCAACAAGACCATCGGTCAGGGCGGCTTCCAGGAAATCCCGCAGATGAAGTTGTTCGAAGACATGGTCTGCTATCAGGAAGAAGTCCGCGACCCGACCCGCATCGCCGAGGTTCTGAACCGCGTGATCACCGAAGCTTGGCGTGGTTCCGCCCCGGCGCAGATCAACGTGCCGCGTGATTTCTGGACCCAGATCGTCGACATCGAACTGCCGCAGGTCATCGAAATCGAACGCCCCTCGGGCGGCAAGAGCGCCATCGCCGACGCCGCCAAGCTGCTGTCCTCGGCCAAGTTCCCGGTCATCCTGAACGGCGCCGGCGTGGTTCTGGCGGGCGGCATCGACGCCTCCAAGGCCCTTGCCGAGCGTCTGTCCGCTCCGGTCTGCTGCGGCTATCAGCACAACGACGCCTTCCCGGGCTCGCACCCGCTGTTCGCCGGTCCGCTGGGCTACAACGGCTCCAAGGCGGGCATGGAACTGATCGCCAAGGCCGACGTCGTTCTGGCCCTGGGCACGCGCCTCAACCCGTTCTCGACCCTGCCGGGCTACGGCATCGATTACTGGCCGAAGAACGCCAAGATCATCCAGGTCGACATCAACGCCAGCCGTATCGGCCTGACCAAAAAGGTCGACGTCGCCATCCAGGGCGATGCCAAGCAGGTCGCCGAACAGATCCTGGCCAGCCTGTCCGCCGAAGCGGGCAACGCGGGCCGCAAGGAACGCGAAGACCTGATCTCGACCACCAAATCGCGCTGGGCCCAGGAACTGACCTCCATGGACCACGAAGACGACGATCCGGGCACCACCTGGAACGAGCGTGCGCGCAACAAGCACCCGGAGCGGATGTCGCCCCGCAAAGCCTGGCGCGCCATTCAGGCCGCCCTGCCGCGCGAAGCCATCATCTCGTCGGACATCGGCAACAACTGCGCCATCGGCAACGCCTATCCGACCTTTGAGCAGGGCCGCAAGTATCTGGCCCCGGGCCTGTTCGGCCCCTGCGGTTACGGCTTCCCGTCGATCACGGGCGCCAAGATCGCCAATCCGGACACCCCGGTCGTGGGCTTTGCCGGTGACGGCGCCTTCGGCATCTCGATGAACGAAATGACCGCCTGCGGCCGTGACGAATGGCCGGCGATCACGATGATCATCTTCCGCAACTACCAGTGGGGTGCTGAAAAGCGCAACACGACCCTGTGGTACCAGGACAACTTCGTCGGCACCGAACTGGACCTCGACGTTCAGTACGCCAAGATCGCCGAAGCCTGTGGCCTCAAGGGCGTGCAGGTCACGACCATGCAGGAACTGACCGAAGCCCTGGACGCGGCCGTGAAGGATCAGATGGAAAACAAGGTCACGACCTTCATCGAAGTGATCCTGAACCAGGAACTGGGCGAGCCGTTCCGCCGCGACGCCATGAAGGCCCCGGTCGAAGTCGCCGGCATCAGCGCCGCCGACATGCGCCCGCAGAAGGGTGCCGTCTAAGCCCTGAGCGAAAGCCTACCGCCTACGCATAAGATCGCCGGGGAAAGGGTGAACCTTTCCCCGGCGTCTTTATTTCCGGATACTGCGGACATCCCGGACAGCCAAGCCGAACACCCCTGATCGAAGCGATAGTCCTACCTTGCCCGATCCTGATCCTGATCTCACAGCTATGGCGGCGACGACGCAAACCGTCTACGAACGCAACGCCCGACGGTTCGACACAGAACGCGCGAAGGGGCTGCACGAACGGGTGTGGCTGGACCGTTTTCTGAGCCTGCTACCGCCAGAGGGGAATGTTCTGGATCTGGGTTGCGGCAGCGGCGATCCCGTCGCCCGCTACATGACCGCGCAAGGCTTCGACGTTGTCGGTGTCGATGCTTCGACGGCGATGCTCGACATCGCGCGGGAGCGGTTTCCCTCAGGCGATTGGCGCCTGGCCGACATGCGGACGCTTTCCCTGCCGGAAACGTTCGATGGGATCATCGGCTGGAACAGTTTTTTCCACCTGCGCCAGGACGAACAACGCGCCGTCCTACCCAAGCTTGCGGCACACCTTAGACCCGGCGGCGCGTTGATGCTGACCGTGGGCCCGCAAGCAGGAGAAGTCGCCGGCACCGTCGGCGACGATCCCGTCTATCATTCCAGCTTGGCGCCTGACGAATACAGACAGGTCCTCGCAGGCCTAGGCATCGGCATTGTCCGCTTCACGTTCGAAGACCCGGAATGCCATCAACAGTCCGTGCTTCTGGCCCAGGCCAAGTCCGCGTGAAGCCCGAATTTTTCCTCAAGAGACCGAACGAATTAGGATAGGTTATCGGAATGCTCAGCACCGTCCCCTTCGAAGTCCCCCAATATCTTCTCGATCTGGCCAAAGGCCGGGACCGCGTGCCCATGGCCGTGGCCGGGGCCGATAACATGGTGGTCATGGAAAGCGCCCGTCAGGCGACCGAGGCGGGCTTGATCGATCCGGTTCTGGTCGGCGATCAGGACGAGATCGAAAGCCTGGCCCAGACCATGGGTTGGGACATTTCGGATTACCGCGTCGTCAACGTGACGGAAGAGGACGAGGGCGCCGCCGCCCGCGCCGCCGTGGCCCTGGCCCGCGACGGCGAGGTCCGGGCCCTGATGAAGGGGCATATCCATACCGACGCCTTGATGGCCGCAGTGGTCGCCCGTGACGGCGGCCTGCGTGTCGGCCGTCGCCTGTCCCACGTCTTTCATATGACCGTGCCGGGCAGCGACCGGGTGCTGATGATCACCGACGGCGCGGTCAACGTACACCCCAATGAAAACACCCTGATGGACATTGTCCGCAACGCGGTCGACCTGGCCCATGCGTTGGGCAATCCGGAACCCAAGGTCGCCATGCTCTCCGGCACGGAAAGCCCGATCCCGGCGATGCCGTCGAGCATTCAGGCCAAAGCCATCGTCGACCGCGCCCGCGCCGGAGAAATCACCGGGGCAATTGTCGACGGTCCGTTCGCCTTCGACAATGCCATTTCCCCGGCCGCCGCCGAACTGAAAGGCATCGACAGCCCCGTCGCTGGACATGCCGACATTCTGGTCGTGCCCAATATCGAAATGGGCAACGGCCTGTTCAAAATGCTGGTCTATTTCAACAGCGGCCTGGCGGCAGGCATCGTCCTGGGCGCCAAGGTCCCGATCGTCCTGACCTCGCGCGCCGATCCGCCCGAAGCCCGCTTCGCCGCCACGGCGATCGCCGCGATCAAGGCGTCGGAACCCGACGCCTAGTTCCCGTTACTTCTTAAATTCATCCAGCATACGCAGCATGGAGTTCGGGGCGAAGGAGCACTTCGTCCCGGCGCTGATCTTGCGATTGGCGCCCCTGATCAGCAGGAACCGCGTCACCAACGGCTCGCCCAATTCCTGGTTCAGCCGCCCGCCCAGGTCCCGACCGATGCGGTCCAAGTCCCATTTCTTGAATTCGGACTTGGCCGCCAGGGCATCCGAAAACGCCACGTTCATCATGCTGTAGATCAGCGGCGATTGGGCGCAGATCTTTCCGATGTCCTTTCGGTCCGCCAAAACGATCGCGGGTAGAACCATCGGCGTGACGGCACGTTGTTCGCCGAAATTGCGCGGGATCGGGACATGCCGGAAGAAAACGACCGGCGGATACTCTTCCGCATCGGGGCCGTCTTTCTTTGGGTCGAACGGCGGCAACGGCATGACGACGGGTGCCCGCGGCTGAACGGGTTCGCCCGCGGGCGCGGCAGCGGGTGGCTGCGCCATTCCCGGCTGCGTCATTCCGGGCTGCGTCATGCCCGGTTGCGCCGCGCCCGGTTGAACATTGCCGGATTGTCCGGGAGGAAGCGGCCCCAATCCCGGCTGCTGTCCTGCCGCCTGGGGACTCTCACCCGGCGGGATGGCCGCAGGCGCCGTCGTCGGCGCACCATCGGCGGGCGGCGATGCGTCGTCGCCCATGAACAATTCCAATGGGATGAACATGCCCAGCGCCAAGACCGCCACCAGCGCCGTGGTAATGGCCAGATACTTCGGGTTCTTGAACAGGAGATACGCCCCCCGTTTCACACCCCGGCCGCGTTCCTTGCTCCGCCGTTCGGACTTCCCGGCTCGCTTGCGCTCCAGAAAGGCCTCGGCCTTGGCGATACGCTGCTCCTTGATCGAGCGCAGCAAACCGACCGCGGCTTCGGTCGGCAAACCGTCCGCGCCATCGAACAGGCTTTCGATCTGATTGGTCAACTGGGCGATTTCCAGCTCATCGTTCTTGCGGGTGTAGAGCTGCCGGATCACCACCAACAAACAATTGCGCAACGCCGCCGCATTTGGGGCGCTGGCGATGACGGCGATCAAACCGTCTTCGGGGTGCTCGAACACCCGGTCCCAATCGGTAACGCCGTCGGGTGTTTGTGGAAAGGCCGGTTTGCTCATTCCTGATCCTTGAACCCTCGTCAAAGCAGCCGCAGTGCGCTTGGTCACAGGACCACACGTGGGTATTCGAAATCCGCTAAAAAAGTCCTCCCCGCACGATTTGTCAGCGCAGAGGCGTGACCGTCGGCGTGGGCGGTTCCTGTTCCGGTTCGCCCAAAATCTTCGCGACATCCTGCTTCATCAGGATACGCGACCAGGTGCGAATTTCATAAATCTCCGTGACCGGGACGACCCAGTCAGCCGGGTTGTCGACCGGCGGGGTGATCAGACGAAAGGCCTTGCGCTTGCCTTCGCCGCCGCCGTCGATGGGCACCAGCCGCGCCTTTTTCGCCGAGCGCTCCGCCCCCGCCGCGCCGCGCAGGCAGGCCGCCAATAGCCCCGCATCCGTATCCTGATGCAGATCCAGCCAGGTAAACGAGTGCTTGGCGGCGTAGCGCGTCAGATCGGGATTGCGCCCCATTTCAGCCCGCAAAGTGGCAAACGCCCCATCGGCCCAGATCAATTGTTCCTTGGCGCTGTCGTCGCGGCAGCGGCGCAATTGGCGGATTTGCCGCTCACGGGCGGCGATATACCAATAGGCGGCTTTCAGATAATCGCCGCCGTCCTGGAACTTTCGGGCCGAGGCATAAATCCACAGCGGCGGGAAATGCTGGGCCTGAGGTTCGAACCAGCGGCGGTAATCGTCGATCAGCTTGGCCGGAACCTTGCCGATCCATTGCTCGCCCTCGATCCAGGCTCCGGTCTCCCGCGCTTTGTCGATCTGGAAGGTATAGACGTCCAGCGGATCGGCGGGCGGCTTGTTCGGCGGATCGGACACGCGCCGCGCCGTCGACAGTTGCAGGCAACCGGCGAGCAACAGGGCGGCCACAACCGGCACGCCAAGGGTGCGCATCCAAAACATGCCGCGATGCTAAGGGGTTACGGGGACCTTGTCACGGCCCCCATTCGCCCTACTCCGCCGCCCCCTAGGTCAACAAGGTTTCGCCCGGCTTGACCCGGGTGAAGGCGACCGGCTCGGTCGACATCTGGATCACGCCGTGGCCGTCCAGGGTGACGCGGGTGAAGCGGGAATTTGCCACGTCGCGCACGTCCGGATAATCGGCCCGGTAATGCGCCCCGCGGGAATCGTCGCGCGCCACGGCAGCGGCGGTCACGGCTTTCGACACCAGGATCAGGTTCTTCAGGTTCAGCCAGTCGTGCCAGGTCAGGTTATAGGCCAGGTCCGTGCCGGTGACGCCGCAGCGGTCCAAGTCGTGATCGAGAATTTCCAATCCCGCCTCGGCCCGTTTCAGGCTGGCGGCGTCGCGGATGATGCCGGCGTCTTCCCACATCAGGTCGTACAGGCGCTTGCGCACGCCGTCGATCCCGCCCCCGGTGCTTTCCACCGATTGGGTAAGCGGCCGCCCGGCGCGCATCACCGCATCCTCCAGAACCGTCGGGTCCGGCTCGACGAAGCGGCCATGATCTGGCGTCCATTCGGCGATGGTGTCCCCGGCGATGCCGCCGAACACGGTCGAATTGGCGACGCCGTTACCGCCCAGACGGTTGGCCCCGTGCACCCCACCCGTATCCTCGCCCGCCGCAAACAGGCCGGTCAGGGCCGTCGAGCAATCGACGTTGAATTCGACCCCGCCCATCATGTAGTGGGCCGTGGGAACAACCTCGACCAGGCCCTCGGCCAGATCGAAGCCGCAATCGGCGCAGCGTTCGACCATGCCCTTGAAGTTCTTGCGCACCTGGGGCGTGTCCAGATGGCGCATGGTGATGTACAGGCCACCGTTGGGGGCGATGTTGCCCGCGCGCATTTCGGTGAACATGGCGCGGGACACGATGTCGCGGGTCGCGCGCTCGTTGCGCTCGTCATACTTATGCATGAAGCGTTCTTCGTCGCCGCCCAGAAGGTAGCCGCCGAAACCGCGCAGGCCTTCCTCGATGATCGTGCCGGTCATGCGGGTGTCCGACCCGGCGATCAGGCCGGTCGGGTGGAACTGCACCATCTCCATGTCGCGCAGCGGCAGACCCAGGCGCAAGGCCATGGCCATGCCGTCGCAGGACTTGTCGCCCGACGGCGTGTGGTATTTGTACATGGTCGGCCCGCCGCCGGTCGCCAGCAGCACGGCCTTGGCCTGAACAAAGCGGAACTGCCCGGTCCGCATATCGATGAACAGCACACCGGAAATGCGCGAGCCGTCGTCGGAGCGGACCAATTCAATGGCGCGGTGATCTTCCAGCTTGTCGACGTCGCGGGCCCAGGTCTGTTCCATCAGACGATTGATGATCTCGATCCCGGTCAGGTCGCCCTTGTGCACGGTACGATCGAAGGTCTGCCCGGCGAAGGCTTTCTGGTGGACCGTGCCGTCCGGGTTGCGGTCGAAATAGCAGCCCAGCTCGTTCTCAAGCTCGCGGATGCGGACCTGCGCCTCGGTCACCAGGGTCCAGGCGAGTTCCTGGTTGTTGAGCCACTTGCCGCCCTCGACCGTATCCATGAAATGGCGTTCGGCGCTGTCGCCGGAGGCCAGTGCGACGTTGTAGCCACCCTGCACCATACGGGTGCAGCCGGTCTTGCCCAGCAGGCCCTTGACCGCGACGGTGACCTTCAAGTGCGGCGCCAAGTCCTTGGCGTGCAGGGCCGCGAACAGCCCGGCGCCGCCGGAGCCCAGGATCAGAACGTCGGTCTGCTGTTTATCGATTTCGGGCTTCACGGATTAACCCCCATACTGGCCAGCGCTTCGGCGCGGCGTTCTTCTGCCGTTTTCTTGACCCCGTCGTAGAGCGATCCGCCATGGGCATCCATGGCCACCAGCAACGGGCCGAAATGCTTGATCTTGAATTCCCATAGGCATTCGGGGTTCAGGTCTTCCAGATCGACATCCGTGATCTGTTCGATCCAGGTCGTCTCCAGCGCCGCCGTGCCGCCGATGATCGCCAGGTATACGCCGCCGAATTCCTGGAATGCCTTACGACTCTCTTCGCCCAGGCCGCCCTTGCCGATGATCATGCGCACGCCGTATTCCTGCATCAGCGGGCGGGAGAACCGCTCCATCCGCTGACTGGTCGTGGTCCCGATACAGACGGACTCGTACCCCGCCGGACAGAAGTTCGACTTCGGCACCTTCTTCACGTTGGGCGCGGTATGGATCACCGCATGGCCGTTCAAATCGAACCGCGTCTTGCGGCCCTTGTCGAACATATGAATCTGCGTCGCATCGCGGATGCCGTACAGCCAATCTTCCAAGATCACCGTATCGCCCGCCTTCAGTTCGCGGATCTGTTCCTCGGTGCAGGGCATGTGGATGACGTGTTCGGTCATGGTCTTCGCTCCCTTCCTCAGAAACCGATCTCGACGCCCTTGGGCGTGAAGGTCGCCCGCGCGCGGCGGGCCGAATGGCACATGATGTTGACCGCGACCGGGTTCATGGTGATGTGGGTCGCCGCCGTCTCGACATGCACGGCGAAGGCGGTTGAGTCCCCGCCCAGGCCCTGCGGCCCGATACCCAGCATATTGACCGCGTCGCTCAGTTCCTTTTCCAGCTTGGCCCCCTCGGGATCGGGGCAGGTGCTGCCCAGGGGCCGCGCCCCGGCTTTCTTGGCCAGCTTGGTGCATAGGTCCGAAGTCCCGCCAACGCCGACGCCGACGATGGTCGGCGGGCAGACCTTGCCCCCTGCTTCCATCACCTTGTCGATGACGAAGGTCTTGATCCCGGCCACACCGTCGGCGGGGATGCACATCTTCAAAAAGCTGCCGTTCTCCGAGCCCGATCCCTTGGGGATCATTTCCATCTCGAACACTTCGTCTTTGTCGGTGAAGTCGATGTTGATGACCGGCACGCGGATGCCGCAGGACGTCTGCTCGTTGATACGGGTGATCGGATGGACGACCGACGAGCGCAGGGGGTGTTCCGTGGTCGCCCGCTCGCAGCCCTTGCGGATCGCCTGCTTCATGGCGTGGCCGTCGAATTCGACGTTGCTGCCGATCTCGACATTGTAGATCGGAATGCCCGTGTCCTGGCACAGCAGGTTGGTCGTATCTTCCGCGACGTCGATGTTTTGGATCATCGTCGCCAGGATCGACTTGGCGGTCGGGTCGGTTTCCGTCGCGTCCAGGCGCTTGAAGCCTTCCTTGATATCCGGCGGCAGGACCTTCAGCGCCTGGATATATAGATGCTTGGCCGCTTCCTCGACGGCTTGAAGATCGAGCTTCATCGTTTCTTCTCCCTCAAACGTGTCTCAGCCCGCGTTCAGCAGGAACAACAGCCCCGCCGCCACGGACAGGCCGCCGGTCACGGCGACCACCGATTTCTGCCAGTCCCGCCAAGCCAGGAATTCGATGGCCAGGATGCGCAGGCCGCCGGTCATATGCGCGGCAAGCAGGATCACCAGCCCCGTTTCCAACAGCTTGACCACCGGGGCCTCGGTCCAGGACAGGAAGGCGTCCATATCCGCCGAGCGCTCGACCGCCAGACCCAGCACATAGAAATGCGCGGGCAGGAACAACAGCAGGGCGACGCCCGACAGGCGATGCAGGACGAAGGCCCAATAATTGGCGTGGTTGCGATGCGTCTTCATGATCTCAGGCCCCCAATCCATAGAGGCCGATCACGGCGCGGAACCCCATGACCAGGATCAGCGCGCAAACCGCGGCCATCACCCAATGGGTCGCGCGGCGGCCCAGCGGCGTGTATTCGCGCAGGATATTGCGCAGGCCCGCCGGGGCATGCAGGGCGACCGCGATGATGAAGACCGAATAGAACATCAGCCAGGGGATGCTGCCGCCGACGCGGCCGGCGATTTCCTTGGCCGTCACTCCGCCCTGCACGGCCAGGACGATCACGGCCAGATGAACGATCACGCAAATCGCCAGCACGGCGGCGCTGGCCCGCTGAACCAGCCATTCCAGGGTTTCGGCGCGTTGTGGGGTCATGATCAGATATCCCCCTTCAACGCGGCCTTCACCGTCGCGCGCTTCAACCCGGCGATCGACGCGGTCGGGTTCAGGTGCTTGGGACAAAGCTCGAAACAGCTTTGATGCGAATGGCAGGATTGGCACCCGCCGACCCCGGCCACGGCCTTCAACCGTTCGGTCTGTCCGCCGTCGCGGGCGTCATTGACCAGGGTCCAGGACCGGTTGAGCGCCGCCGGGCCCAGATAGTCGCCAAGCCAAGCCACCGTGTCGCAGGCCGAATAGCAGACGCCGCAGTTGATGCATTCGATCCCGGCGCTGGCTTCCTTGCGCTTGGCGTCGTCGGGCGAGACCTGGGCGAATTCGTCGTGACGCGTTTCGGTCGGCACGAAATGGGCCTTGGCCTTGGTCCATTTCTCGAAAAAGTCTGTCATGTCCACGGCCAGGTCGCGGATCACCGGCAGGTTCTTGAGCGGCTGGATACGCAGCACCCCTTCATCGGCGACCTTGTCGACATGGGTGCGGCAGGTCCAGCGCGGCTTGCCGTTGACGGTCATGGCGCAGGACCCGCAAACCCCGACGCGACAGGCGAAGCGATAAGACAAACCCGGGTCCAGGTTGCGTTGAACATAGGTGACGATGTCCAGCACGGTCTGGCTGGCCATGCGCGGAACCTGGAAGGTATCGAAGCGGCCTTCTTCCTGTCCGCGCCAAATTTCGACGGTAAGGGTGTCGTTGCTCATATTCGTTCCGTTCGGTGGATGTCCTATTCGTGCTTTTCGCCAAGAACCAGGCGCGGCCCGCCGGGCGGGAACCAGGCGACCTGGTAGCTGATCGGGCGGTCGCGGGGCTCGAACCCTTCCATGTGATAGGCCAGGCCCACGGCCCCGCGCGACTGGCCCAGGGCTTCGGTCACCATCGGCGGCAGCGGCTGGCAATCGACCAGTTCGCGCACCCGTTCGGTAACGATTCCGAAGCGCTGCGCCATCAAGGCGCGGATGTTGACGTTTTCCAGCGCCTTGGGGCGCAGGTCCAACAGACCCGGCGCCCGTGCCTGGGGCAAGTACAACTCGCTGATCCCCATATGGGTGTGATCGATATCGATCCGGCGCGTGACCTTGATGACGTCGCGGGTGCCCAGGAAGTCGCTCCACACCCCCGCCTTGCGGCCCTTTTCAATCGCCCCGACCTGGGTATAGACCGGCAGCAGCGAGCGCCCGTCGGCGGCCAGGAAACGAAAATGCCACAGGTCCTGCGGCGCCATCGACGGCTCGGCCACGAAGGTGCCGTGCCCGTGGCGACGGATCAGCAGGCCCCGGTCGGCCAGATTGTTCAAGGCGCGCTGGATGGTGCCGAGGCTGGCCGGAAGAATGCGCGCCAGTTCGCTTTCCGGCGGCAGTTTCTCGCCGCACTGCAATTCCCCACGCACGATGGCGCGCGCGATGGCGTCGGACAGTTGCAAATATTTCGGCAGGCGCGGGGAGTCCCCCTCGGGACCGTCCTCAAGCACCGTTGCCAGGGCGGAGACCACCATGAATGTATTTCCTCGTTGAGCCTGTTTGGTTCGGCCCTTTGCGGAAATGCTACGCCTGATACATTAGATTTCGCAAGTCCTATATAGCTATATAGGTATAAGAAATGACTGCCCGGACCCGATTCAGCGGGACTTGCTTAACCGTCGGACAGGCAGATCAGGGCGCCGAAGGCGTGGTCGCCCGGGACATAGATGCGCCGCCCGGCGCGCCGGAACGGCACTTCGCGGTCGCGCCACAGGGCTTCGGCCTCGGCCAGATCCGAAACCAGCAACCGAACAGCGGCGAAGCGCGCTTCTTCCCCGACCAGTTCCGGCGGACGCGCGCCCGGGAAGGTCTCGGCGAAGGCTTCGGGCTCCAAGATGCACAGCCCCGCTCCGATCAGGCCGACGCAGATTCCCCCGTTGACCGGCACCACCGCGCCGAACATCCGGGACAGGAATTCCCAATGAGCTTCAGGGCTTTCCGACACCAATGTGATCTCGGCCAGGCGCTGCGCGCCATTGGCATGGGTCTGATACGCCGGTTTCCAAAAAATCTCGGCCGGGTGGCAATGATTGCAGGTAAAGAACGATGCCCGCGGCATGCTCGGCGCATCGACGAAGGTCAGGCGGAAATCGAATTTAACCTCGGTCCCGTCCGGTTGACGCGCACTGCGCCCGAAGGCGAAGGGGGCGAACACCGTTAGCCCATCGGCCTCGAACCGGGTGCGGTCCTGCTCCCAGCCGTCCGAGGTCAGGGCCAGCATCGACATACCTTCGTCACCAGCCAGGAAATCGCGATTGAACGCGCCGAAGGAGAAATCTCCCTCGGCGGCTTCCGGCACGTCTTGCGGTTGGGTCACGGACAGCAGTTCCAGGAACGATCCCTGAACCTGAACCAATCGGTTGCCGGTGCCGAACGGGTGTTGGGCCTGCGGCGTGACGGTAAAGCCCAAGCGCTCGTAAAACGCCGCTAGCGCCGTCAGATCGCGGGCCGCCAGAACGGCATGATCGACGCCGCGCATCCCGACCATCACGGCACCAGATAGATCGGCGACGACCAGATGACTTGGCCGTCTTCCAGGGTAATCCGAACGTACAGGGCATTGTCGCGATCAGGGCTCAGGGGGATGCGGCGTTCCAGCTTGAGCCGCGTGTGCGGGTTGCTTTCCGGCAGGCGGTAAATGCGCACCCGGCGCCCCAGACCACCCGCTTCCAGGCAGATATCCTCGCGGCCGATGTCCTGCACGGCGACCGTTTTTTTGACCAAGGGCGTGTCGATCCGCAGCCAGCCCATGACCATGTCGTCCAACCAGGCATCAAACCCGATGAAGCCGCCGGTGGTCAGCGACGACCATTCGACCCGCTGCGGCGTGACCAGATCGAGCTTCTTTTCGACGTTGTACCAATTGATCGGCTCGACTCGGGTAAAGGCATTGCCCGACAGTTCCGCGAAGCCGTCCCAGATGGTTTCGCGCCCCCGGCCCCGGTATTCGGAACCTTCCCAGACGATCCGGACGCGCCGCCCCATGTCTTCTTTTTCCGACGGACGCCAGGTTTCCAACAAGCGCAGGCCGTCGCGGATTTCGATCCGGTCAATGGCCGCCCCGGCATGCAGGTCGATCTCGAACGTCGCCTCGGCGGCGTCGGTGCGCAGAATGTCGCCCATCACGGCTTGGGTGACCATTTCGTCGGCGGGCCCGCCCAGGGCCGGGTCGTCGTCATACCGTTCCGCCGGGGCGTCCAGGGTCACCTTGGTCGACAGCACGGCGCGGCAGCCGGTGGTGCAATAATGGTGTCGGCGGCGCAGGGCTTTCATCAGGTCCTGGCGGGTCAGCGCCTCGCCGAACAGACAGGTCAGCCCGCCATAGGCCCCGAACCGGGTCGCCCCCGGATGGCTCGCCCCGGGCCGCCCCTTATGCCCGTCCGAGGTCGCCAGAATGCCCGTGCGATAGCCCATTTCGAAGGCATCCTCGACCAACCACTCAAAGGTGCCCCAGGCGGAATGGACCTCGACCGAGCGTTCGATCGCGCGGTCATGCCCCCGTCGGATATCCGCATAACGCCCGCCGACATGGGCGAACACGACACAGTCCTCGTCTGACAGCTTGTCGAACAGTTCCTCGACGCTATTGGCGTCCTGCACCATGTCCGATTGATCTTCGACCAGGGCGTGGGACGAGCGATAGATCGGTCGCCCTTCCTCGGAATAGAGCACGTTGCGGTCGCCGCCCAGGCAGGTATTGCCCGACCATTCGTAGCCGGGAATGACGATGAAGCGGTTGTCCTGGGTAAACTCGCGCGACAGCATGTTCAGCTCGGCCCAGAATTCGGACGTGATCTGGAAATCGTTGCCTTGATGAACGGTCGCGTCCAGGAACGCCCGGTCGCGGGCAAAGGCGAAATAGGATCGCGCGTTGTTGGTGCCGATGGTTTCCTGGGACTGGCCATGCAGGTCCGCCCAGAACGACACGCCCGCCCCCTGGGGCACGATGCGCAACGGGTTCGAGCGGGCCGCGACGTTGCCATGCAAGTCGATCAGGTCGATCCGCAAATCGCCCTCGGCCTCGGCGCGCAGGCCGTCGATCTGAACCGAGGCCTGACCGGGATAGAACGAGATTTCATCAGGCAGGTTTTCGACCGGGCGGGTCGCCACCACGCGGAAGGTATCCTCGCATTTGGTCGACGGGTTGCCCCAGATATCCTCGCCCTTGAGGCCCAGGCGAAAGGTCTCGCCAACACGCTTCAGGGTCGGCAGGACGGCTTTGTACAAAGTCGGCGGGCCGGGTTCGATCTCGATCGACGGCTGGCGCGGCAATTCAATGTAGTCATAGGTGGCGAAGGCATCGACCAGGACGCGGAATTGAAATTCCTTTTCCTGGAACGTCTGCATCCGCACACCGGGCCCGCCGAACCGGCGGTCGCCGATGCGGATGACGATGCGGTCGCCTTCGGACAGGAAGCCGCGCACGACCTTGATATAGAGCGTCTTGTCCCAGGGGCGGAAGTTCCGCTTGATATCGTATTCCAGGTGCAGGACGGCACCGTTCGAGGCCTGGGCCGAGACGTAATTGGGGCCTTCCGGGTCGTCCATCTGCAACCGCCCCAGGTCCGAGGCGAAACGATGCACGATCTTCAGGCTGCCGGAATCGTCGATCCCGAACTTGCCCGCCGTATAGATGATGAAGAACGACTGCAGGCTGCCGGCTTCGACCGGGCCCAAGGGGGCAACGGAAACGGAACCCATTTCCTCCGGCAGATAAGTCGAAAGCGGCATTTCCTAACCCCAAGCTTCACGGCCGCCGACAGATGCCGACGGCCGTTCTTTTATTCACATTCCCAGCATATAGGCAGGAGGTATCCGGTTCCTAGAGCTTGTCGAGCGCGCCCTTGATCCGAGAAATCGTTTCCTTCAGGCCCTGCATCATGGAATCGGCGTCTTTTTCCAACGCCGCCAGGTTTTCCTGACCGGCCTTGATCTTGGCGGTCAGCTTGTCCCGTTCCGCCACCAGCTTATCCAGCGCCGCCTGGGTATCGGCCTGTTTCTGCGCCGCTTCAGAGGCCGCTTCCAAGGCCGCCTTGGTCTCGGTGTACAAGCCGGACAGCTTGGTTTCCAGTTCCTGCACCTCGGCCCGGCGCTTGTCGATCTCCGACTGGGTCGCCGCCAGTTCTTCCTTGGCCTTGGCCACGGCATCGGCGATGTCCGCCGACTCCTTCATGAACTTGTCCTGTTCGGCCTTCAAGGCCGCGCGTTCGCCAGCGACTTCGGCGCGCAGGGCCGTCATGTCACCGCGCAATTTCGAAGCGTCCGATGCGAAATCGACCGCCGCGACGGCAGCCAGACCGGCAACAACGAACAGGGCCAAGGCAACGCGCTTCCACAGGGTCGCGGCGCTGTTGGCTTCCTTCGGCGCGGCCTTTGCCTCGGCTGCGGGCTTGTCGGTCGCCTTATCGGCCGGTTTCGCCGCAGGCTTATCGGCCGGCTTATCTGCCGCCTTGGCTGCGGCCGGTTTCGCCGTCGTGTTCTTGTCGTTCTGTTCACTCATCGATTTCGGTCCTCGCAGTGGATGTGAAGGCCTCTCCGACCCAGCCCCAGGGCATTATAAACCAGGCCCGCCGGAGAACCAGGGCCAAGCATCCCCAGGTCTAAATTGCCGACCAGAATACCGCCCCGATCACCCGCAAGATAACTGGCGACCTGGGCCGAACACGTTATGATATAAAGCGAATATACCAACCCAATGCCGGGACCCGCCCAAAATCATGAAACTTTCCCAGATCACCCTGCGCCGCCTGTCCCTTCCCTTGAAGGTTCCCTACAAGCTGTCGTTTGGCCCGGTTACGGCATTCGACACGATCCTGGTGTCCGTATCGGGCGACGGGGGCGAGCAAGGTTTCGGCGAAGCGACGATCCTCACCGGTTACACCCCGGAAACGGTCGATGGGGCCTGGGCCGAAGCGCAATCCCTGGCCGATACGCTGCGCGGCCTGGATAGCGAGAGCGCCAAGAACCACGCCCTGACCCGCCACAAAGCGGCGCCTTTCACCGTATCGGCCATGGTCACCGCCATCGAGATGGCCGAGGGCAGTTCCTTCCTGACCATCACCGAGGAAACCCGCGTGCCGTTGCTGGCGATCCTCAACGCCATGGATGACGCAGGCATCGCCGAGGAGTTGGAGCGCCACCGCCAGGCCGGATACGGCACGATCAAGGTCAAGGTCGGCTTCGATTGGGAAGCCGACGCCACGCGCCTGAAGTTCATCCAGGATCGGGTCGAACGGATGGCGGGCGCCCCCTTGAAACTGCGCATCGACGGCAACCAGGGGTACAGCCAGGCCGACGCCCTGGCGTTTACCCGGCGCCTGGCTCCGGACCATATCGAACTGTTCGAACAACCCTGCCACATGGACGACTGGGACGCGGCAAAGGCCGTGTCCGACATCTCACCCGTGGCGATGATGTTGGACGAAAGCATCTACGGCCCGGCGGAGATCGAACGGGCGGCGGAAAGCGGCGCGGCGCGGTTCGTGAAACTGAAACTGATGAAGGCGGGATCGCTCGCCAATCTGGCCGCGCAGCTGACGCACATCCGCGAATTGGGGATGGAGCCGGTGCTGGGCAACGGCGTCGCCGCCGACCCGGGTTGCTGGATGGAGGCCTGTATCGCCCGCACGCATATCGACAACGCGGGTGAAATGAACGGATTCCTTAAGCCGCACCAAGGACTGTTCGTCGATCCGATCGGGGTCGATGGCGGGGCCATGATCCTGACCCCGGGCGCGCCCCAGTTGATCGACGACGCGGCGCTGGACGCGCTGGCCCAAGAAACCCAACGGATCGCGGCATAAACCCATGGCCTTTCTGACCGATCTGCTGGGCCACCCGCCTGAATTGCTCGCGCTGATCGCCTTGGCCGTATTCGGCGGTGGCATGACCAAGGGTATTTCGGGCGTCGGCCTGCCGATCGTCACCGTCTCGATCGTCGTTACCGCCAACCTGCTGGAACCACGCGAAGCCATCGCCCTGTTGGTCGTCCCCATCCTGATCACCAACTTGTGGCAAGTCTCCCGTGCAGGCAGCTTGTTCGCCCCTATTAAGCGCCACGCCCCCCTACTGATCCCGTTCCTGTTGTTCCTTTGGCTGGGGTCGCTGATGCTGGCGGCCTTCGACACCAAGGTTCTGTTCATCGTCCTGGGCACCTGCGTCGCGATCTTCGCCGGAACCAGCCTGTGGAAGCCCCGGCCCGAACCGTTGAAGCCAGGAACCGAACGTTGGGCCGGGCCGGTCGCCGGCACCATGGGCGGCCTATTGGGCGGCCTGACCACCATCTGGGGCCCGCCCTTGATGATCTATCTGGTGCTGTTGAAACTGCCCAAGGACGAATGGGTCCGCACCGTCGCCTTGATCTGGACCGCCGGGGCCATTCCCCTGACCATGTTCTACTGGTCGAACGGCGTGCTCAATCCATCCAACGTCTGGCTGTCGGCGGCGGCCTGCCTGCCCGGGATGATCGGTATCCTGGTCGGTGAACAGATCCGCAAATGGATCAATGAAGAAGCCTTTCGCAAGGCGATGCTGGTATTGTTGTTTCTGGTCGGACTCAATCTGATCAGACGCGCCCTGACCTGATCGTTCGCCTTCGCCTTTTCGATTTTGGTGGAAGTTTTGGACCCGGCGGCGCAAAACCGTCGGCGTCGGAACCGCGCCCTGAACAGGTAGAAAAAAGCGAGCGCCACCATGCTTCACATTCTGTGGTCGATCCTGCCCATTTTCGTCCTGATCGTGCTGGGCAACCTGCTGCGCCGCAACGGCATTCCCTCGGTCAAGTTCTGGAACCTGAACGACAAGCTGGTTTACTGGGTGCTGTTCCCGAGTTTGCTTTTCTACAAGACCTCGACCTCGGACCTGTCGGGAGACCTGTTGGGGCCCTTCGCGGCCTCGATCCTGACCGGGTTGGTGGCGGCGGTCGCGACCTCGTTGATCGTCGGGCGGCTATTCGGCTTCAAAGGGGCGCAAGGCACCAGCATTCTGCAGGGCGCGGCGCGCCACAATACCTTCATCGCGCTGGCCATCGCCGAACGCCTGTTCGGCCTGGAAGGCCTGGCCCTGGCTGCGGCGATGACGGCGACTTTGATCCCGCCGACCAACATTTTGGTCATCAGCCTGATGAACGTCATGCTCCGCCATGGCGGTCCCGGCGGATTGTGGCGGCCGGTGGCCAAGGATCTGGCGCGCAATCCGTTGATCCTGTCGGTCATCTTGGGGGTCGGGGTCAACATCCTGAACATTGGTGTCATCCCCGTGGTTCACGAAACCGCCGAGATGCTGGGCCGGGCCGCACTGCCCATCGTTCTGCTGGCGGTCGGCGCGAACATCCGCGTGCGGGAAATGCGCGCCGCCGTCGGCCCCATCGCCATCGCCACGACGGTCAAATTCCTGGTCTTTCCCTCGGCGGCCCTTGCCATGTGCTGGACCCTCGGCATCACCGGCGTGCCTGCCTACATCATCGCCATCTTCGCGGCCATGCCGACGGCATCGTCCTCGTTCACCATCGCTCGGGAAATGGGTGGTGACGCCCCCCTCGTCGCCGGCATGATTACGCTGCAGACGCTGCTCAGCTTGATCACCGTTCCGATAACACTTGTAATCGCACGCAGCCTTTTTTGACCGCGTAGGTACAAACGAAGATCGCTGACCGAGCATATCCGCGCCCCTTCTCTGTATTGAGAAATCCCTGAATTACCCAATACTTAAGGTGTATTGCGCATCACCGAATATGCATGTACCCATTTTTAAGACTGATCGCACAATGCTGAATCCTGTGGGGGGGATTCTTGGACAGGTGAATTCAGGGGGCATACGGATGAGATTCGCATAGGCGGATATACCCGCCGATAAAAATCCGAACGGCTAAGCAGTTTCAACCTACGCCCACGCGGCGTTGGCGTGGGCATTGCTTGCCGCAACCAGAAAACTAAACGACTGGAATACGACAAGGGGCCACGCGTCATGGGAGCGCTTAAAAATATCAACATTTCCGCCAAGGTCTTCGGCGGGTTCGGCATCGTCCTGGTGCTGCTGATCGCCGTCGCCGGGTTCAGTGGAAAGGGGCTGTTTTCCGCCAAGGACAATTTCCACAACTACCGAGACATCGCTCGTCAAACCAACGAAGCCGGTCGCGTACAGGCAAACCTTTTGGAGGCGCGTCTCGCTGTCTTCAACTACATGCGCCAACCGTCGGACGATTACAAAAAGGCTGCTGAAACACGCGCGAACGCCGCATTGGCGTTTTCGACCGATTTGGCAAAGATGGTGCACCGCCCCGATCTGAAGGAAATCGCGACGCAAACCAGCGCCCAGATGCAGGAATACCTGAACGGCTTCGAAGAGATCACCAAGCTTCAGGTGAAGCGCGACGATCTGGTCAAGAATTCGCTCAGCATGACCGGCCCCAAAGCGGAACGCGACCTGACCCTGGTCATGCGTAACGCCTATGAAAGCAACGATGCCGCCGCCGCCTTCCGCGCTGGCGCGACCCTGCGTTCTCTGCTGCTGATGCGGTTGTCCGTGGCCATGTTCCTGGTCAACAACGACAAGAAATCCTTCGAACAGGCGATGGCGGATTCCGCCGCCGTGAAGGAGACCATGAGCGAGTTGATGGACGCGTTGGAAGACAATCCCCTGCGAAAGTACGCCAGCGAAGCGAAGATGCTTCACGCCAAATACGAAATGGACTTCATGGCCGTCAACGAGACGATCAACGCCCAGAACGCGATCTTCAACGGAACGCTTTCCGTGATCGGACCGAACGTCGCCAAGCACATGGAAGAGCTGAAGCTGGCCGTCAAGAAAGAGCAGGACACCCTTGGCCCCGCCGCAACCGCCGCGATCGACAAATCCGTGCAGGTTGCCGGTATTGTGTCGGGTGCGGCTTTGATCTTCGGCATTCTGGCGGCTTGGCTGATCGGCACCGGCCTATCCGGCCCGGTCAAAGCCATCACCGGCGCCATGGGGCGCCTTGCCGACGGCGATCTCGAAACCGACATTCCCGGCCAGGACCATGGCGATGAGATCGGCAAGATGGCCGCCGCGGTGCAGGTGTTCAAAAGCAACGTCATTGAGGTCAAGCGCCTGGAGGCCGAACAAGCCGAAGCAGAGCGCCGTGCCGCAGCGGACCGCAAGGCCGCGATGTTGAAGCTGGCCGACGACTTCGACGCCAGCGTCGGCGGCGTGGTCAACACCGTGTCATCCGCCGCGACGGAAATGCAGGCCTCGGCCGAAACGCTGACCGGCACGGCGTCCGATGCCAATGATCGCGCCGGTGCGGTCGCCGCCGCCTCCAACCAGGCGTCGCAGAACGTTCAGAACGTCGCCTCGGCGACCGAAGAGTTGTCTAGCTCGATCAACGAGATCGGCCGTCAGGTCGTCGAGTCCAGCCGCATGGCGGGCGATGCCGAAACCCAGGCCGCGCAGACCACGCAACAGGTCCAAAGCCTGGTCGAAACGGCGGAACGGATCGGCACGGTGGTCGACATGATCACCGACATCGCCGAGCAGACCAATCTGCTTGCGTTGAACGCCACGATCGAGGCGGCCCGTGCCGGTGACGCCGGCAAGGGATTTGCCGTCGTGGCCAGCGAGGTCAAGAATCTGGCCAGCCAGACCGCCCGCGCGACCGAGGAAATCAGCTCGCAGATCGGCAGCGTGCAAAACGCGACGAAGGAAGCCGCGGCGGCCATCGAGCTGATCGCCAATACGATCCGCGACATCAATCATGTCGGCAGCAGCATTTCCGCCGCCGTCGAGGAACAACAAGCCGCGACCCAGGAAATCGCCCGTAACATCGAACAAACGTCCGAAGGCACGCGGGAGATGACTTCCAACATTCAGGGTGTCTCGGACGCCGTGGATGCCACGGGCGGGGCAGCACATGAGGTCCTCAACGCATCGAGGGAATTGTCCACCCAGGCCGAAGTTCTGAACGGTCTGGTGCGCGACTTCCTGAGCAACGTCCGCGCCGCATAACGCTTTCCGGCTCCCCGCGCAACGCCGGGCGGGGAGACCTTCTCCCAGACACGATCGCCTATCGAACTTGAGACCGCCTTGTTCCTGGTCTAAGTCTCGGCATTGTCTAATGTTGGGGAACTAGGGGAACGCCATGCAGTCTCGCGACCATTTCGCCACCCGGTTGGGCTTCGTTCTGGCTGCCGCCGGCTCCGCCGTGGGGCTGGGCAACATCTGGAAATTTCCCTACATGACCGGGCAAAGCGGCGGCGGGGCGTTCCTGCTGATTTACCTGGCCTTCGTCTTTTCCATCGGCTTTTCGGTGATGCTGGCCGAGTTCGCCATCGGCCGCGCCGGGCAACGCAACCCCGTCGGCTCGTTCCGCGCCCTGAAGGGCGGGCCCTGGGCCGCCGCCGGGGGCCTGGGCGTTCTGGCCGGTTTCGTGATCCTGTCCTTTTATTCCGTGGTCGGCGGCTGGACCATCGCCTATGCGGTCAAGGCCGCGACCGGCGCGTTGGCGCATAGCGATCCGAAAGCCCTGGGCGCAACGTTCGGCGGGTTCATTTCCGAGCCCTGGGGCGTGATCGGTTTCCACACTCTGTTCATGGTGCTGACCGCTGGCGTCATCGCCGGCGGCGTGCGCGGCGGGATCGAGCGGGCGTCGCGCATCCTTATGCCCATTCTGGCGGTTCTCGTTGTTGTTCTGGCAGTGCGCGCGGTCACCTTGGACGGCGCAGAGAAAGGGATCGCCTTTTTCCTGACCCCCGACTTTTCCAAGGTCACCTGGGACACGGTCAACGCCGCCCTGGGGCAGGCTTTCTTTTCCCTGTCCCTGGGCATGGGCGCGATGCTGACCTACGCCAGCTACCTGGACAAACAGGTCAACCTGCCGCGCACCGCGGCACAAGTGACCTTTTTGGATACGGCGTTCGCCGTGATCGCCGGGTTCATGATCCTGCCTGCTGTCTTCGCATTCGGCTTCGACCCGGCGTCCGGGCCCGGACTGACCTTCATCACCCTGCCCGCCGTGTTCGCGCAGATGCCCCTGGGTCAGGCCTTCGCCTTTATGTTCTTTGCATTGTTGGCGATCGCCGCCCTGACCTCCGCCGTGTCGATCCTGGAGCCTGTCGTCGCCTATCTGATCGACGAACGCGGCATCTCGCGGCGCTGGGGCGTCGTTATCGCGGGGGCCGTCATTTGGGCGCTCGGCATTCCGTCTGCCCTGTCACTGGGTCCATGGTCCGACCTCAAGGTCGGGGGCAAGGGGTTCCTGGATGCCATGGATTATCTGGCCTCGAACATCATGCTGCCGCTGGGCGGGGTATTGATCGCCTTGTTCGTCGGCTGGTCGATCACTGCCCGCGCCATTGAAGAAGCCCAATCCGACGGCACGCACCCGTTTCCCCTGGTCCGGGTCTGGGTGTTCATCTGCCGGTTCGTCGCCCCGGCGGCGGTCGCCTGGGTCCTGATCAAAGGCCTGTAATCCGGGCTGGGGTGATTTAGATCAACATCTTTTCGCCGAAAAGTGATAACAAGACGCATTAGCATTTAACTCAATTCCACGAGCTTCATTGTGACCCGACCTTATTCCGCTTTCGCGGGCGCCTTGTTGTTGGCGGCCGCTGTACTGGCGCCCTCTCACGCAACCAGCGCCGGAGACATCGCCACCAAGGAAGACCTGGGCAAGGCCTTGTTCTTCGATACCAACCTCTCGAAGAACCGCAGCCAAGCCTGCGCCACCTGTCACAATCCCGATTTCGCCTTTACCGATCCGCGCGAAACCGAGGTCGGCAAGGCCGTCTCCTTGGGCGACGACGGCACCAGCTTGGGTGACCGAAACGCGCCGACCGCCGCCTATGCCAAATTCTCTCCCCGCTTCCACAAAGTGAAGACCGGGCAATACGTCGGGGGCCAGTTCCTGGATGGACGCGAACCCGATCTTGCCGGACAGGCCGGGGGCCCGCCGCTCAACCCCATCGAAATGGGGATGCCGGACAAGGCCTCGGTCGTGGCGCGGCTGTGGGAAAATGCGGATTACGTCACGGCCTTCGCCAAGCTGTTCGGCCCCAAGGTCCGGGAAGACACGAATGCCGCCTATGCGGCGATGACCCAGGCCATTGCGGCATTCGAGCAGACGCAGGAATTCGCGCCATTTGATTCGAAGTACGACCGATATCTGCGCGGCGAAGCAAAATTGACGGATCAGGAAGACCTGGGCCGGCTGCTGTTCTTTTCCCAGCAATTCACCAACTGCAATCTATGCCACCAGTTGCATACCATGCAGCCGGCGAAGGGCGAGACCTTCACCAACTACCAGTTTCACAACATCGGCATTCCGGTGAACGAGGCGGTCCGCAAGGCCAACGGCTCCAAACCGGATTTCGTCGATCATGGCTTGTTGGACAACGCGGCAGTGAAAGACCGGGCGCAGTCCGGCAAGTTCAAAGTCCCGAGCCTGCGCAACGTCGCGGTGACTGGCCCCTACATGCACAACGGCGTCTTCAAGGACCTTCGGACGACGATCCTGTTCTACAACAAATACAACACCAAGGATCCGAACCGCCTGATCAATCCGGAAACCGGCAAGCCGTTCCGCGCCCCCGAAGTGGCGGAGAACCTGTCGATGAAGGAACTGACCCATGGCCCCGCCTTGGACAACAAGCGGATCAACGCCCTGGTCGCGTTCCTGAAAACGCTGACCGACAAGCGCTACGAGCATTTGTTGGAAAAATAAAAAGGGGCGCCCGACGGCGCCCCTTCCAACCCCGGTCCGATGACCTGAAATCAGGACATCTTGGATTGAATGTAGTTGTGCAGGCCCATTTTCTCGATCAAGCCGAGCTGCTTTTCGCACCAATACAGGTGGTCTTCCTCGGTGTCTTCCAGCAGGCCCAGAAGCATCTGACGGGTGACGTAGTCGCCTTCCTTTTCGCAAAGGGCGATGACCTTGACCAATTCGTTACGAACGAAGACCTCATAGGCCAGATCGTTCTTGATCATCGACGGCACGTCTTTGCCGATCTTCAGCTTGTCGCGGGAGGCGACGTCGGGCGTCCCTTCCAGGAACAGGACACGCTCAATGATCTTGGCGGCGTGCTCCAATTCTTCTTCGTGCTCGTGGTTGATCCGCTCGTACAGTTCTTCAAGACCGAAGTCCTGATACATCCGCGAATGGATGAAGTACTGGTCGGCCGCGGACATTTCGTGGGTCAGCAGCTTGTTCAAAGCGGTGATGACTGTCTTCTTGCCTTTCATGACGCGGCGCTCCTTACGCTTGGGACTGGATGTAGTTCTGCAGGCCGATGTTGCCGATCAGGCTGACCTGCGTTTCCAGCCAATCCAGGTATTCTTCTTCGTCCTCGAGAATGTCGTCGAGCAGGTCACGCGACACGTAGTCGCCCTTGCTCTCGCACAGCGCGATGGCGGCGCGCAGGGCGGCAATGCCCTCTTCCTCAAGCGCGGTGTCGCACTTCAGGATTTCCTCGGTGTTCTCGCCGATCCGCAGCTTGCCCAGGTCCTGCAGGTTGGGCAGGCCTTCGAGAAACAGAATGCGGGCGATCAGCTTGTCCGCCTGCTTCATGTCCTTGATCGACTTTTTGTATTCATGCTCGCCAATGTCATCCATTCCCCAATCGTTGAAGATACGGGAATGCAGGAAGTACTGGTTGATGGCGGTAAGTTCGTTTTTGAGAATCAGGTTCAGGTTCCTGATGACCTCACGGTCCCCCTTCATGATCCGGCTCCTTGGATTGATTCACGGGTAGTCGGGAATTGGGGACACCCTCTCATAATTCTAGAGAGGCCACAAGAGCATTGATTTTCCTATATAATTTTGAAAGTCATTTGCATTTGCGTTGGGAACGAGACGTATTCTCATCCCTCATCCGCCAGACATCCGGCAAGCCATGCGCGCGCCGCGTTGAGGGACGTAAAGGCTTCGATTTCATGGCCTTCCGGGCGCGGTTTGCCGGAGATGAAGGCCGCGAACACGTCCTGCATCTTGGCGTGGGGCGAGATCAGACCGGTAAACATCGGGTTGTTCCGGTCGCCGAATATTTCGCGTGATTTTTCCGCATGGCCCGCGCCGATCGTTTCGGTCAGCGCGAACAGGCTGTCGCTGTCGATATCGGTGAAATCGAACAGGTCATATTTATGCCGGTCCCGGCCGGGGTGGGCCGCCGTTTCCCGGGCGATCTCCATAAATTCGTACGGAGCCGCGAATCCGGTCAGAACGACATGCAGGCCATCGCCTTCGTCGTGAATTGTAAACGGCATCGGGCGCCTCCCCGGCGGGGTGTCACGGCATCAGCGGAAGTCGAACCCCCGCTTTTTCAGCGCATCGCGCAGATGATCGCGCGGACGCTGGGCGTACTTCTTATCGACATCGGCGGACCAGGATTCCTTATCCGTGGTCTTGCCGATGGATTCGTAGTGTTCGCGGAGCTGGTCGTTATAGGTATCGACGATGCCCAACGCCTTATCGGCGTCGTAGCGCTCGTAGTGGATGATCCCTTCGGCGGGCATGCGCGGCTTTTGCTTCGGCGCTTCCGCCGGATAGCCCAGGCACAGGCCAAACACCACGTAAGCACGGTACGGCAGGTTCAGAATTTCGGCCACGGCCTCGGGGTCGTTGCGCATGGCGCCGATCATCACGCCTTGAATGCCCAGGCTTTCCGCAACCAAGTAGGCGGACATGCCGACCAGGGTGGCATCGACCGAGGCCATCAACCCCATTTCCAGGTTGTTGTCGTCCAGATTGTTGCCGTTGCGCTGGAACGCGGCTTCGATCCGCGTCAGGTCGGCGACGAAGGCAAGATAGACCGGGCAATCGATGATGTGCTTCTGACCGCCGGCCAGCTTGGCCAGCTTGGCCTTGGTTTCGGCATCGCGCACGACAACCACCGAATAGGCCTGCAGGTTGGCCGAGGTCGGAGCGCGGCGCGCTGCTTCGACGATCGCCGTGACTTGTTCGTCGGTCACCGGTTTGTCGGAATAGGCGCGAATCGACCGACGGCCATGCAGGGTGCGGATGGTGTCGGAATCGGTCAAATGGTCGTTGTCGTGGCCGTGGCCATCGGGCGGAGTCATGGGAAATTCCTCTAATCGTTCCAAAAATGGACGTGAGGCACCCGCCTGTTCAACCGGGCCTCGCCGTCACTGTTGACCGGATTATCCGATTCATGTGACGGCGAGACAATGGTTGAGATCGTATGCAGGAATGGGAGCGCTTAGCCCATCCGTTCCTTCAACACGGGGCCGACGTCCATGGGCGTGTCCAGGATCGCCACACCCGCCGCCGACAACGCGTCGGCCTTGGACTTGTAGGTTCCCTTGTCACCCATGACGATCGCACCGGCATGGCCCATTTTCTTACCCGCGGGCGCAGCCCCACCGGCAATGAATGCGGCCATCGGCTTGTTCATGGTCGCGGCGTATTCGGCGGCGTGCTCTTCCATCGCGCCGCCGATTTCACCGACCATCACCACGGCGTCGGTTTTCTCGAACGCGTCGAGAGCTTCCAGCGCATCGCGGGTGGTGGTGCCGATGATCGGGTCGCCCCCGATCCCGACAAAGGCCGAAATACCGAACCCGGCCTGCACCACGTTCAGGCACATCAGCGTGCCGAGCGAGCCGGACCGCGAGATCACGCCGACATTGCCCGGCTTGAAGATCTTGTCGTTGAAGGCCGGCATGAAGCCCGTGAAACATTCGCCCGGCGTCACGCCGCCCGCCGTGTTGGGGCCGATGATCTTGACGCCGCGTTCCTTGGCGGCGGACATGATGTACATCACGTCCTGCACGGGGATGTGCTCGGTCAGGATCACGACGGCCTTGGCGTTGGCTTCGATGGCGTCCAACGCCGCCGCCTTCGCCCCCATCGGCGGGATGAACAGGATCGACACGTCGAAGCCGTCTTCCAGGCCCTTCTGCGCATCGACGGCCGAGCCGAACACCGGCACGCCGATGTGTTCCGTCCCGGCTTTTTTCGGGTTCACGCCACCGACGATCTGGGTGCCGTATTCCATCATCCGTTCAGCCCAGAACGTACCTTGCTTACCGGTGATGCCCTGAACGATCACCTTGTGACTGCCACGGATGATCATTTCGCACCCCCTTTCGCAGCTTCGACCGCAGCCTTGCAGGCCGCGCTCATATCCGGCAGGGGATCAACCCCCAACCGTTCTTTCAACATGGCCACGGCTTCGACGTCGCCCGTGCCGTGCACGGACCAAAACGTCGGCAGGGTCGGCTTCAGTTCGTCCCAGGCATTGAGGATGCCCTGGGTCATGACGTCGGTGCGGGCGAAGGCCCCGCAGAAGTTGATGACCAGGGATTTGACCTTGGGATTGTCCAGGACCAGGCGCAGGGCGTCCGTGCCCTTGGTATAGGCCTCGCCCCCGATTTCCAGGAAGTTTGCCGGGGTCCCGCCGTGATGACGAACCACGTCCATGGTCGTCATGGTCAGGCCCGCCCCGTTGGCCAGGACGCCGACGTCGCCTTCAAGCTCGATGTACTTGAGGTCCAGTTCCTTGCCCTTGGCTTCCAGGCCGGTCAGCTTGTCCGGCGTGCCGGTCTTGGCCAGCTCTTCGTGCCGGGGCACGGCGCTGTCATCCATGGTGAACTTGCAGTCCAGGGCGCAGATACCGCCCGCTTCCAACACCGCCAGCGGGTTGATTTCCATAAGCTCCGCATCGTTGGTGCTGTAGGCCGTGTAGAGCTTCATCAGCACGTCGGCGATAGCGTCCTCCAGGCCGTCCAGCCCGGCGTTGTCGAGCATCGCCCGCACGGCGGCGGCGTCGGGGCCTTTGCGGATATCGACCGCGAGACCGCGCATGGCGTTGGGATCCTGCTCGGCCGCTTCTTCCACGTCCATGCCGCCTAGGGTCGAGAACAGAATCTTCGGCCCCTTGGTTTCCGGGTCGTTGATCACGGCGGCATAGAATTCACGGGTGAACGGCGTGGCCTGTTCGACCAGCACCTTTTCGACCGTGTGTTCGCCGATGGTCATGCCCAGGATCGCCGCGGCGACGCCCTTGGCTTCATCGGCGGAGCCGGCCAGCTTGATGCCGCCCGCCTTGCCGCGCTTGCCCGTCGGGACCTGCGCCTTGACGACGACCTTGCCGCCATGCGCGCCGATCAGCTTTTGGGCGACGTCCGCTGCTGCGTCCGCCGTGGTGACCGTGGCCCCTTCGGGCACGGGGATTCCCGCCGCTTTCAGGAGCGGCTTACCTGCATGTTCCTCGAAATTCATTTGCCGTACTTCGTCCAGTAGGCGCCGAAGAGATCATCTTCCGACGGCTTGTCTTCGGGAATTTCCCGAACCAGATGGGTGATATTGATGAAGTGCTTGTAGTTCAGGTTCTCCGAGATGGAGTTCCCGGCCCAGGTGCCGCAGCCCATGGACAGGGTGAAGTTCAAGCCGTTGGTGAAGCTGCCGCCGTTGCCGAAGGTATGGGCCTGATTGACCAACACGCGCACGACGTCCAGATCCTCGGCCAATTCCGTGGCATGGGCCTGATCCTTGGTGTGGATGCCGACCGAATGCCCCATGCCGACGAAGCTGAGGATGTCGTGCACCTGCTTCTTGGCGGCCTGGAAATCAGGGGCCTTGTAGACGGTCAGGACCAGCGACAATTTTTCGTCCGAGAACGGATGCTCTTTGCCGACCGCGCCCAGCGGCTCTTCGACCATGAAGAAGTCGGCGGTTTGCGCTTCATCCGACAGGCCGACCTCGCGGGCGAAGACCGCCGCGTCCTTGGCGATCAGGCGGCGGTTCAGCTTGCCGTCCTGCCACAGGGCCTGGAAGACCTTTTCCTTTTCTTCCGGCGTGCACAGATAGCCGCCGACTTTCTTCAGCGCGTCCATCGCCTGGTCGTAGACCGAGCCCAGGATCGTCACCGAGTTTTCCGACGAGCACGAGGTCGAGTTGTCGAAAATCTTGGACATGCGGATTTTCTCCGCCGCGTCCATGAAGTCCGCCGTCTCGTCGATGATGACCGGCACGTTACCCGCACCGACGCCGATGCAGGGCGTGCCCGAGGAATAGCCCCGACGCACGTTGTTCTGCGAGCCGGTGATAATCACCAGATCGACCGCTTCCATCAGGCGCTGGGTCAGCTCCTTGTTCACCGGGGCGGGCAGAACCTGCACCAGATCTTCGGGCAAGCCGATTTTCTTCAACTCGGCGCGCATGTAGTCGACGGTCTTTTCCGTCGTCTTCTGACCCGCCGGGGACGGGGCCACGATCACCGCGTTGCGGCCCTTGATCGCGAACATCGCTTTGTTGACCGGGGTCGCCGCCGGGTTGGTGGACGGGCTCACCGCGCCGACCACGCCGACCGGCTTGGCGTATTTGACCAAGCCCTTGGCCTTGTCTTCTTCGATCACGCCGACGGTTTTGACCCGCATCAGGTCGCGCAGGCAGCCGAAGGTCTTGCGCGTGTTCTTGATGATCTTCGACGGCACATTGCCCAGGCCCGTGTCTTCCACGGCAAGCTTGGCCAGCTCCTCGGCCCGGGCGGGCTCGTAGATCGACCAGGCCAGCGCGGTCACGGCTTCATCGACGCGCGCCTGATCGGCTTCGGCGAATTCGGCCATCGCGGCGCGGGCGCGTTCGACCAGCCCGGCAACGACTTCTTTGGCGTCAGTGGCGTTGGCCACCGGTTGCGGCATTGACATGTTGTAATACTCCCAAGGATGGAATGGGTTGAATGAGTGCGCCGATCAAACGGGCTTGCTGCCTTTGATCTGGGTGCGATGCATGACGCGGCGGGATTCGGGGTCGAACGGGTCGCGGCGATGCATGCAGCATCGATTGTCCCACATCAACACGTCGCCGACCTGCCACTGATGGTGCCAGTAGTATTTTTCCTGCGAGGTATGGGCCCAAAGGGCGTCCAACAATTCCTCGGACTCCGCGACCGGCAGACCCATCACATAGGCATTGCGGCGACGGCCCAGGTACAGCGCCTTACGCCCGGTCGCCGGATGGGTGCGGATAATCGGGTGAACCGCGCCCGGGCAGGTCGAGACGTCGCTCACTTCCTCGGCCCCTTCGCGCAGATAGCCCGCCGAATTGGTGGAACTGTCGTGTTTGATGAACTTGCCCTCGATCCGCGCACGCAAATCTTCGGGCAGGTCGTCCAGGGCTTTGTACATGTTCAAAAAGCCCGTGTTGCCGCCCGTGGCGGGCACTTCCATTCCCCACAGCATGCTCGCCGTCGGCGGCTCGTCGATGTAATTCATGTCCGAATGCCAAACGGACTCGCCAGCCCCCAGAGAGCCCAGGGCGACACCGTTTTCGACGACGTTGGAAATCACCAGGATCTCCGGAAAGCCTTCGACGAAGCGCTTGCCGTTTTCGTTCGGCGGGGCCTGATCCAATTCACCGACGCGTCGGGAGAAGTTGACCAGGGCTTCGTCCGACATGTTGTTCTGGCCGCGGAACAGCAGCACGCAGTTGTCCATCCAGGCGGCGTGAATTTGATCGAACAACACGTCATCGACGTGCGACAGATCGACACCCAACACCTCCGCGCCGATGGCGGCGGATACCGGCCGCAGGCGCAAACCGCCGGCGGGGCCGCCGTCGACGACATGGCTATCAAGAGACGTCATTTCCAATTCCTCCCAATCAGGTCTGCGCGGATAGCCCGGCTGTTTCCGAGGCGGCGCTCTGCAGCCCCTCCAGGTCTTCCGCAAAAAATTCTTCCAACTCCGCCGCCGCGGCGCTCAGATCGGCGACATGCGACAACGCGCGCGTCATCGGGAACCGAGCCTCCGGGGCATGCACCGCCAAACCGGCGATCACGCGTCCTTTCGGATTCCGGATCGGCACGGCAAGGCCAATCAGGCCCTGGGTGTTTTCCTGGTCGTTGGCGGCATATCCACGCTTGCGAATGGCGGACAGCTCGTCCTCCAGCCCATCGGGGTCGGTGATTGTCCGCTCGGTCAACTTCGTCAGCGGCAACACACGCAGCAACCGCCGGCGTTCCCGCGCCGGTAGATGCGCCAGCAATAGCTTACCGATGCCGGTCGCATGCAGCGGCACGCGCGAGCCAACCCGATATTGAATCCGCAGCGGCCAATCGCATTCGACGCGTTCGATGTATACGACCTCGTCGCGGGCCAGAACGCCGAGGTTACAGGTCTCGCCCAGGCGGGTAACCAGGTTTTGCAGCACACGGCGAACCGGCGCCGCGCGGGTGCTGGCGGTCAAGGCCTGCATCCCCAAATCGACCATGCGCGGCCCGACCGAATAGCTGTCGCCCCCCGGGTCGCGGCGCAGCAGGGCATTTTCCTCAAGCTGCTTGACCATGCGATGGACGGTCTGGCGTGGCAGATCGGTGCGCGCGGCGATATCGCCCAGGGACAACGCCGTCGGCTCATCCAATAGGACCTCTAGAACAGCCAACGCCTTTCCCAAAGCGCTCCCGGTGCCGTTGTCAGACATCAAAAATTCCTTTCGGGCATTCGCCATCCAACCCAAATGCGGGCTTTCACCGCCGCTGGCGCAGATCATACGCCACAAAATCATCATTTCAACACTAATTAAGAAAATTACGTCCCGATTTTTGTTATTTCGCATTATGTTTTGAAGGCTATGACCCTCGGACGATTGACAGGACGGGCGGAATCCGGCATCGCATCGTCATGTTTCAGGGCTTTCAGATGATCCGCCTTCCGCTGATTCTTCTGATTTTGGCGGCACTACTTGGCGCACCGGCCAAGGCGCAACACCCCGCGCCCGGCTGCAAGGCGCCGACGGCGGTTTGCCAATCTTCCGCCCGAGTGTTCGCCATCTCGTCGTTCGACCCTGTCGGCAGCGCCGTGCTGATCGAACCGGGCCTGCTGGTCACGAACCGACATGTCGTCGCCGACAACCCCCGCGCCCAACTGTTCATGGACGACGGCAGCCAACGCATCGCCGAGGTCGTGCCGACCTCGTACCCGGGCGACCTGATCCTGCTTCGGGTCGACGGCTTGGTCGTGCCCCACCAACTGATCCTGGGAACGGCGGCGGTCGATCAACAGGTTTATACGGTTGGCGCCGACGTCGGGCGGGGCGCGATCCGCGCCTATCTTCCCGGCCGGGTCGTGGCCATACCACCGGAGGACAAGCCGCTGGCCCGCGTTCATCATTCGGCGCGCAGCCAACCCGGAAATTCGGGCGGGGGCCTGTTCGACCGCGCAGGCGAATTGGTGGCGATCATCGCGTCCGGCGGCGAAGGCCGGAACGAAGCCATCCCCGTGTCCGAGATCGCCAAGCTGAAAACCCAGTCCGGACCGGAGCAGGCGTTGGAAAGCGGGCGTATCGGGCTGACGTATCGCAAATGCGCCGAAGCCTTGGACGCGACCCACGCCACCAGCCAGAGGATGGCGCCATCGAACGTGGATTTCCTCTACAAGCAATGTTTGGCCACGGGGAACCGACAATTATTCGACGACGCGGGACAGGTCCTGGGGCGGCAACAGTTCCTGGAACCCGCCCTGGATTTGTTCAACCGATCCATCGACCAGGACCCCAACGCCCTGAACACCCGCCTGTCCCTTGCCGTGACGCTACACGTGGCACAGCGTTACGAAGACGAAATCCCGCATCTGGAAAAATTGATGGCGGCCCTGCCCAGCGATCCGCAGGTGCTGCGCCTCGCCATTCAGGCCGGTCGGTGGAGCGGCAATGACGTGATGGCGCAAAAGGCCTATGCCTTGCTGCTTGAGCACCACCCGCAATTGAAGCCCGTGGCCGAACGGTTCATGCGTCAACCCCCGCCCCCGCGTCGCGGCGGCGCGCCGAAGTAACCTCAGCCTTCGAAATCGTCGGTCGGATCGGGAATCCATCCGTGGCGTAACGGCAAGACGTCGCGGCCGAAGGGTTTGCGGGCGCGCTTGACGATCGCCGCTTTCAATTCCGGCCCGCGCCATTCCGGATGCTTGGCCAGCAACCGCGCCGCCAGGGCCGCGACCCGGGGCACGGCGAAGCTCGACCCCGACGCCTTCCCGGCGGCCCCCCGGTGATCGATCACCGCGACCTGTTCCCCTGGCGCCATGACATCGACGACAACCGCGCCCCAGTTGGAGCCGCGGGCCAGCCGCCCCTCGGCATCGGACGACGTAACGACCAGGATATTCTCCAGGTCCAGCGCCGCCGGATAGACAGGCACCTGATCCAGGTCGCGGCCGTCGTTTCCGGCGGAAACGATGAACAACATATGGGGGCGGTCCTTGGCCGCCTGCGCGAACGCCGCCCAGTCGGAGCGCCGGTTCGAGCCCATGGCCATGTTGACGACCAGCGCCCCGTCGGCATCAGCGCGGGCGACAAGGTCCGCGAACCGCGCCATTGCGTTGCGGGGATAACGATAGGGCAGCACGACGGCCTTGGGCGCTTCGCGCAGGATGATCGACGAGACCGCCGTGCCGTGATGAAGCGGGAAAAAGGGCGAGCGCGTCGTATCGATATCGAACGGTCGCGCATCCATGTCCCAGAAATCATATCCGGCCAAGGCCCCGTCTTTCGACACCCCCAATCGCCCCCGATACAGGGGAAGAGTATAATTGACGCCCGTATCGATCAGGGCGACCCGGACCGCGTCAGCAGGCGGCACAGCCAAATCCGGCACAGGCGGATCGATGACTTCACTCATCACCACCGATTTCAAGTCGGAGGACAGAACCTCCAGCCTGATCGGACGGCCATCCACCCCATAGGACAGGCGTCGCCCTTCGGTCGGAACGCAATCCCTTCCGGCGATCAAGGCAATCTGCGGGCGTGCCGTGCCCCCCGCCACAGGCTCGTGCCATTCCAGACTGAATCGGAGCACGCGACCCATGGGGAAAATGCGGCTGATCACCCATTCGCCGTCGTTGGGCATCAAGACACGATGAAGGCTGCGCATTGGATTTCCCTTGGGACCATCCATTCGCGCCTCCAGCATCCGGCCATCCGGAAGCGCTTGGCGCAGCCCATCGGTATCCGTCGGCTTAAGAGCGCATAAGGCTTTCATCGTGCCCAGAACATCGGGGCCGTCAGCCGCCCGGGATTGCGGTACGCCCCATACTAAAACGCCGCTCCCTATACCACTGGTCAGGGTGACGATTGTGGCGGCTCTGAATATAAGGGTCTTCACATCCATTGGGCGGCTCCATCCGTTTATTCTTATAAACGGACCAAAATCCGAGAAATGGTTGGCTCAAACCTGATATTGAGTACAATTTGCATGTAACTAGTGCCATACTCGTTAATTGGTTTGTCGAGAATTGCTTTTTTATCAACTATTTTGCCGTATCAGGCGAAATGAAAAACGACAGATGGGGTAGGAGCGAGGTCCTTGGCCGCAGCTCGGGTCGTATATAAAACAACCTTCGTCCTGTATTGCCGGGAGCCTAACGGAGCCTGGGTAAACCAGGGTGAATGGCCGGAAATCGACGAGTTCGAGGCCATCAGTGCGGCCCACGAAGCCGACGATCAGGCCAAATGGCAGGCCGTGCGCTTGATGAACGTGCGCACCTATCCCGATGGTCGCGCCCCTCAAGAAACGATTGCCTGGATGACCGGCATTCCCCGCGGCGGCAAGGTGCCTAACCGGGGTGGCGGCGGCGGTGGCGGCGGCGAAGATGCGGATCTCGGCGGTGGCGCGGCGCCATCGGCCGGCGCCCCTGCGGGCTCAAAAGGCTCCGGCGGCGACGACGGCGGCACGACGGCAATCGCCGGAAACGGCCCCCCCGGGAAAAAAAGGAAAAAGAAACGCAAAGGCGGGACGGAAGGCGCCAGCGCTGCGTATAAGAAATTAGCCAAACGCCATTTGGAAGCGGCAGGCGCAATCGGCGGGGCCCAATCGATCAAGAAGGCGGCGCAAGAAGCCGCCGCCCGCGAGGCCGATGCCGAAAAGCCGACCACCCCCATGGCGGCGGTGGTCACGCGCCTGTTGACGGTTTTCATCATTGCCGCCGCGGTGTCCTTTATTTCGCGCTTCCCGGTGGAAATCGCCATGAAGGCCATGGCTAAATCGGGCGTCGAAATCCCCCAATTCCTAATGGCCGGCATTATTCCGGCCGGCTACCTGCTGTCATTCATTCTGGCCGGGCTGATCACCGCCAAAATCATCCTCAAAGAAGGCGACCTGGACGTCCTGACCCAGTTCCTTCAGGACTCTCAGAAGAAAGGCGACGACGATGACGACGACGACGCCTATGATTCCGGATTGGGCGACTGGCGCGATGACGCTATCGGCAGCGATCCGATGGGAGCCCTCGAGGAAGAGGTCGCCGAAAGCGAGGCCGACGAAAGCAATTCCGGCAAGCCCGCCTCGACCGCGTCGGGCATGGACTACCCGCCCGACAGCGTTCCGGCGGAGCCCCGCAAACAGATGCTCAAGTTCCTGGAACACGCCTTATCGGCAATCCGGGGTCAATTGTCGAAATTGGACAAGCTGGGCAAGTTCGGTTTGAATCTTTATCTCGCCGGGGCCGGCGACACCCTGGCAAAACACAGCGGCCTGGACGGCGCCAAACGCAACGGCATGATCACGGAAGCGATCGTCGCCATCGGCACCAAGAAAGCCATGGCGGGGCCGTTCTGCGACAAGTTTGCCGATTATGAAAAGGACAGCAAAAGCCGCGCCATGATCGATGCCGGACGGTCCGCCATGCAGCGGTTCATCGATGGCGATGAACGGGCGTTCGCGGACCTGCCGTCGATACTTGAGGGCTTTACGTCCAATAAGGCAGCCAAGGCATCGGCCCAAGGCGTGGTGATCGTGATGTTCACCGACTTGGTCGGATCGACCGCGATGACCCAGGAATTGGGCGACGTCGGCGCGCAACAGGTTGTCCGCACGCACAACGCCATCGTCCGCAATGCCCTGGCCGCCTACCATGGGCGCGAGGTCAAACACACCGGCGACGGCATCATGGCCGTGTTCTCCAACGCCGCCAACGCGGTGGCATCGACCATGGTGATGCAGCAGGAACTGGCCAAGCACAACGGAACGCAGGGCAGCCTGCCGGTCAAGGTTCGGATCGGATTGAACGCGGGCGCCGCGGTCGAGGAAGAAGACGATTTCTTCGGCACCACGGTGCAGCTTTCGGCCCGTGTCTGCGACAAGGCCGAAGCCGACCAGATCTTCGTCACCCAGTCGGTGCGCGATCTGGTGACCGGGCATTCGATTCAGTTCCGCGATGCCGGGAACTACGACATGAAGGGGATCGACAAACCGGTCCCGGTCTACGAAGTCATGTGGGGCGCGCAGATGAAGGCCGCAGGGTAGCCTTCATCCCGCCTTCCACCTCGGTCATTCAGTTGACCGCAACCTGACGCAATTTCCAAATCGGCCCCGGCCCGCGCAACGCCGGTTGATAGGCGTGTTGCAGTTCACCCAGGGCCGCCTGCCACGCCGCTTCCAAGGCGCTGTCCGGCCCGTCGGACGAAACCTCCAAGGCATCGAAGCCGCAACGGTGCATGGCGCGGAACTGATCGCGCAGCACCTCGCCCACAGCGCGGATTTCGCCTTCGTATCCCAGGCGTTCTTTCAGCACCCGGGCATGGGAATAGGCCCGCCCGTCGGAAAACTTGGGAAATTCCAGCGCGACCACGGCGAACTGGCCCAGGTCTTCCTTGATCTCCTCCGGCGACTGGCCGCTTTCCAAGCGAATGCCCAGCCCGTCGGCCCGACCGGCCAGGGCGTTGTGCTCCGCCCGCCAGCGCGCCAGGGAAACGATGACCGGCCCGCTTTCCGGCAGGTCGTCACCGTCGGCGACATGACGCCACGGGTTGTCCGCGATCTTTCCGCCTTTAAGCAGCTTTGTCATAAAGGTTCTCCTTGAACGGTCCGTCGCCGACACGGCGGAAGGTATCGATAAAGCGCTCACCGTCGCGACGCAGGGCCAGATAGGTATTCACCACGGTCTCGACGGCATCGACGATTTCGGTCGCCGAGAACGCGGCGCCAACCTTGGTTCCGATCGCCGCGTCTTCGCCCGGCGCACCGCCCAGGGTGATTTGGTAGTACTCTTCGTCCTTGCGGTCGACGCCCAGAATGCCGATGTGGCCGACATGGTGATGGCCGCAGGCGTTGATGCAGCCCGAGATTTTCAGGCGCAGTTCGCCGATGTCGTACTGACGATCCAAATCGGCGAAGCGCTGGCTGATCCGCTCGGCCACGGGGATCGAGCGGGCATTGGCCAGGGCGCAATAATCCAGCCCCGGGCAGCAGATGATGTCGCCGATATGATCCAGGTTGGCATCGGCCAGGCCTTGTTCGCGCAGTGCCAGCCACAGATCGTACAGCTGATCCTGACGGACATCCGGCAGCACCAGGTTCTGTTCGTGCGTGGCGCGAATACTGCCGCCCGAATACTGCTCGGCCAGATCGGCGATGGCATCCATCTGGTCCGCCGATACGTCGCCCGGCGGCAGGCCCGTCGGCTTCAGCGTGATGTTGGCGATGACATAGCCGGGCACCTTGTGACGGGCCGTGTTGACCCGCACCCAGCTGTTGAAGGCCTTGTCCTCGAACCGGCGCGCGGTCAGCGCGGGCGGATCATCGGACAGGCTTTCGTACTGCGGCGGCGCGAAATAGGCCGCGATGCGCGCGACCTCATCGGCCGGCAGCGTGAAATCCCCGCCCTGGATTTCCGCGAATTCGTGTTCGACCAAACGGGTGAATTCCTCGACGCCCGTCTCGTGGACCAGGATCTTGATCCGCGCCTTGTAGAGGTTGTCGCGACGACCCAGCATGTTGTAGGTCCGCAGCACGGCTTCGAGATAGGCCAACAGGTCGGCCTTGGGCACGAAGTCGCGGATTTTCTTGCCGATCATCGGCGTCCGGCCCAGGCCGCCACCGACCCAAACCTGAAACCCGACTTCGCCCTCGGCGTTACGGACGACGAACAGGCCGACGTCGTGGAAGCGCACGGCGGCGCGGTCCGTATCGACCGCGCCCGAGACCGCGATCTTGAACTTACGCGGCAGGAACGCGAACTCCGGATGGAAGGTCGACCATTGACGGATGATCTCGGCATAGACACGGGGGTCTTCAACCTCGTCCGCCGCTACGCCCGCGTACTGATCCGCCGTGGTATTGCGGATGCAGTTGCCCGAGGTCTGAATAGCATGCATTTCCACGCTCGCCAGATCGTCCAGAATATCCGCAACCTCGCTCAGCTTCGGCCAGTTGTACTGGATGTTCTGGCGGGTCGTGAAATGGCCATAGCCCTTGTCGTACTTGCGGGCGATATGGGCCAGCATGTGCATCTGCTTGGAATTGAACTGCCCATAGGGAATGGCGACCCGCAGCATATAGGCATGCAGTTGCAGGTACAGGCCATTCTGCAGGCGCAGGGGCTTGAACTGATCTTCGGTAATCTCACCGGCCATGCGGCGGGCGATCTGACCTCGGAATTGGTCAATCCTCTCGCGCACCATGGTGTGGTCGAATTCGTCGTAACGGTACATCTCGTCGTTTCTTTTTGCCTGTGTTTGCGGGGGGCGGAACGGGCTTACCCGGCGACGCCGTTCAAATGCACGTGGTTGGCCTCGACGCCCATGCGGAAGTGTCCCGGCACGTCGGGACGGCCGAAATCCGGATGGATCGACGGGCCGTAGGCACGCAGCCGTTCGCGGTAACGCACGGGTTTGATCGCCCGCCCACCGACGGTCACTTCGATCAGATAGGGGCCGACGACCAAGCGTGCGCGCTCGGCGGCGCGGGCCAGGTCTTCCAGCAATTGCGCCTCTTCATCGGTTTCGGCGATGCGGGCCAGCTCGATCTTGCAGGTCCAACCACCGTCTTCGCCCATGAAGATGACGGCGCCGTCGGAAAGGCGGTTTCCGGTGACTACTTTTTGAACCATGGCATTAATCCTTGTTTGGCCAATCGTTATTGCACAGTCTTGGTTTGTTAGACCGCGGCGGCCAGGCGCGCGGCCTGTGCTTCCGCGGGGGAGGAAGCGACACCCGTCCCGCCCATTTGGGCCAGGGACGCAACGTCGCCGATAATAATGAGAGCCGGTCCAGCCACGCCGCCGGCCCGCACGATGGCATCCAGATCGCCGAGGCGTCCGGTCAGAACCCGTTGATCCGGGCGCGATCCGTTTTCGATCACCGCCACCGGGCGATCGGCCAGTCCATGGCTCGACAAATCCGACGCGATGCGCCCGGCCCCGCCGACACCCATGTAGACGGCCAGGGTCGCGCCCGAGCGGGCCAACGCAGACCAGTCAACATCGCGCGCGTCGCCGTCGCCCTTGTGGCCGGTAACGAAGGTCACCGCCGAGGCATGGCCCCGGTGGGTCAGGGGGATGCCCGACGCTGCCGCGCAGGCGGTGGCGGCGGTGATGCCCGGCACCACTTCGGCGCGGATGCCTTCATCGGCCAGGGCCTGCAGTTCTTCGCCGCCGCGCCCGAAGATAAAGGGATCGCCGCCCTTCAGGCGGACAACCCGCTTACCGGCCTGAGCCTGTTCGATCAGGATTTCGTTGATCCGGCCCTGCGGCACGGGATGATTGCCCGGCGTCTTGCCAACATCGATGCGTTCGGCGTCGCGCCGCGCCATGTCGAGCACACCGTCGCCGATCAGGCGATCATGAACGATCACGTCAGCCTGTTGCAGCAGGCGCTGCGCCCGCAGGGTCAACAGGTCGGCCGCACCCGGCCCGGCGCCGACGATATGGACGACCCCTTGTTCTTCGCTCCCCTTGCGGTTGACGTAAGAGAGCATGGCTTCGGTCGCACCCGTCTCGTCCCCGGCCAGAACCTGGGCGGCAATGGGTCCGTCGAAGAACCGGTCCCAAAACCGCAGCCGCGCCCGGCCCGCCGGAACCACGGCCTTGACCGCGCCTCGGAACCGTTCGGCGAACAAGGCCAGACGACCGGTGTTGGGATGCAGCAAGCGCTCGATGGACGCCTTGACGCCCCGCGCCAGGATCGGCGCGGCCCCGCCCGAAGAAACAGCGACAGTGATCGGGTCGCGTTCAATGATCGCGGGGGTGATGAAATCGGACAGTTCGGGACGATCGACCACGTTGACCGGCACGCCCGCCGCGCGCGCGGCTTCGGACACCGCGTGGTCCACGGCACCGTTTCCGGTGGCGCCATAGGCCAGCGCCACGCCGTCCATATCCGCGGGGACAAACGAACGGGCCAGCCAGGTCAGGTCGCCGGACGCGGCAAGTTGCCTGATCTCGTCACCCGCATCCGGAGCAACCACGATGGGACGGGCCCCGGCCTTGAGCAGCAGGCGCAACTTCGCCGTTGCCGCCTCGCCGCCGCCGACGACCAGCACATCGCGGTCCTGAACCGTGAAGAATATGGGGAGCTGTCGCATCGCGTCCTGAAGCCTTGCCGTTTGTCGATTAAACACAAATACCATGTGAAAATTTTATGTTTTTCACACTCGTAATGTGGTTCAGGATTCTATTTTCGTCAATTGTTTTGTAGATATTATTTTTAATACACTATTTTTTTGTTTTTTATAAACCGCACAAATCCGGGCCCAGCTCGCTCGATCAACCTTTTGTGAAGATCGGGCAGGGCGAATTACCCGTCAGATGATGTGAAATAGATGTCCGGTCAGACGGCCATCGCCATGCCGTCACGGCCCGGATCTGCCCCGCCGTCGGGTACGCCATCGACGATCCGGATCGCATGCACGCCCGCGAAATGGAAATTGATGGGATAGCGGCGGGTCGGATATCCGCGCGCGTTCAATTCCGCCTCGACCGCGCGGGGTATCCGGTTGACGATCTCGACGATATCGCTGGTCGCCGAGAACCGCGGGGCGGAGACCGCCTGTTGCGCGTCCATGCCGAAATCGATGTGGTTCAGGATCGCCTGCACCACGCCCATGGCGATATAGGTCCCGCCTGGCGCGCCGACGACGAAGCGCGGCGTATCGCCATCGAACACGATTGACGGCGCCATCGAAGTAAAGCGCGACTTGCCCGGGGCGAGCGAGCCGACGTGTCCAGGGCGCGGATCGAACACCCCCATGCAACCGTTGTAGATGAAGCCTAGCCCCTCGGTCGTCACGCCCGACGGCATGCCCAGCGAATGGGTCAGGCTGACGCAATCCCCGGCCTTGTCGACCACGCAAAGGTGGGTCGTGTCCTTGCTTTCCTTGTCCTGGCCCAGGCGCGGGACATGGGTGATCTCGCCCGCCTTGATCCTGGCCGCGCATTCGGCGGCATAGCCCTTGTCCAGCAGATGGGCGACCGGCACGTCGACGAACCGGGGGTCGCCAACATGGCGGTCCTTGTCGACGGTCGCGATCTTCATCGCCTCTGCCACGGTGCGGATGTAGTCGGGCGAGTTATGGCCCATCGCGGCCAGATCGAAATTCTCCAGGATGTTCAGCATCTGCAAAACCATGATGCCGCCGCCCGGCGGGGGGCAGGACGAAATGCGCAGGCCGCGATACTCGGTCCACAAGGGTTCCGTCTGTTCCGGCTGGCACCCAGCCAGATCCTCGGCGCTGATCAAGCCGCCGTTGGCGGCCATATCGGCGGTAATCGCGTCGGCGACGGCCCCGGAATAGAACTCGTCGGCGCCGCCCTGGGCGATGCGCTCGTAGGTCTGGGCCATGTCCGGGTTCTTGATGATCTCGCCCGGGGTCTTCAGACTGCCGTCGGCGTTCAGATAAATCTTACCGGTCGCGGGCGATCCATGCAGATAGGCGGAATGCGGCACCCGACCATGGGGTTCGACCTGCGTCCAGAAACGATGCATATGCGGGCGGACCATATAGCCGTCGCGGGCCAAGGCGATGGACGGGGCCAAAACCTCGGCCAGGCTCAGCGTGCCGAACCGCGACAGCGCCGCATCCAGGGCGCGCAGCGTTTCCGGCGTGGCGATGGCCTGATAGCCGACCTCGTTGACGGCCCCTTTGAGGACGAAGCCGAAGCCGTCCTCGGTCTCGCGCTCCAACAAATCGAGCCACATATCGTCGGTGACGGCGCCGGGGGCGCGGGCGTGGAAATCCAGGCACAGGTGCTGGCCCACGGACGGCAGATACATATGCATGGAGCCGAACCCGGCAATCCCGCACATGAACGGGTCGACCACCGTCTGCGCGAAGGCGGTGGCGACGGCGGCATCGACCGCGTTGCCACCAGCACGAAGGATTTCAGCACCAACCTCAACCGGTTCAGGTTGGGCGGCCACGACCATGCCGTTTTTCATCAAGCAGTCCCCGTAGGATTAGAGGCCTCTAGGATTTAAGAGGCGAAGAAAGGATTACGGGAACAGTGTCACCCGGGCAGGCGGGGCGGGGCAAGCCCTACTCGGCGGCTTTCGGCTGTTTATCGCGCTCCGTCGCCGGCAAATCGCCAAGCGGACCCAACGCATCCTTGTCGCGCATGAACATCGGTTTGGACTGCACATAAAGCGTCAGCAACCGCGTCAGCGCCATGACGGAATCCAGATGCGTACGCTCGTACCCGTGCGACGCATCCAGGGCGAAGCAAAGCAGCGCCGTCCGAATGTCGTTCCCCGCTTCCAACGCCGCGGCGGCATCGGACCGGTAATAGCGGAACACATCGCGCGAATACTCGACCCCATGATGCACGCACATGTCGATCAGCGATCGCGACAGGTGCCAGTCGAACGGACCGGACGAATCCTGCATGGCAATGGTCACGCCGTATTCCGAGGTATGCTGCCCCGGCGCGATGGTGCCGTTGTCGATGGAGACCAGTTCCGCCACATCGCCATGCAGTACGTGCGATGCGCCGACCCCGACCTCTTCCGAGATCGTGAACAACAGGTGGCAGTCGATCGGCAGGTTGACGTCGGAGCGGATGATCGCCCGCGCCGCCGTCAGCATCGCCGCGACACCCGCCTTGTCATCCAGGTGGCGGGAAAACACGAAACCGTTCTTCATGAACTCGGTCATCGGGTCGATGGAAATGGTATCGCCGACATTGATGCCGAGCGCCCGGACTTCGTGTTCGTAGGCGACGCGCTCATCCAGGCGCAGTTCGACCTCGCTCCAATCCGTGGGTTGGGTGTCGATCGCTTCGTTATAGGTATGACCCGAGGCCTTGGCCGGCAGGATCGTGCCGCGGAAGGTGCGGCCGCCGTCGGAATGCACGGTGCAGCGCGCGCCCTCGGCAAAGCGCGACGACCAATGGCCGATCGGCACCACTTCCAAGCGCCCTCCCAGACGGAAGCTTTTGACCATGGCGCCCAGGGTGTCCAGGTGCGACGCGATGGCCCGGTCGGGCGATGCGGCCTCGCCCTTCAAATCGGCGCGGATCGCGCCCCGGCGGGTCAATTCGAACGGTATGCCCAGTTCCTTCAATTCATCGCAAACCAAGCCGACGATCTCGTCCGTCATGCCGGTGGGGCTGGGGGTGGCCAGGAGTTTGGCCAGAATCTCGACCAAATAATCCCGGTCGATGAAAAGGTCGTACTTCACGCGATATCTCCTCGGCTTTTTGCCGGTTGTTCGACCATTTCCTTGCGGGTCTCGGGGAACAGGAAATCGACGAATTTCTGCGCCGTCGGCTGTGGCTCGTGGTTGGCCAGACCGGGGCGCTCGTTTGCTTCAATGATACGGTAGTCGGCTCCGTCCACCTGGGGAACCATGAAATCGAAACCGACGACGGGAATTCCCAGAACCTGGCGGCCCGCCAAAGCGGCTTCGCGCAGGACCGGATGCAGGTCTTCGGTCACGTCGTGGATCGTCCCACCGGTGTGCAGGTTCGCGGTCTTGCGAACCTCCAAGACCACACCGTCGGCGAGGATCGACCCCATGCCGTAACCCTGCGCCTGAATGCAGCGCCGCGTTTCGTCGTCGATCGGGATACGGCTTTCGCCGCCCGTGGCGGCGGCTCGGCGGCGGCTCAGGCGCTGAATAAGTTCCTGAATGCTGTGCTGGCCGTCGCCGGTAATGCGCGGCGGGCGGCGCACGGCGGCGGCGGCGACCTCGTCCCCGATCACGATGATGCGCAAGTCCCGCCCCTGAACGAATTCTTCGCCGATGACGTGGTCTGTCTGGTCGCGCACTTCGTCGAAGGCTTTGATCGCCTCGTCCTCGGAACATAGGTCGACGAACACGCCCATGCCTTGTTCGCCCCGCGCGGGCTTGATCACGATCCGCCCGAAACGATCCAGGAATTCGCGCACGTCATCCCGGTTCTTCAGGGTGACCTGCGCAGGCACCTTCAAGTCGGCTTTGGCCAGGGTTCGATGGGTCAGGGATTTATCGTCGCAGCGGCTCATCGCCACGGCGGACGTCATCTCACTGAGCGATTCACGGCAGGCGATCGTCCGACCACCCAGGGTCAGGGTGAACAGGCCCGCCTCGGCGTCTTCGATGTCCACATGGATGCCCCGGCGGCGGGCTTCATCGACGATGATCTTGGCATAGATGTTCAGGTTCTCGGTCCGCTGCGGGCCGATGAACAGGGATTCGTTGATCGGGTTCTTCTTTTTCACCGTATAGACGGGCACCCGTTCGAACCCCATTTTCTCGTACAGCTTTATCGCCTCGGCGTTGTCATGCAGGACCGACAAGTCCATGAACGCACGCCCGGCCTGACGGAACCGGGCCGCCAAATCCTTGACCAGACCGATACCGACGGCGGGCACGGCGGCCTGGGCATCGACCGCCAAGGCCCACAGGCTGGAGCCTTCTTCCGGATCATCGAAAGCGACCGCATGATCGACCCCCATGACGACGCCCAGGATTTCGCCGTCCTGCGTGCCCTCGGCAACCAGGACCGAAACGCAGTGCCGGTCATCCAAATCGCCCAGAAACCCGGGCTTCAACGCGACCATGCCGCGCGATCCGTAGATACGGTTGACCGCGCTTTCGTCCGCCGACGTCGCCGGGCGAATAGTGAACTTGGCGCTTTCCGTCGCCATGGCCGTGGCCGGTAGTTCCTTGAGGTTCAGCCGATAGCTATGCGACGGGTCCATGAACAGTGTCTGCGGCGCCAGCGACAGCAGAACATGCGGGTCGCGCACGTAGATCGCCAGATCGCGCTCGCCGGTTTCCTCGTCCATCAACTGACCAGCGAGCAGGTCCGGCTTGTCGAAGGTTTGGCCGAACAACACGCGGCCCCAGCCGCAGTGAACGGCCACGCATTTTCCGACCGTGCCCAACCCGTTTTTGGGCGGCTCGCCCCAATGCTTCAAGGACAGCTTATCTTCCATGACCTGGGGTTCCTTTTGCCGGGTCACGCCGTCAGACCCCGTGAGTCTGCAGCCAAGTTTCCATGAGCGCCACCTGCCACAGCTTCGAGCCTTTTAGCGGCGTAATGTGATCGGCCGGTGCGTCCAACAACATGTCCAGATAGCCACGGTTGAACAACGCCCGGTCACGCGCCGCCTTTGACGCCAGGGTGTCCCGCACCATTTCAAGATACGGGCCTTCGATGTACTTCAATGCCGGAACAGGGAAATAGCCCTTAGGCCGGTCAATGACCTCGGCCGGGACGACCAAGCGGGCGACGTCTTTCAGCACGCCCTTGCCGCCGTCGCGGACCTTGTGTTCCGGCGGCACGCGCGCCGCCAGTTCGACCAGCTCGTGGTCCAGGAACGGCACCCGCGCCTCGAGCCCCCAGGCCATGGTCATGTTGTCGACCCGTTTGACCGGATCGTCGACCAGCATGATCGTGGAATCGATGCGCAATGCCTTGTCGACCGCGCGGTCGGCGCCCGGCTGGGCAAAGTGGTCGGCGATGAAGGCCAGGCTTTCGTCGCGGTCCGTGTGATAAGCGGGCGAGACGGCGCGCTTGTAATCCTCGAAATCGCGGTCGCGGAACACGGCGGCATAATCGGTCACCGCGTCGTTGGAATCCATCAGCGGCGGATACCAGGAGTAACCGCCGAAGATTTCATCGGCCCCCTGCCCCGACTGCACGACCTTCACATGCTTGGAGACTTCCTGGCTTAGCGCGAAGAAGCCGACGTTGTCATGGCTGACCATCGGTTCGGACATGGCCTTGAAGGTATCGGGCAGCAGTTCCATCATCCGGTCGGCGCCGATGTGGATCTTGTAATGCTCGGTGCCGAATTCCTTGGCGATGATGTCGGAGTATTTGAATTCGTTCCCGGCTTCGCCGCCGACGTCTTCGAACCCGACCGAGAACGTACGCAGCGGCGTCTTTCCGGCGCGGGCCAGCATGCCGACGATCAACGAGGAATCGACCCCGCCGGATAACAACACGCCGACATCGACGTCCGCTTCCAATCGTCGGTCAATGGACAGGGCCAGGGCGTCATAGACCAGATCGCGCCATTCCTCGGCGCTACGGCCCAGGTCCTCGCCCTCGCGGGTGAAATCGACCTTCCAATAGGTCGTATCCTTGCGCGTGCCGTCGGCGTCGAACACCGCATAGGTCGCGGGCGGCAGCTTGCGTACGCCCTTCAGCACCGTATAGGGCGGCGGCACCACGGCGTGGAACGACATGTAATGATGCAGGCCGATCGGATCGATCGAGGTGTCCGTGTCGCCCGCCGCCAGGATCGCCGGCAGGCTCGACGCGAAGCGCAGGCGCTTGCCGCTTTCCGCCAGGTACAGCGGCTTGATGCCCAGGCGGTCGCGGGCCAGGGTCAGGCGGCCGGTGTCGCGCTCGTAGATGGCGAAGGCGAACATGCCGTTCAGCCGCTTGACGCAGTCCGGCCCCCAGGCATGGAACGATTTCAGCACCACTTCGGTATCGCCGGTGGAAAAGAAGCGATACCCCAGGGCGATCAGTTCCTCGCGCAAGGCCTTGTAGTTGTAGATGCAGCCGTTGAAGGCGATGGTCAGGCCCAGGTCAGAATCGACCAGGGGCTGCTGCGCCTTTTCCGAAAGATCGATGATCTTCAGCCGCCGATGGCCGAAGGCGCACCGGCTTTGCGCGAACAGGCCCGCCGCATCGGGGCCGCGTGGGGCCATGGCATCGGTCATCCGCGCCACCGCTCCCGTGTCCGCATGGGTTCCGTCGAATCGAATTTCGCCGCTAAGTCCGCACATGCCGTGTTCGGCTCCTTTGTTCTTGTTGGCGCATACCGCCGGGTTAAGGGCGGCCATCCGTCACCCCGCGCTGGGGACGGCAAAAAAATCGCCTCTCCCGCTCAGCGATGAGCGGGCTGCAGGGCGACAGATTTAAGTTGTTGATTTAGTTAAGATAGTTGCCCCGACCAGGGATGTCAAATGACACACTTTTTAAGATCGGGGATTCGCCGGAACCGGTTGTAGCCATTGACTTAATCCGGATACACGACGGCCCGCCCAAAGCCGGGCGGGCCGCGAAAACAGCGCCGGTTAGGTCGTTCGGCTCAATGTTTGTAGTCGGGCTCTTCCCGGTCGAGCATCCGCATATAGGCGGCGAAAGTTTCCGCGCCGCGCGGGGTGCCGTCGCCTTCGAACTGTTGAGCGGTATGCTCGCAGACCTCCGCCGGTGGAATGATCAGCTCGGCCCCGGTCGATTGCGACATGATCTGCAGTTCGCAGGAATGCTGCAGATAGCGGATGTGCTGGAACGCTTCGGCGATGCTCCGCCCCGTGGCCAGCAAGCCGTGGTTGCGCAGGATCATCGAGTGATGATTGCCCAGGTCGCGAACCAGGCGTTCACGTTCTTCCGTGTCGTTGGCGATGCCTTCATAGTCGTGATAGGCGAGCCGGTTGTAGAAGCCCATGGACTTCTGGTTCAGGGGCAACAGCCCTTCCTTCTGGGTCGAGACGGCCATGCCGGCGTTGGTATGGGTATGCACCACGCACATCGCATCGCCCCGCGCCATGTGGATCGCCGAATGGATGACGAACCCGGCGCGGATTACCGTGTAGGGGCTGTCGTCCAGGACGTTGCCGTCGACGTCGATTTTCACCAGGTTCGAGGCGCAGACCTCGGAAAACAGATGGCCGTAGGGATTGATCAGGAAGTGATGGTCGCGCCCCGGCAGGCGCACCGACGAATGGGTGAAAATGCCGTCGTCCCAACCGAAACGATTGACCAGACGATAAACCGCCGCCAACTCGCAGCGCAGTTCCCACTCCTCGTCCGAAACCTTGCCTTTAAGGCTCGGGACTTCCTCTACCGGGACATAATAGGCCATGAATGCCTCCTCTTCGTTCCGCCGGGGCGGATATTTCGTTTGATCGGATTGTGCACAATCTTGCGCGCCCCCGGAAGGCATTTCAATTGCCGCGAACTTCCTCTAACATTCGGATATGGACGATCCGCACACGGACTATCCTGAAATTCCCGAGCCCTACCGGCCGGATCAGGCACGGTTTTCATTCGACGTGGAAACGGCGCTGCGCAGTGTCGTGTCCCTACGCTCGGAAATTCCAGAGACAGCATTCACCGCCAACACCCTGGGCACGGAGCGCAGCGGCCATGGCGTGGTCATCGACCCCAAGGGCCTGGTGCTGACCATCGGTTATCTGGTGGTCGAGGCCGAACGGGTCTGGCTGGTCACCAATGACGGTCGCGCCGCCGAAGGCCATGTCATGGGCTACGATCAGGAAACGGGCTTCGGCCTGGTGCAAGCGCTACAGCCGCTCGACGCCCCGGCGATGGAGATCGGATCTTCCGCCGATCTAATTCCGGGCGACGACGTGATCGTCGCCGGATGCGGCGGTCGCGCCCATGCGCTGCAGGCCCGCGTTTCGGCGCGCAAGGAATTCGCCGGATATTGGGAATACCTGCTGGACGACGCCATCTTCACCACCCCCGCCCATCCCCTATGGGGCGGGGCGGCGCTGATCGGCGAGGACGGAACCCTGCGGGGGATCGGCTCGCTTTACGTGCGCGGCGAGGAAAGTGGCGAGACCGAAGGCAACATGATCGTTCCCATCGACATCGTGAAGGCGGTGCTGCCGACCTTGCGGACCACGGGCACCACGGGGCGCCCGCCCCGCCCCTGGCTCGGCACCTTCACCGCCGAAACCATGGGCAAGGTCGTCATCGTCGGCACCTGGAAAGGCGGCCCGGCGGAAGACGCGGGCATAGAAGCCGGCGACATGGTGGTCGGCGTCGACGACAAACCCGTCGACGGCATGGCCGAGTTCTTTCGCGGCGTTTGGTCCCTGGGCCCCGCCGGGATCGAGATTCCGTTGAACATCTACCGTGACGGCGAATTGATCACCGTGATCGTGCGGTCCCGCGCCCGGGGCGAATTCTACAAATCGCCCAACCTGCACTAATCCGCGATCATGACCGATGCTTTGAACCTGGGGTTGGAGATGCCGCCGGTGCGGCTCGACGATGCCGACAGCATCCTCTATCA